>CAYQDU010000010.1:0-44615 GCA_964416275.1 uncultured Anaerolinea sp. | reverse complement strand
TAAAGGAAGGTCACATGAAGAAGATCATTGGGTACGCTCTATTGGGACTGGCGGCACTGTTCATCCTGATCCAGCTTGTGCCATATGGGCGCCAGCATACCAATCCGCCCGTAGTGCAAGAGCCGCAGTGGGCCAGCCCGCAGGCGCGGGAAGTGGCCCGGCGGGCCTGCTTCGACTGCCACAGCAATGAGACGGTCTGGCCGTGGTACAGCCACATCGCTCCGGTCTCGTGGTTGGTGCAGCACGACGTAGACGAAGGCCGCTCGCGGCTGAATTTCTCCGATTGGAATGGGGCCGTCCACGGCGAGCGCGGCGAGGCCGGGGAAGCCGCCGAAGAAATCGGCAAAGTGCTAAAAAGGGGCGAGATGCCGCCGGCGGTATATCTGATCCAGCATCCGAGCGCCAAACTGAGCGAAGCCGACAAACAGACCCTGCTGAATGGCCTGGTAGCGGTTGGGCAATAACCCATCGGCCGGCATGAAACGGCGCTGGATCTTTGGCCTGCTGGTAGTTGCTTTTGTGTGGGTGATCATCACCCACTATGCTCAGGTTAAAGAATTGAGTAATACGCTGGCCCAGGCTCAGGGCAGCTGGCTGGCGCTGGCCGCCCTGGGCCTGGGGCTGTATTTTCTGGTTTTTTCGCTTTCCTACAAAGCCGCATTCTGGACGGTGGAGGTGAAGAGCCGGGTCATTGAACTGCTGCCGGTAACGCTCAGCTCCTTGTTCGTGAATGTGGTGGCCCCCAGCGGCGGCGCGGCCGGCGCGGCCTTGTTTGTAGACGACCTGGGCCGGCGCGGCCAGCCCAGGTCGCACGTCACCGTGGGGGCCTTCCTTCAACTGATCGCCGATTACAGCGCCTTTCAGTTCATCCTGGCCGTGGGAATGCTCTATCTATTTCTAGAGCATGACCTGACCAGCTATGAAATCGCCGGCTCGCTGATCTTGCTGGTCATTATCCTGGGGCTGATCGGCATTCCGGCCCTGGGGCTGTGGCAGCCCGAAGCGCTGCACCGCCTGCTGAATTGGGCGCAGAACCAGGCCAACCGGCTGGCCCGCTGGCTGAAGCGCCCCCCACTGCTGGCCGACGACTGGGCCGAGCGCGCCGCGGCCGAGTTCAGCCAGGCCGCGGCGGCCGCCGCCAGCCACCCGCTGCGCCTGGCCCGCACCCTGGCCGCCGCCCTGGGGGCGCACCTGGCCCAAATCCTGATTCTGTATCTGGTTTTCCGGGCCTTCGGCTATTCCATCGAATTCTGGCCGCTGGTAGCCGGGTTTGCCATCGGGATCCTGTTCCTGATCGTCTCGATTACCCCCCAGGGGATCGGCGTGGTCGAGGGGGTCATGGCGCTGACTTTTGCAAGCCTGGATGTGCCGCCCGCCACCGCCGCTGCCGTGGCCCTGGTCTTCCGCGGCCTGACGTTCTGGATCCCCCTGGTGGTGGGCTTCCTGCTGCTGCGGCGCGTCAAGACCTTCAGCCCGCAAGAACGCTCGCTGGGCGAAAAGTGGACCGTGCGCTTTATCGCCCTGCTGACCGGCTTGATGGGCGTGATCAATGTATTATCGGCCCTCTTGCCCGCCTGGAGCGACCGGCTGCGCCTGCTGGAGCGCTTCTCGCCCCTGTTCGTGCGCCAGGGCGGGCAGCTTACGGTAACGCTGGCCGGGTTTGCCCTGCTGCTGCTGGCGCGCGGGCTGTGGCGGCGTAAGCACACCGCCTGGTGGATCACCCTGGCCGTCCTGGGCGTCTCGGCGGTCAGTCATCTGCTCAAAGGGCTGGATGTGGAAGAGGCCGCCCTGGCGGCTGCCCTGGCAGCCTGGCTGATCTGGCAGCGGGATGAGTTTCACACCCTATCCGACCCACCCTCCCTCCGCCAGGGGGTCAGAATGCTGGGCGCGGCCCTGGGGTTTACCCTGGCGTATGGCGCGCTGGGGTTCTACCTGCTCGACCGGCACTACCGGACCCAATACGATCTGCCGGCCGCCCTGCGCCAGACCCTGGTAATGTTCACCCAGTTCTACGATCCCGGCCTCGAACCGATCACCGGTTTCGGGCGTTACTTTGCCGCTTCGATCTACATCGTGGGCCTGGCGACCCTGGGCTACGCCGCGCTGATGCTGCTGCGCCCGGTGCTGCTGCGCGCCCCGGCCAGCGCCGCCGAGCACCAGCGCGCCGCCGACATCGTGGCCCGCTACGGGCGTACCCCGCTGGCCCGCATGACCCTGTTCCCCGATAAAGCCTACCTGTTCACCCCCGACGGCTCACTGGTGGCCTATGCGGTGCATCGCCGGGTAGCGGTAGCCCTGGGCGACCCCATCGGCCCACCCCAAGACCTGCCCCAGGCCATCACCGCCTTTCAACAGCTTTGCAGCCGCAACGATTGGATTCCAACGTTCTACCAGACCCTGCCCGAAACCCTGCCCGCCTACCGCCAGGCCGGGTTTGAGGCCCAGATCATCGGCCAGGAAGCCGTCGTCGATCTGCACACCTTCAGCCTGGCCGGGCATGCGGTCAAGGCGCTGCGCACTTCGGCCAACCGCTTCAGCCGGGAGGGCTATCGCTTTGTCGTCCAGCCGCCCGGGTTGAACGACGACCTGCTGGAAGATCTGCGCGAGGTCAGCGATGAATGGCTGACCCTGGTGCATGGCTCAGAAAAGCGCTTTTCGCTCGGTTGGTTCGACGACGACTATATCCGTTCGGGCGCGATTGGCATCGTCTACAACCCGGAGGGCCGCCTGACCGCTTTCGCCAGCCTGCTGCCCGAATATCAGCGCAATGAGCTGTCGGTTGATCTGATGCGCCGCCGCCAGGAAGTGGAGCCAGGGACGATGGACTACCTGTTCATCTCGCTGCTCCAGTACGCCCAACAACAGGGCTACGATACGTTCAACCTGGGCCTGAGCGCCCTGGCGGGGGTGGGCGAGCAGCCCAACGACCCGGCGGCCGAACGGGCGCTGCATTTCATCTTCGAGCATGTCAATCAATTCTATAATTTCAAAGGTCTGCACGAGTTCAAAGAGAAATTCCAACCCACCTGGTCGCCGCGCTACCTGGTCTATCCCAACCTGGGCGTGCTGGGCATGGTCTGGCTGGCGGTGGTCGAGGCCAACGCCGGCAGCGCGCCGCGCCAGTTAAGCGCAGGGATGGCGGGCAGCCAGGCTGCTCGCCATCCCTGAGAGAGAAAAGCGGTCCCCCCATTCAACCGTGGAGCAGGTATGGCGCTCTTCAAGCGCCTTCAAAAAGCTGCTCGCGCTGGCGTGGGCCAAGCAAAATGTCCCCCCATCGATTCGCGCCGCCGCGGCATAAGAGGATTAAGATTTACAGCTCTTCCGCCAAAGGCGACGATGCTTCTATATTTTAGAGAAAATGGGCGGCTACGCCGCCCATTTTCTCTAAAATATACCCTCTTTCCCGGCCAAGCCGGAAGAACCAAATCTACTGGTTCAAGCGCTGCACCTTAGCAACGGTAGTGGTATACAGGCCCTGGTCGCCGAACAGGGCCGGGGTAGCCGCTTCCCAACCGCCAAAGTAGTCGATGCTGAACAGGTCTTCGACCGCCGGGAACTTGGCGGCGGTTTCCTTCGCCACGTCGGGGTCGGGCGAGCGCAGGCCGTATTTTGCAAAGATAGTCTGAGCTTCCTTGCTGAACAGGAACTGCACGAAAGCTTCGGCCACGGCCCGCGTGCCGTGCTTGTCTGCATAGGTGTCGATCACCGCCACCGGGTTTTCAATCAAGATCGTCGAGCGCGGCATAACCATCTCGTAATCCTGGCCGTTCATCTGGCCCACCAGGATTTCGTTCTCGTAGGTAATCGCCACGTCGCCCACGCCCTTCTCGAAGTTGGTGATACTCTCGCGGGCGCCCTTGTCCATCACGGTCACGTTATTCAGCACGCTGAGCATAAAGTTGGTCGCCGCAGCTTCGTCGTCCTTCGCCACGCCGTCCACAAAGCCGCGCTTGGCGGCCCCATACAGGCCCAGGATGTTCCACATAGCCCCGCCGCTGGTCTTGACGTTGGGGGTCAGCACTTCCAGGCCGGGCTTGCCCAGGTCGGCCCAGTCTTTGATCGCCTTCGGGTTGCCCTTGCGCACGGCAAAGGCCACGATGGAATCACTGACCATGCCTTTATAGGGGCCGCTCTTCCAGTCGTGGGTGATCAGCCCGGCCTTCTGAATGCGGGTGATGTCGGCTTCCAACGAAAGGGCGGCCACGTCGGCTTCGAAGCCTTCCACGATGGCCCGCGACTGCGCTCCCGACCCCAGATACGACTCTTCAAAGGTCACGTCCTGGCCGGTTTTTTCTTTCCATTGTTTGGTAAAAATCGGGATCAGTTCTTTATAGGCTTCGCGCGGGGTGGTATAGGCCCCCAGGGTCAGCTTGACGGCGCCGCCGGCGGCGGGCTGGGCGGCGGCGGGCTGGGCGGCGGCGGGCTGGGCGGCGGCCGGTTGGGTGGCGGCCGGGGCGGCCCCACCGCCGCAGGCTGCCAGCCCCAACGCCAGGGCCAGGACAACCAGTAAATTCACGATGCGAATAGTGCGCTTGGTTTTCATCACGTTTCTCCTGTTACAAAGTCTGGCGCGCAGGGGGATGCCTCTACGCGCCGAATGGATATGTTCCGTACCCCCTTAGTTTATCGAAACATCGTGACAGGCCAGGTGATGAGCGCGTTATAAAGCTGTGACAAAAACGGCTCTCCCCACAAAACCGGGAGAGCCGTTTGTATATCTTGGGCGCTGCGCCCCACCATCGCTTTCCCAACCACATCTAGCCGCCTTGCTGCGGCGGCTCCAGTTTGGCCGGGCGGTTGGCGCGCGACACGCCGTACAGAGCCAGCAACTGCACCAGAAGCTCGTCGATGGGGCCGGGGATGGCGATGCCCAACAGGTCGTACAGGCTGCTGCCCGCCAGGGCAAAGAACGTCCACCAGGGCAGGCCGGGGTTCGAGCGGCGCAGCATGATGAACGAGAGGATGCTGCCGCCCAACTGCACCACCGTGTCGTCGATGGGTAGGGGCAGGTCGGCTGGGCTGATCTGGTAGAGCATCCCCAACACAAACGGGATAACCGCCAGCAGCGCCGAAGGATTTTTGATGCCCCGGAAGGTCAGAGCCGAGAGCAGGAAGAACGCTGCGAACGTGACCAGGGCCAGCAGGATGCCGCGCCTGGCGTCCCACATCTGCCAGCCGATCAAAAATGCGATTACCGGCAGAACCAGCATCGCCCCGGTGAGGATCACCCCCACATAAGCCCGGATTTTATCCTGGGCAGACATCGACGTGGTTTTATTGAGGCTATTCATAGGACGATTATACCCGATCCAAAATTTCTGCGTCCCTTCAACGGGCGCGGCGCGAGGCCGCCAGCAGCCCGGCCAGGATCAGCGCCCCGCCGGCCAGCTTGAACGGGCCGGGGGTTTCGCCGAGCAGCAGATAGGCCAGCAGGGTCGAGCCGACCGGCTCACCCAGCAAGGTCAGCGAAACGTAAGCCGCCGAGAGATACCCTAAGGCCCAGTTGTATGAGGTATGCCCCAACAGCTGCGGGATCAGCGCCAGCAGCAAAAACCAACCGAATGTGACCGCCGAATAGCGCAACGCAGGCGCTCCAGCGATCCAGGCCAAAATCACCAGAACGATGGCTGCCATGCCATACACCAGGAAGATATAGCTCAGCAGCGAGACCCGGGCCCGCACCCGCCGTCCAATCAGCAGATAGGCTGCCGCAGTCACCGCGCCCACCAGGGCCAACCCATCGCCCAGGATGGCCCGCCCGGCCCCGAACTCGGCCAGCGGCGGACAAACCAGCCCGCCCAACTGGACCAGGCAGCCATCGCTGAGGGCCACCAGCAGGCCGCCCGCCAGGGCTAACCCCAACCCCACCCACACCGGGCGGGTGATGCGCTCTTTCAAAATCAGCGGGGCAGCCAGGGCCACCCACAGCGGCGCCGTATCGACCAACACCACCGAACTGGCGACGCTGGTATAAGCCAGCGAGCTGATCCAGGCGACGAAATGCACCGCCAGGAAGAAGCCGGCCAGCAGCCCCAGCCCCAGGTCGCTGCGCCGCAGCCCTTTCAGCTCGGCCTGGCGACGGGTCAGGGCCAGGGGCGCCAGGATCAGCGTGGCAAACGTCATCCGCCAGGCGGCGATCACCAGGGCTGAAGCCTCAGCCTGGGCAAAGCGGATGAAAATAGAGGCGGTCGAGGTCGCCAGGATGCCCAGGCCCAGCACCAACAGGGGCGAAACTGGCGGATGGCGGTCTATCTCAGAAGCAGGCGCAGGCGACATAGGAGGATTAAACCACAGAACGCCGGGTTTTCTGAAAATCATCCCCAAGTCGCCGAGTACAAAGGCGCGCTGCACCTCTCTGCCAGCTACCCGATTGGTGGTAGAATTAAGCCCAAAATAGAACGTTTATTCGGATAATTCGGAGAGGAAAACTTTATGGACCCCATTCTGAATTATTACACCCAACAATCCCCCATTTCTGACCCTGGGCCCTATGCCCATCTTTACGACCCCCTGCCGGATGCTCCCGGCGAGCTGTGCGCGGTCGTGCAGGGACTGATCCTGCACCGCCTGATGCTCGATTACTATCACATCGACGCCAGCCCCGAGCAGCGGGCCGAGTGGCGGCTGCACACCATCCGCCAGCGGCTGGAGCGGCTGCAAGCCGTGGATAACGCCCCGCTGGCCCAGCCCCGTCCGCCGGCCCAACGCCAGGTGGGCGTATGCCGCGATTTCGCCCTGCTGCTGGTCTCGATGCTGCGCCACAAGGGCATTCCCGCCCGCATGCGGGTGGGCTTTGCCAAGTACCTCGACCCCGGCGGCCCGTTCTACATCGACCACTGGATCACGGAATACTGGGACGCGGGGCGCGGCGAATGGATTTTGACCGACGCCGAGATCGACCCAATCTTCAAAGAAGCGCTGGAAATCCTGACCGACACGACCGAACTGGAGCGCGGGCGCGACTTTTTCCTGGCCGGTTCAGCCTGGGAACTGGCCCGCGCCGGCCAGGTGCGTTCCGACCTGTTTCGCTTCAACGGCCACTGGAAGGGGCTGCCCTGCATCCGGGGCAACCTGCTGCACGATTTCGACTCGCTCAACAAGCTAGAGCCGGGCGTGCTGGACAGCGACGACCTGATCCACAAGTCCGAAAGCAGCCTGAGCGTGGAAGATAAGGCCCTGCTCGACCGGCTGGCCCGCCTGACCCTGGCCCCCGACGAGAACTTCACCGAACTGAGCGAGCTGTTCGAGGCGCTGCCGCGCACCCGGCAGATCGGATCGCGCCTGCGCCTGGCGGGGATCGACCTGGGCGAAGAATACCAGGCGGCCAACCCGGCCCAGGCCAACGGGCTGCAGCTTTCGGACGCCGAGCGGCTGGCCGGGCTGGCCGGCGAACCCAGCCCGGCGCCGCCCCGGCCGCGCCTGCGCTATGTGCCGTACGACATTCCGCCCGACTCAACGCTGTACGCCGCCACGTGGGACGGCATAGGCGATATTTGGGTGCGCGGCGCTCGCCAGCATAACCTCAAGCACATCGACGTGCGCATCCCGCGCCACAAGCTGGTGGTGGTCACCGGGGTCAGCGGCAGCGGCAAGTCGTCGCTGGCCTTTGATACGATCTACGCCGAGGGTCAGCGCCGCTATGTCGAGAGCCTGTCATCCTACGCCCGCCAGTTTATGGAGCAGATGGAAAAGCCCCAGGTGGACCAGATCACCGGCCTCAGCCCGGCCATTGCTATCGAACAGAAGACCGTCAGCCGCAACCCACGCTCTACAGTCGGCACGGTCACCGAGGTGCAGGACTATCTGCGGGTGCTGTACGCCCGCATCGGCGTTCCCCACTGCCCGCAGTGCGGGCGGGCGGTCACGCCCCAATCGGCGCAGCAAATCGCCGACCAACTGGCCCGTCTGCCGGGCGGGACGCGCTTCCATCTACTGGCCCCCATCCTGCGCAACCGCAAGGGCGAGTTCAAAAGCACCTTGGCCCAGGCCCTCAAAGACGGCTATACCCGGGCCTGCATCGACGGGCAGATGTTCGACCTGCAAGCCGGGCTGCCCGCCCTGGACAAACACGCCCGGCATAACATCGAGCTGGTGGTGGATCGGGTGGTGGTACCCCCTTTCTCTCCGGCTGGCTCTGCCCTACCGGGCGAGGGAGAACAAAGCCTGGGCGCGCCTCTCGCCCCTTCGGAAAGGGGCGAAGGGGCGAGGAGCGACTTCGACAAGCAACTGAGCGACTCGGTCGAAACCACCCTGCGGGCAGGCAAGGGAACGCTGATCGTCCAGTTCGTAGGGCGGGATGGGCAGCCCGGCGAGACTCTGACCCTCAGCGAGCATAACGCCTGCCCGGTGTGCGATCTGAGCTTCCCCGAATTGGAGCCAAACCTGTTCAGCTTCAACTCGCCCCTGGGGATGTGCGACGAATGCAACGGCCTGGGGGTGAAACTGCAGGTCGACCCGGGCCTGATTATCGCCCACCCCGAGCGCAGCCTGTTGGACGGCGCTTCGCCCTGGTGGGGCGACATCAAGAAGAAGGGTGAAAGCAACTGGTCGCTGAAAAACCTGAGCGCCATCGCCGAGCATTACGGGGTAGACCTGCGCCAGCCCTGGAATGAGCTGCCCGAATCCTTCCGCCAGGTGCTGCTGTACGGTTCGGACGGCGAACGGATCAAGTTCGCCTTCGAGATGGAATCCGACCGGGGCGAATGGCGCGGCGAAAGCCTGCAAGAGGTCAAAGGGGCGGTCTACAACATCAATCGCCTGTTCCGCCAGACCCATTCGGAATACACCCGGCGCTTCTATATGTCGTTCATGAGCCAGCTCCCCTGCCCCAAATGCCAGGGCGAGCGCCTCAACCCGCAGGCCCGCTTCGTGACGGTGGGCGGCAAGCGCCTGGCCGAGCTATCCCAGTACAGCATCGAAGCCCTGTACGAGTGGATCAGCCGCCTGCCCGAGCAGCTCAACGCCGAACAGCGCCAGATTGGCGGCGAGATGGTGGAGGAAATCCGCCAACGCCTGCGCTTCATCCGCAATGTAGGGCTGCACTATCTGACCCTCGACCGGCCTGCGCCCACCCTTTCGGGCGGGGAGGGCCAGCGCATCCGCCTGGCCAGCCAGATCGGCAGCGGGCTGGTGGGCGTGCTGTATATTCTGGACGAGCCTTCCATCGGCCTGCATACCCGCGATCACCGGGCCTTGCTCGACACCCTGACCCAACTGCGCGACCAGGGCAATACAGTGCTGGTCGTAGAGCATGACGCCGAAACCATGCGCACCGCCGACTGGCTGATCGACCTCGGCCCCGGCCCCGGCGTGCTGGGCGGCGAACTGATCGCCGCTGGCACGCCCCAGGAGGTGATGGCCAACCCGAACTCGCTCACCGGGCGCTATCTGTCGGGGCAGGTCCAGGTGCATGGGCCAGACGGTGGGACACGGAGCGCGCCGCACAGCTGGCTGACCATTCACGGGGCCAGGCTGCATAACCTGAAGAACCTGGAAGCGCGTTTTCCGCTCGGCGCGCTAACCTGCGTTACGGGAGTCAGCGGGTCGGGCAAGAGCAGCCTGATCGCCCACACCCTGTACCCGGCTCTGTCGCGCCTGCTGCACAAGGCCCAGGCCGTTCCCGGCCCGTACGATGCGATTACCGGGCTGGAACAGATCGACAAGGTGGTCAACATCACCCAGGAGCCTATCGGGCGCAACCCGCGCTCGAACCCCGGCACGTACGCCGGGGTGCTGCCGGAAATCCGGGCGGTGTTTGCCAGCACACCCGAGGCCCGGGCTTTGGGCTATGGGGCCAGCCGCTTCAGCTTCAACGTCAAGGGCGGGCGCTGCGAGGCCTGCGCCGGCTATGGATATAAAAAGGTGGAGATGCACTTCCTGGCCGACGTATGGGTGACGTGCAAAGAGTGCAACGGCCAGCGCTTCAACCGGGCCACGCTCGACATCCTGTACAAAGGCAAGAACATCGCCGAGGTGCTGGATATGGACGTGCAGCAGGCGTTGGAATTCTTCGCCCCGTACCCGGGCATCGCCCGCATTTTACAAACCCTGCACGATGTGGGCCTGGATTACATCAAGCTGGGGCAGAGCGCCCTGACCCTGAGCGGCGGCGAGGCGCAGCGCGTGAAGCTGGCGAAAGAACTGAGCGCAATCGCCACCGGGCGCACCGTTTACATCCTGGACGAACCGACCACCGGCCTGCACTTTGCCGACATCCAACGCCTGCTGGACGTGCTGCACCGCCTGGTAGACGCCGGCAACACCGTGATTGTCGTCGAGCATAACCTGGACATTATCAAAACCGCCGATTGGATCGTCGACCTGGGGCCAGAGGGGGGGCAGACCGGCGGATCTATCGTGGCGGCCGGCCCGCCGGAAGCTATCGCCGCCTGCCCAGCCTCGCACACCGGGCGCTACCTCAAAGAGATTTTTTGATCCGCCCGACCACCCGGCCGGTAACCCAGCGGCGGGGGATGGGGCCAAATGCACGGCTATCGACGCTTTCGGGATGCGTCCCAACCACGAACAACTCACCGTCGGGCAGGACGCGCTCCAGGCGCTTGATGAGCGTGCCATAATATGGATGGCGAAAGATCACTACCTGGCCTGGTCGCAGCCCCCAGCCAGCCAACGGCGGCCGCAGGGCCAGCACGTAATCGCCCGCTTCAAAAAAAGGTGACAGGCTTTCGCCTGTCACCTTTAAGAACTTCAACATTTACGGGATGACGGGGTAGACCAGCTCCAGCGGCGGGTTGTAGGGCGATTTAGCCCGGCGAGTCTGGATGTTCTTGGTGGCCCAGAACATTTCGGTGAATTTGTTGACCATCTCGACCAGGTCGAGGGCGGCCTGGCGGTCCATCGTCTGGCGGGCTTTCGAAGCCTGCATCATGATCTGATGCGACAGCGCAGGCAGTTCGGGGAATTTCTCGACGTGAGACGGTTTGATATAGTCGCCAAAGATCACCCGCACTTCGTGCTTGACTTTCTCGGCATGCTCTTCTTTCACCGCGGTGAAACGGGCCAGGGCGTGGGCAAATTCCTTACCCTGGCCGCCGGTCTTGCCTTCCCATTCGTTAATCAGGTCGATCATGCGCACCACGGTCACCGCCGCGATCTGCGCCCCGATGGGGTCGTAGATGCCGCAGGGGATGTCGCAGTGAGCCTGGGCTTCCTCAAAGCCCAGCTTACGATCTAAAGCTGAAACCAGTTTGTGGAACATAGAGCCTCCTTTGGAAGTTGGAAGATACAAAAGCGGATTGCATTCAGTTGCCCGCCCTCGATGCACTGACGGTGATTCAGATTCCTATCACCCATTGATGATACGCAAGTAGGGTATTCCTGTCAAGATTTTTTGCACAAGACTCACCATCTCCTAAAGGGGAGGGGATTGAAAAACATCCTTGCTTGACAAAGCACGCGGGGCATACTACAATCATGAATGATTTGAAACCCGGCGGGCAAAATTGGCCGTTTCAGCCCCAAATTAAAAATTCAAGGAGGATACCCATGACCCATATCATCACCAGCTTGTGCCTGCGCGACTCGGGTTGCGTGGAAGTCTGCCCGGTAGAGTGCATCGTCCCCGGTAAGCCCCAGGAACAGTGGCCGTGGTACTACATCGACCCCGACACCTGCATCGACTGCGGCGCGTGCATCCCGGAATGCCCTTACGAAGCGATCTTCCCTGAAGACGAAGTACCGTCCTCCTACTCGGCCAAGGGCGGCGAATATATCAGCAAGATCGGCTTCACCGGTCACTACGAAGGCATCAACCACCACGGCGAAGCGGTGGTGCTGGACTGCGTCAAGCAGCTTGCCGCCGGCGAAACGGTCGACCTGACCCCCGACATCCAGCCCAACTACGATTACTACAAGAGCGGCCCCGGCTATAAAGCCCTGGAAATGTAAACGGCTGTTTTTCTGAAAGCGAGAAAGCCCAGGCGAATTGCCTGGGCTTTCTCGCTTTCAGGCCGGCTTCGCCGGCAGAACCAAAAATACAAGCTCAGTTCGAGCGCAGGACCAGATTCCCGGCGCTCATGTTGACGGTGATGGTCAGGGTGGGACCTTGACCGGCATGGATGTAGGTTTTACCGTCCTGTTCCCAGCCCTTGCCGGCCTTGATGCTGGTCATGCCGCCCTCGAAGATCAGGCGCACCGACATGCCCTCTGGGGCCACCAGCACCAGATTACTGATACCCGAGTCAATCGAGACCTTCCCATCCCGCTGGAGTTCGCCCGAAAAATCGAGGGTATAATCGCCGGCCCCAGAGTGAAAGGTCATCTCAGCAAAGTTGGCGTTTGCCAGGCCCTTCAAGCGCACGTTCGAAGCCCCGGTGGTGTAGGTCAGGCGCTCCATCTCGATCCGGTTTGGCTCCGAGAAGCTCAGGCGCACGTCGGCCGCCCCGTCGTTGACGGTCAGCGAGCGTAAAGCCAGATCGCCCAGGGCCAGGTTCGCCTGGTAGGCCCCGGCGTTAATCGTCAAATCCATCGGCTGAGGGCCTAATTTTAAATCCCAACGATTTTCGATCTTATCGTTGAAGGTCGGAATACCGTTCAAGTTCAGGTTGCCGGTCTCCAGGCTGACCTTGCCATCGGCGTGCAGCGTCACCTTAGGTTTAAAATCATCCACGTTATACTTGGCGGCGCCGCTCACCAGGGCATCCTCGGCGCCGCCTTCGATCTCCAGGTCGCCGGCCCCAAAAGCCAGGGTCAGATCGGTCACCTCCGCAGCAGAAGCAGGCACGTTGATCGCTTCCTCGCGAACCGGCCCGGTGGTCACTTTTTCGACCGGGATGTTAACCGTCAGACTGCAAGCCAGGCTGGAAAGCGCCAGGATCAGGCCAATCAACAGCAAAAAACGCTTATGGGACATACACCGTCCCTCCTCAATAGGGTTGAAAATCGGCAAAACTACGCTTGCCCTATATACGCACCCGGCCGGTAAAAGTCGCGCCGCGCCCCACACCGGCCCCACCCCGGCCCGACGCCCCATTCATTGTACCCTCAGCCAGTTTACGCCACAATCATCAGGCGGCAGGTAGAATCCAGATAAACCGTCTGCCGGGCGGGCAGCAGCGCCGCGTCGTCGTCAAGCAGACGGCGCTGGCTGGAGTTGCGGTGCCAGCGCGGATGGGCGGCGCTGGCGATGAGCAAGCGCAGCCGGTGGCCGCGCTGGAAACAATGAGCTGTCGGCCACAGGTCCATCTCGACCCGCAGGCTGCCGTCTGGCTGGCGCTCTGGGCCGCCCGGCGGCAAGCGCAAAAAGCCATCGCAGATATTGAAAGACGCCCCATTCGGATGCACATCGCACAGGCGAACAAAAAAATCACAGCTTTCCTGATCCGACCGGGCGTGCAGCGAGAGATGAGCCGTTCCAATATGACACAAGTCGGCTTCCAGGGGCGGCGTGGTATAGGTCAGCACGTCAGCACGGGCCTCCAGGCGGCGGTTATCCACCCGCCCGGCGTGCGCGCCGTACAGGTTGCCGCCCACGGCGGGCGTGGGATGGCGCGGGTCATAGGTATATTGGTCGGGCGGGCTATCGACGGGCGGCGGCTCTGGATGCAGCTCCTGGCCGGGGTGCAACCAGAAGCTCTGCGAGCGGGCCGGCGGCGGCCAGGTTTCAAACTCGCGCCATTCATCCTTGCCCATCACATAGACTCGCACCGGTTTTGCGCGCAGCCAGCGCCGGTCGCCTTTCAGATGCGCATCGAACCACACCAGGCTCTGGCGCAGCGATTCGATCAACCCGGCGGTATCAGTATGCCGCCAGGGCCCGATGGTCAGATAGGGGGTTCGACCGGCCCGACGCAGGGCGAGGTAATCTTCCACGGTTTCGCGCAGCAAAATATCATACCAGCCGCCCACCAGGTGAGCCGGCGCGCTCATTTGATCCACCTGGCGGCTGGGATCAACCGCCTGCCAATAGGGATCATCGAGCTGAGGGTGAGCCAGCCAATCCTGGAAAAACGGCACCGTGCGCCCGGTGATGGCGCGATCGGCCTGGCACAGGTTGGTTATTCGGGCGGCCCGGCGCATAGCCCGGTTTTTCGCCGCCTGGGTCAGGCGGCTGGCGTGCAGCCAGTGGAACGGGGATCGGGCGCGCTGCATCACGTCGAGGGTGTGGATCCAGCGCAGTTGTAAATCGGTCCCCATGGCCCCATCCCGGGCCCCCATCATGGGCAAGCGCATCCCGCTCATGGCTGGGGCCAGGGCCTTGAGATACAGCGGGGCCTGCGGGGCTACAGCCCACTGCACATAGCCCAGGTAGCTTGGCCCCCACATGCCCACCAACCCGTTGAACCAGGGCTGGGCCTCGATCCAGGCCAGGGTGGCCCGGCCGTCGGCCGCTTCGTGACGAAAGGGGTCGAACTCGCCAGGCGAATCGAACCGGCCGCGCACATCCTGCGCCAGCACGATATAACCGCGTTCGGCAAAACGCCGGGCGGCGAACGACACGATCCAGGCGGCCGGGCCGGCGGCCTCGTTGCGCCCGTAAGGCGACCGGATTAGAATGGTTGGGAACAGCCGGTTAGCCCTGGGGGTATACAGATCGGCCGCCAGGGCCACCCCATCGGGCATCGGGATCCGCAGCCCGCGGCGCACACTGACCGCATAGCGGGCCGGGCGCAGTTTCAACCAGCGACCCATCAGCCGGCGCCGCACCCCATATACCCCTACGCCCGCCAGGGCCAGAAGAGAAAAAAAGCTCCACCGTTTCATAGACATTTCTTGTAATATTTTCCTTATTGTGGCTCTTCCGGTACCACCCCATTAAACTGTGGAACAGGCATGGCGCTCTGCAAGCGCCTCAAAAAGAGTTGTTCCGTGGGTTTTGTCGTACTTTGTGCGACAAAACCCACAATTAAGCCTCTTTCCAGGCGAAGCTCGCCAGTCACCTCCACCCCGGTTAAGTGGGGAGCTACCGCTCTTCCGGCTTTGCCGGGGAAAAAGCTATATTTTGGGGCAACGTTGGGGCTGCGCCCCACCGTTGCCCAAAATATAGATAAGTTCCCGCCTTCGGCGGAAGAGCCCTTATTGTATCAGCTCAACCGTGCAACGCTTCAGCCCCGCCGGTGGGCTGGAAGGCCAGCGCGGACATTCTCGCCCGGCCAGGGACATCCCGATTTCCGGGTGACGAGGGACAATCATAAATCAGAAATCCGAAATCAGCAATCAATTGACTAATCGCCATAAATGCGGCACAATTAGGCGCATGATTTCAGGAGGCAGATAATGAACGAGCAAAAGCCGAACGAAGATAATCTACGCCGCGAGTTTGAGAGCCTGGGCCGCAACCTGGTAGACGCGCTGCGCGCCGCCTGGGAAGCGCCAGAGAGCAAACGCCTGCGAGAAGAAATGGTAACCGGGCTGAACGACCTGGGAACCACCCTCAAGAAAGAAGCCGACGCCCTGGCCTCCAGCCAGGCTGCCCAACAGGTACGGGATGGGGTAGAACAGGTGGGCGAGCGCCTGCGCTCTACCGATGTGCAGAGCAAAGTGCGCAGCGAACTGCTTGGCGCGCTGCAAACCGTGAACAACGAACTGCAAAAGGTGATCGACCATTGGGGCAGCGATCAGCCCAACCCCGGCGCGCCCGCCCCGGCCGGATCGAACCCCACCGATTCGGCCAGAGCCGCCGCCGCGGCCAGCACCCTGGCCTCAGACGAAACGCATACCGTTGAGCCAGGCCTGATTGACGCTGACCCGTACAAGTCTATTCCTCCACACGAAGGCTCAGACGCCGGCAGCGGCCCGGCGGCCTTTTAGGCCCGCCAAAGAGGCCGGTCTGAAATGGCGATAAAACCGGGGTTTGAAACCTTTAGCGGCCAGCCGGTGGTCTTTCAAGGCCACCGGCTGATCCCATTCCACCAGGCCTTCCGCTTCCCCCTGCCGGGCCGGTTGGGCGGGCTGGTTTGGAACCGCCCGGTGGCTGTACTGGTGACCCGGCCGGATGGCGGCGAACAAATTCTGCCGGTGACCGATCCCACCCGCCGGGCTGTGCTGGCGATCCTGGGCCTGGCGGCCGGCGCCCTGCTCCTGACCCGGCTGAGCCGCCGGTAGATAGGCCCGCATCCACAGGCAAATGGGGAGCGACTGGCGCCCGCAAGGGGCGCGCTTCGCTCCCCAGACCCGTTTTGGAACCTGCAAAAGGAGTTTTCATCATGGACGCGATGGACGACAACGACCTGGAGCCAATCGAAATCGAGGACCTGTACGATAATGGGCTGGCGTATGATTATCCGGCTACCCCGGCGGTGGAGATGGCCGAAAGCACGCTAGACAGCTTCCTCGCGGCGGCCAGCGTGGAGGCGGTGTATGGCGAGCCGGTGACCCACGAAGATACGCTGGTGCTGCCGGCGGCCGAAGTGATTTCGGTCATGGCTTTCGGCGCCGGTTCGGGCCTGGGCAGAAGCCAGGAAAACGACGCGCCCGATATCGGCTCAGCCGGCGGGGCGGGCGGAGGCGGGCGCATCTTTGCCCGCCCGGTGGCGGTGATTATCGCCGGGCCGCAGGGCGTGCGGGTCGAGCCAATCGTAGACCTGACCAAGATCGCCCTGGCCGGGCTGACCGCCCTGGCTTTCCTGCTGGGCATGCGCGTCCGCCTCAGCCGGATGCGCAAGGCGCTGGAAGACGCTGCGTGAAGCCGGATGACGGGCCACAGACAGCCGATGACCCGGCATGGTCTGTCATCTGTCGCCTGTGGTCTATTCCCAATCGAGAAAGGTGGTAACGTTTCGTGGAGCAAGTGAAAGCCAAAACAAAAGAAACCCCGACCCTGACCGACCAGGCGCGCGTTGCCAGCAAGTGGATTATCGAACCCAGCGCCGCCTTCTTCAACCGCCTGGGGCTGATGCCCAACACGATGACCCTGCTGGGACTGCTGGGCAACACCGTGGGCGCCGTGCTGCTGGCCCTGGGCCACATGACCTGGGGCGGGCTGCTGGTGCTGCTGATGGGGCCGGTGGATGCCCTGGACGGCGCTATGGCCCGCCAGCGCGGCATGGCCGGGCACTTCGGGGCCTTTGTCGATTCCGTCACCGATCGTTATTCTGAGCTGGTGATCTTTGCCGGGCTGTTGTATTACTATTCCGGGCAGGGCAATCCCCTCAATGCCATGCTGGTCTATGCCGCCGCGGCCGGGTCGGTGCTGGTGTCGTACGTACGGGCGCGCGGCCAATCACTCAATTGGGATACCAAGATCGGCCTGCTCACCCGCATGGAACGCTATATGGTGCTGGCCCCCAGCCTGATCTTGAACTGGCCGATGGTGGGCGTCTGGGTTATCGCCATCTTCGCGAATATCACCGCCGTGCAGCGGATCATCGACATTCGCCGCCAGGCGTATCAAAAAGAATAGCCCCGCAAGCCGAAAGAAGGGAAAGCGATTATGCCTGGAATCAATATTGGCCCGCTTACGATCCATTATTATGGGATCATTCTGATGTTGGGCGCCGTTGCCGGGGCCTGGTTGGTTGCACGCCGGGCCCAACAGGCCGGGCAGGACCCGGAACGGGTCTGGGATGGCATGGTGTGGGTGCTGATCGGTGGGATTATTGGGGCGCGCCTGTGGCACATCCTGACCCCGCCGCCCTCCATGGTAGCCCAGGGCATCACCACCTACTTCTATCTGACGCACCCACTGAACGCGATAGCCACCTGGGAAGGCGGTCTGGGCGTTCCCGGCGCGGTGATCGGCGGGGCGCTGGCCCTGTACCTGTTCTGCCGCCGCAACCACCTCAGCTTCCCGATGTGGATCGACCTGGCGGCGCCGGGCGTAGCCCTGGGGCAGGCCATCGGGCGCTGGGGCAATTTCGTTAACCAGGAGCTGTACGGCAAACCCACCAACCTGCCCTGGGCGATCCCCATCGACGCCGCCCACCGCATTCCCGGCTATGAAGCCTACGAGCGCTTCCATCCCCTGTTCCTGTATGAATCGCTGTGGAACCTGGGCCTGCTGGGGCTGCTGCTGTTCATCGAGCGGCGCTACCCTGGCCGGCTGAAACCCGGCGATGTGTTCCTGGTATACCTGATCGGTTACCCGGTGGGGCGCTTCCTGCTTGAATTCCTGCGCCTGGACGCCTCGCAGGTGGGCGGGCTAAACGCCAACCAGACCATCATGGCGGTCGTGGCGCTGGCCGCGGCTGGCCTGCTGATCCTGCGCCACCGGGCAGGCGCGCCGGCGGCCGAACCAGGGGCCGAAAACACCGCCCCAGAGGAATAATCCTTCGATTGGTATGATTGAAACTCACGACTTACGCAAACAGTTCGATGCCTTTACTGCGGTCGATAATGTCAATTTGAATGTCGGCAAAGGCCAGGTGTTGGGCCTGCTTGGCCCCAACGGGGCTGGAAAAACCACCACGGTGCGCATGCTGTCTTCGGTGCTGCGGCCCAGCAGCGGGCAGGCCCGCATTGCCGGGTACGACGTGGCGCGCCAGGCCCCGCAGGTGCGGGCTGCGGTGGGCGTACTGACCGAGAACCACGGCCTGTATAACCGCATGCCGGCCGACGAATACCTGGATTTCTTCGGGCGCATTTACCAGATGCCGGCCCAGGCTCGCCGCCAGCGGGCGCGCCAACTGCTGGAGCATTTCGGCCTGACCGCCCACGCTCACCGGCCTGTGGGCGAGTATTCCAAAGGCATGCGCCAAAAACTGGCCCTGGCGCGGGCTTTGTTCCACAATCCGCCCGTGCTGCTGCTCGACGAGCCAACTTCGGCCATGGACCCCGAAAGCGCCCGCCTGGTGCGCGACGCCATCCACGACCTGCGTTCGAACGAGCGGGCCATCATCATCTGCACCCACAACCTGCCCGAAGCCGAAGAGCTGGCCGACCAGATTGCCATCATCCGCCACGGGCAGATTATCGTTCAAGGCACGCCGGGCGAGCTAAAAGAGCGCCTGCTGGGGCCGGCCGAATATGAGCTGCGCCTGGCGCAGCCCCTCGACCGACGACTGCCCGACCTGCCCGCCCCGCTGCTCCTCACCGCCCAGGGCGAGGACTGGATTCGCTTCCGCTCGCCCAACCCGCAGGCCAATAACCCCCAGGTCTTGCAGCAGTTGATGAGCCAGGGGCTGGAAGTGGTCAGCCTGCAAGAAGTGGCTCGCAACCTGGAGCAAGTCTACCTGCAGGCCGTCAGCGCCCGGCGCAATGGCGAATCTCTGCCCGAACCCGCCGGAGAGGAGACCGCTCATGCTGGATAATACCCCCCTGGAATCTGCCGCCCCGGCCGCAGCCGGCTGGCTGGGCCGGCTGAGCCACGCCCTGGGCCCGGCCCTGGTTATCACCGGGCGCGAGCTGCGCGACCAGTTCCGCGATTGGCGCATCATCTTCCCCATCGTGGGGCTGACGCTGGTGTTTCCGTCGATCATGAACTTTACCGCCAACCAGGCCATCCGCTTCGTCAGCAAGTACGACGCGCCCCTGGTAGGCGAGCGCTTGATTCCCTTCCTGCTGATGGTGGTGGGCTTTTTCCCGCTTTCGGTATCCCTGGTGATCGCCCTGGAAAGCTTCGTAGGCGAGAAAGAGCGGCGCAGCATCGAGCCGCTGCTGTGCAGCCCGCTCAGCGACGCCCAGCTCTACCTGGGCAAGCTGCTGGCCTCGATGGTCACGCCCCTGTTAGCCAGCTTCCTGGGGATTGCAGTCTACCTGTTCGGCATCTATCGCAACACCACCTGGCGGGCCGAACCAGCCTTCCTGACTCAAATCTTGCTGCTCACCCTGGTGCAGGCGATTGTGATGGTCAGCGGGGCGGTGGTGGTGTCGTCGCAAACCACCTCGGTGCGAGCGGCCAACCTGCTCTCGTCGTTCATCATCATCCCCATGACGATGGTTATCCAGGGCGAGAGCGTGGTCATGTTCTGGGCGCAGTACGGCGTGCTGTGGTGGATCATCCTGGCCGACCTCATTATCGCCGCGCTGCTGGTGCGCACCGGGCTGGCCTACTTCAACCGGGAAGAAATGCTGGGCCGCGAGCTGGATGTGCTGGATATGCGCGGGAGTTGGAGGCTGTTCAAGCGCAGCTTCCGCAACGAGGCCGGCAGCCTGCGCCAATGGTTCGCCGGCGTGCTGGACGACCTGCGTTTTCTGCGCCCGGCTATCCTGGTGATGGCGCTGGCCGTCTGCATGGGTATTTTTGCCGGGGTGCGGCTGGCCCCGCAGTTTGCCCTGCCGCCATACCTGCTCCAGATCGACAAGCTCGACCAGGGTTTTGTGCAGGGCCTGGATAATATCCGCTTCTTCAGCCCCATTGGGGTGGGCTATATCTGGCTGCATAACCTGCGCTCGATGCTGTTGGCGACGGTGCTGGGCGTGTTCTCGTTTGGGGTGTTGGCGGCGCTAGTGGTAATGCTGCCGCTGGCGCTGATCGCCTACATCGCGGCCAATCTGGCGCTCGTCGGGCAGCCCTGGGGGACGTTTCTGCTGGCCCTGGTGGCTCCGCACGGCATTCTGGAGATTCCAGCCATCCTGATCGGCGGGGCGGCCATCCTCAGCCTGGGCGCGACCCTGATTACGCCCGCCGAAGGCAAGACCCTGGGCCAGGCGTTTATCATTGGGCTGGCCCGCTACGCGCGGGTGATGCTGTGCGTGGTCATTCCGCTGTTCTTCCTGGCCGCCCTGCTGGAGGTCTTCGTTACCCCCAACGTAGCGGTGATGCTTTTAGGGAATTGACGCCGCCGGGGGAGACGACCGGCGAGCTTCGCTCGCCCGGAAAGAGGATGAATCGTGGATTTTGTCGCACAAAGTGCGACAAAATCCACGGTACATCTCTTTCCAAAGGCGCTCGCAGAGCGCCACGCCTGCCTCACGGTTTAATGGGGTGCGATCTGAAGGGAAGTTTATGACACGATTGATATTTTTTGGGGTCAGTGCGGCTGTGCCAGATGACACCCATCAGAACACCCACCTGGCGCTGGTAGGCCGCGAACGCCTGGCGCTGATCGACTGCACGGGGACGCCCATCCTGAGCGCCGCCCGCCTGGGCATCGACCTGCCGCAGCGGCTGACCGACCTGGTATTGACGCACTTTCACCCCGATCACGTGGGCGGCGCGCCAACCCTGCTGATGCAAAGCTGGCTCTTGGGACGCAAAGCCCCTCTGCCGGTATACGGCCTGGCTCATACGATGGAACGCGTCGAGCAGATGATGGCGTTGTACGCCTGGGAAAAATGGCCCGGCTTCTACCCGGTCACGTTTCACAGCGTGCCAGAACAGGCGATGTCGGTCATCATCGACTGCCCGGAGTTCCGCATCTCTGGCTCGCCGGTGCGCCATCTGCTGCCCACCCTGGGGCTGCGGATCGATTTTCCGAACGGGCAGTCGCTGGCCTATTCGTGCGACACGGCCCCGTGCCAGGCCGTGACGCGCCTGGCCCAGGAGGTAGACGTGTTGATCCATGAAGCCAGCGGGCACAGCGAGGGCCATTCTTCGGCCGCCCAGGCCGGCGAGATCGCTCAACAGGCCGGGGCCAAATCCATATACCTGGTCCATTACTCCCCGCAGCTTACCACGCCCACCGGGCTGATCGAACAGGCCCGCTCTCGCTACAGCGGGCCGGTGCAGGTGGCGCAAGATATGATGGAGATTGAATTCGCGGATTGAGAGCGGTTTTACGGCCCCAGGCCCGGCGGCTACCAGCCTTCGATGAACGGCAGCCACTCTTGATTTTCACCGGTGTGGCGCGAAAACAGATATTGGGCCGAGGCCGGGGGCCGGGTTGGCAGGCGCAGCAGGTGCATCTGGGCCTGTTCTACCGTACGGCCACCCTTGCGGTGATTACAGCCGGGGCAGGCCGCTACCAGGTTCTCCCACGAATGGGGGCCGCCCAGGCGGCGCGGGATAACATGGTCAATGGTGAGATAGGAGAATTTCTGCCCGCAGTACTGGCAGGTGTAATCATCCCGGCGCAGCACTTCGCGCTTGGTCAGGCGCACCGCCAGGCGCGGCTTATGCACCATCTTCTCTAATCGGATGATGGAAGGGCGCGGGTAAGAGGCTGAAATCGTGTGAACTTCGCCGCGGCCATTTTGAATCAACGACGCCTTACCGCTCAAGATCAGCCCCATTGCCCGATGCATATTGCACACGTTGAGCGGCTCAAAGTTTGCATTGAGCACCAGGACAAGATCGTACATGGCTGCCTCGTTTTACTTCCGCCGATTATAGCACGAACCGGCAGACTATCGACGGATCGGGCGCGCAGGCCGACACCCCTGGCTCACTATGGTAGAATCATCCTGAGACCCAGGCGCTGGGCCTATAGGATCCAAAACAACGACCCATTTCCGGCTAGTGTAGGGTTGCCATGCCGCCGACGCGCTACATTCGCTTCCTAGAACAGGTCCTCACCCCCGGCCGGCTTACCTACTGCCAGGGCGTGATGCAGGTTATGCAGGATCGGGCCAGGCTGAAGCAAACCGTCTACGCCGGAAGGCTGCAAGAAGGAGCGGTCTTACACACCGGCTGGCTGATGCAGATGTTCGAGGCGAAAGGCTTCCCCATCCACCCCAATATCCGCACAACCTATCAGGAATTTTCCCGGCAGTTGAACCTGGACGATACATTCTTAGATCAAAGGCCGCTATGAACGACGACATACGTGACATTGCCGCCTTCTACGATGGCGCGGCCGAAAAAGAACATACCCGCCTGGAGCGCCACCAACTGGAACACGACCTGACCTGGCGCTATCTGGAGCGCTACCTGCCGCCCAGCGGGCGTATTCTGGAGATCGGCGCGGCCACCGGGCGCTATACCCTGGAACTGGCAAAACGCGGCTACAACCTCACCGCGGTTGATCTATCGGCGGTGCAGTTAGAGCAGAACCGCCGCAACCTGGCGGCGGCCGGGCTGGAACGGCAGGCGCGCCTGGTGGTGGCCGACGCCCGCAGCCTGGAGCCGGTGACCGAAACGGAATTTGACGCGGCGCTGTTGATGGGGCCGTTCTATCACCTGGTGTTCGAGGCCGACCGCCGGCTGGCCCTGCAGGCCGCCGCCCAACGGCTGCGCCCCGGCGGAACGCTGTTCTCGGCCTTCATCAGCCGTTTCGGCATCCTGGGCGACTTGCTGCGAAACGTCCCCGACTGGATCGAAGACCAGGCCGAAGTGCGCTCGATCCTGGACGTGGGACGCGATCCCGAACACTACCCCGGCGAAGGCTTCCGCGGCTATTTTGCCCGCGTGGATGAAATCGCTCCGCTGCACGAGAGCCTGGGCTTCGAGACCCTGGCCCTGGCGGCGGTCGAACCGGCCATCTCGGCCGACGATGAAAGCTATAACCGTCTGCAGGGGCTGCAGCGCCAATTGTGGCTGGACCTGCTGACCGAGGTCAGCCTCGAGCCGTCCATCCTGGCCGCCTCACGGCACCTGCTGTATATCGGCCGGAAAATGGGATGAAGCAACCGTCATCCATCCGCCATCCTCAATTATCAACCCCTAAGGAGGAGCTATGTCGACACCCAATCGATCAAAACTGCCCGTAAGCGGAATCGTCGCCATCGGCGCGATCATCGCCGTGGCGGTTTGCTGTATCCTGGGCGTGGTGCTGTTCTGGCCGTCGAACGAGGAGACCCCGGTGGCCGAAAACCCGCCCATCGAGACCGAGCTGGTTGAACCCCAGTTCACCGAAGCGCCGCTTGAAACGGAAGCCCCCATCGAAACCGAGGCGCCGGTCGAGACCGAAGCCCCAGTCGAGACTGAAGCGCCAACCCAACCCCAGGCCCCGTCCGTCCAACCGGTGCGCGGCGATCTATACCAGCACCCCAAAGAGGGCTTTCGCATCCTGCCGTATGGCGACCAGGTAGACGAGGGCGATAACTACGTCACCTTCTGGGATAATACCAACACCATCGACGTGACCATGTTCGACCTGGAAGGCAACCTGAACGAAAACAGCCTGGAAAGCCTGGCGCGCGATGTGCTGAAGTCGGTGCTGATTGAAACCAAGTGGGCTACCAGCGTGCGACTGACGGCCGACCCGCCGGAACAGATCAACGGCGGCTACGTGGTCTACTTCACCTTCCGCGGCGGGCAGGACGGGCAGAAGGAAGGCTCGCTGTTCCTGCGCCAGGACGGCGGCAAGCTGGCCGCCATGACCCTGCTGACCCCCGATTTGAATGCCAACCTCGACGTATGGTCGCAAGAAGTGAGCAGCTACGTGCCGGCCGGCGGCCAGGCGGCCCAGGAGCCGGTCAAACCGGCCGCCCCGGCCCAACCGCAGAACCAAAAGCTCATCGCCAGCGGGTTCGATGTGGATGTAGATGGTTTCAGTTTCCCCAACTATGGCAACGAGCGCGGGATGAGCAGCCTGACGCCGGTCGAAATGCAGCGCATGTTTGGCGATAAGGTCTGCGCCTCGCTGCAGGGCGGGCAATGTACGCTCAAGCCCTCGGCCCGAAGCTGGATGAACGAAGCCAACAGCGCTATGTCGGGCGGGCATTGCGAGGGCATGGCCGTGCTGAGCCAGTTATTCTACTACGGCCAGGAAGCCCCCCAAAAGTTCGGCGATGATCGCACCTACGACCTGAGCATCCGCAACAAAGACCTGCAGCGCGAGATCGCCTACTGGTGGGTGACGCAATCCACCCGGCCGGGCGGCACGCGCAAGGTCAACGCCTCGCCCCGCGCTATCGTCGAAACGCTGATCGACTCGTTCAGCAAAGGTAAGAATGCCGATGAGTGGTGGGTGGTGGGCATCTATCAGCGCGACGGCGGCGGCGGACATGCCATCACGCCCATCGGCGTGGAAAGCATGGGTGGCGATAAATACGACATCCTGGTGTACGATAACAACTGGCCGGGCGAGGTGCGCCGCATCAACGTGGATGTGCGCCGCAACACCTGGTATTACCTGGCCGCCACCAACCCCAATCAGCGCGAAGCCGTGTATGAGGGCGACGCCAATACCCAGACCCTGGAGATCGTCGCCATCTCGCCCCGCTTGCAGCAGCAAGCCTGCACGTTTTGCAGTGGGCGCGGCGCAGTGGCCGAACAGCCTGGAGCGCGCAGCCTGGCCCAACAGCAGTATTACGAAATTTACCTGGACGGCAAGACCGACCTGCTTATCACCGACGAACAGGGCCGCCAGATCGGCTATTCGGACGGCAAGCTGGTGAACGACATTCCCGAAGCCGAGATGGATACCTGGCGGTATGGCATGGACGTGTGGGATGTGGAATACGAGCCGATCTATAAGATGCCGGTCGGTTCTACGTTTGGCATTTCGGTCATCGGAACCAACCTCACCGAACCGTCGACCGCCACCGTAACCATCGTCGGCCCCGGTTTCTACATGGAAATCTCGGACATCTGGCTGGAGCCGGGCGAGGTAGACGCCCTGGGCGTCGCCAACGACGGAAAATTCTTCGGCCTGTCGTACCTGTCTACCTATACCGAAACGCCAATCATCTCGATGGGCATCGAACTGGAAGACGTATCCTACGCCTTCATGGCCCAGGCTACCGACCTGGCCGGCGCCGAGGACACCCTCAACGTGGGCGTCGACCTGGAAAACGGCCAGTTCGTGCTGAACTCCAGCGAGAATAAAGAGAAAGGCGTGTACGACGTATACGTGCTGCGCCTGACCCCCGACGGATCGGAAGCCTTCGGCACCAGCGGGCTAACCCTTAACCCTGGCAACACGATCTACCTGGATTACCTCACCTGGCTCACTAACGGTCAGTCCATGACCGCCCAGGTAGACACGAACGACGACGGCGAGCCAGACCAGACGATTGAACTGCCGGATACGTCTGATGAGTTTATCTGGGAATAATCTCTCCCGGTAAACGGCCCGGTAAGCCCGGCGCTCTTCGAGCGCCTTCAAAAAGAGTTGTTACGTGGATTTTGTCGCACTTTGTGCGACAAAATCCACGATTAATCCTTTTTCGAGGCGAGCTTCGCTCGCCAGTCGCCTCCCCCCGGTTAAGTGGGGAGCAACCAAGGCGGGGATTTCTTCTAATTTGGGGGAAATGGGTGGCTGAGCCACCCATTTCCCCCAAAAATAGTACCTCTGCCTCATTTTCGAAGTTCGTGAAACCCGCCCCTCCCGAAGTTAAGGGTGGCAAGATCAAATAAGAACCCCCCAGCGATAGGGTTGCGCGCCGTGCGCCTCTATCGTTGGGGGTTTCTTTTGGACGGCTGTCAGCCGGGGGCCTCAACCCGAGGCGACAAGAACGCCAGCTGAGACTTCCGTTTCGGCAGGAGATGACGGGAAATCTGGTGTTGCCCCTTTTGTGCAGGCATGGTATGATAACAATATTCTATGCAAGTGGGGATAGCCCAAGACTGGATAAAACGCGTCTATGCCAGGAAGGTTTAATTTGCCTCGTCTATTCTATATGTCGGTGTTCTTCGTGTTCCTGTTATTGGCCGGGATCGCTCTGGGGGCATGTGTAGGTGAATTTGTGGGCCTGGTGGTATTGGCTCATTCGCGCCTGGCGGTATATGCTTTGCCGGTGGGGATGGCCGTGGGCGCCAGCCTGAACCTGGCGATCAGCCTGTTGTTTATCAGCGGAATGAACTCGTTTTCGGCTGCGGTTCGCCTGCCGCAATCGTGCGACCGGGCTAATCGCGGCGCTGCCGCGGCGCGCTTTTCTCCTGCGGCCGGGGTGAAAGCCAGCGCTTCGCCCAACCAATAACCGAATTCCCCCGGCAACATCGAACGGGGATTTGGGCGCCAGCCGTCCAAATCCCCGTTCGATGTTACGGGGCAGCCTGCATTGCGCTTACCAGGCGCCAAACTTAAGAATTGGTTATCACTTGCCCAAACAACTAGCCGCAATTTGTTGAATCGCTGCTTTTACGGTATGATACAAACCGGAATTTAGCGTACCCTGGCGCCAGGCCCTGGCTGCCCGCCAGGGGTAGGTTTCGGCCTGGCACGTTTTCATGACGTATGAATATTATTCAATCGCGCCTTACCCAGCTTGAAGCCCGGCTGCAATCGCTCATCGAGGGCAGCGCCGCCCGGCTGTTTCCTGGTCGCGGCGCGCCCCATCATCTGACCCACCATCTGATTACCGCCATGCAAGCGGCCGCCCACCCCACCGCCGACGGCGGCTACCAGGCGCCCAATCTGTACCGCCTGTGCCTGGACCCCGGATCGGCCGACGCGCTGCGCCAATCTCCGGCCTTCCTGGCCGAGCTGGTAAACCTGCTGCGCCAGACAGCCCTGGAAGCCGGGCTGACCCTCAGCGGGCCGCTTTCGGTACGGGTCGAAGCCGACCTGCACCTGGGGCCGGGCGAAGTGCGGGTGCTGGCCCTCGACAGCCTGCAAGACCTGACCCCCACCCACGGCCTGGCGCTGCCCCAGGCCGGGATAAACGAAGCGCCTCCCGCCGGCGCGTTCCTGATTGTGAACGGCCTGACGGTCTTCCCGCTGGAACAGACGGTGGTTAACATCGGGCGCCGCCCCGATAATCAACTGGTCATCGACGACCCGCGCATTTCGCGCCTGCACGCTCAAATCCGCCTGGTGCGCGGGCGGTATGTCTTGTTCGACCTGGATTCGACCGGCGGAGCGTTTGTCAATGGGCTGCGCATCCGCCAGCACACCCTGAACCCAGGCGATGTCATCTCGCTGGCGGGTGTGCCGCTGGTGTACGGCCAGGACGGCGAAGACCGGATTATCACCCAAAAAATCAATACGGAATAAAATTTGCCCGGATTACTCCTTTTATTTCTGCGGTTGTTGTTGACCGCGGCCCTATACGCCTTTTTAGGGTGGGCGTTGTGGCTGCTGTTTCAAGATTTGCGCCAGCGCAGCGGCGCGCTGGCCGCCCCGGCGGCCCCGCCCCTGGTGTTGAGCCAGGTCTGCACGCTTGGCGAGATCACCTCGCCGGCGGACGCGCCGGTCATCCCGCAGGCGGAGCCAGAGGCTGCGCTTGCATTTCGGATTACGACCGCCGAGGCCATCCTGGAACGCGATTCAACCTGCCAGGTCTACGCCGACCATCCCACCATATCGGCCCGTCACGCCCGCCTGGCCTATCACCATACCCAATGGTGGGTGGAAGACCTGCACTCGCGCAACGGCACCTGGCTCAACGACCAGCCGGTGGCCGATGCGGTCGTGCTGACCCAAGACGACGAGCTGCGCTGCGGAGCGTTGGTCTTTGTGGTTAACTTTGAATAACGCCTTATTCATCCTTGATCGGAGATACACTCTATGCAAACTGTTCCCACTCTTGCCATCATTGGCGGCTCTGGCATTTATCACATGGACGGCCTGGAAGACGCGCAGGAGCTCCAGGTTGAAACGCCCTTTGGCCGCCCATCGGCGCCCATCGTGATCGGCCAGCTAGAAGGACGCCAGATCGCGTTTCTGGCCCGGCATGGCCTGGGCCATCACATTGCGCCCAGCGAGGTGAACTACCGGGCCAATATCTGGGCCTTGAAGTCGCTGGGGGTCGAACGGATCGTCAGCATCAGCGCCTGCGGCTCGCTGCGCGACGACTATGTTCCCGGCGAGATCGCCATCCCCGACCAGTTATTCGACTTCACCCGTGGGACGCGCCAGCGCAGTTTCTTTGGTGAAGGGCTGGTGGCGCATGTGAACGTGGCCGACCCGTTCTGTGCGGCGCTTTCCGAACAATTGGCCGAAGCCACCCGCCAGACCGGGGCGGTGGTGCATCAGGGCGGGGCGTTCATCACCATCGAAGGGCCGCGGTTCTCGACCCGGGCCGAATCGAACGTCTTTCGCCAGTGGGGCATGACCCTGATCGGCATGACCGCCTGCCCCGAAGCCTTCCTGGCGCGGGAAGCCGAGATGTGCTACAGCGTGATGGCCCACCTCACCGATTACGACGTCTGGCACATCAGCGAACAGCCGGTCACGGTCGATCAGGTGGTGGAGATTTTGAACGCCAACACTCGCCTGGCGCAGCAATCGGTGCGCAACCTGCTGCGCAGCCTGCCCGAGGAGCGCGCCTGCGCCTGCGGACACGCCCTGGCCGACGCCCTGATTACAGATTTCAGGGCTATCCCGCTGGAAACGCTCCACAAACTGAAACCGCTGATTGGGAAATACATCCCAGAGCGGCCCTGAACCGGCCGCCGCTTTGCTGGCCTCCATGCTGATGAATTCAGGCCTCTCGCCCGATAAGATCGAGCGCCGCTTGCTGCTGCTGGCGGGGGGCTTTATGCTGGCTTACGCCTTCGCGCTGACGTTTTCCCCGGCCGCCCGGCTGCGTTCCTGGCAGGTGGACTTCCGCTGGGGTCACTGGCTGGGAGTAGGCGTGTGGGCGGTAGCCTTCAGCCTGGCTCACCTGCGCGCCGCCCGCCGGCTGCCCGGCCGCGACCCGCTGCTGCTGCCGATTGTGGCCCTGCTGAGCGGCTGGGGGCTGCTGAGCGTCTGGCGGCTGCTGCCCGGTTTTGGGCTGCGCCAGACGGCCTGGCTGGGCCTTTCGGGCATGGTGCTGGCAGCCGGCCTCGACCTGGCTCCCGACCTGGCGTTTTTACGGCGGTATAAGTATGTCTGGTTGAGCGGGGCGCTGCTGCTGACCGCCGCGACGCTGGTATTTGGCCGCAACCCCCTGGGGTATGGCCCGCCCATGTGGCTGGGCTGCTGTGGGGTCTATTTGCAGCCTTCCGAACCGCTCAAGCTGCTGCTGGCGGTCTACCTGGCGGCTTTTCTAGCCGGGCAGCAGCCCTATCTCATGCTGGCAGCCTCCGACCGCACGCCCCTGGCCCGCTGGATCAACGGCATGATCCCCCTGCTGGCCCCAGCCGGGATTATGATCGGGCTGACTCTGGCGATCCTGGTTATCCAGCGCGACTTAGGCTCGGCTGCGGTGTTTGTTTTGATCTTTGCCGCCGGGGTATACGTGGCGGTTGGACGGCGGCGCTGGCTGGCGCTCACCGGGATGGCGCTGGGCGGGGCGGGGCTGGCTGGCTATCTGCTGTACGATGTGGTGCGGGTGCGGGTCGAAGCCTGGCTGAACCCGTGGGCCGACCCGGCCGGCCGTTCCTATCAGATCATCCAATCGCTGATCGCCATTGCCAACGGCGGGGTCGTTGGACGCGGGCCGGGCCTGGGCAGCCCCAGCCTGGCCCCCCTGGCTCACTCCGATTTGATCTTTGCAGCCCTGGCCGAAGAGTTTGGCCTGGCCGGGGTATTGGGCCTGTTGGGCCTGTTGGCGCTGCTGGCTACGCGCGGGGTGTGGATCGCCCTGCAGGCCGGCGATCACTTCCGGCGCTACCTGGCCGTGGGCCTGACCACCCTGCTGGTGGGCCAGGCGCTGCTGATTATCGCCGGCAGCCTGCGCCTGCTGCCGCTCACCGGGGTAACCCTACCGTTCATGTCCTACGGTGGATCATCGCTGCTGACCAGCTTTCTGGCGGCCCTGCTCTTGCTGCACATTAGCAGCCGCCCCGAACCGCTGCCCGCCCGCCTGTACAACGCCCGCCCCTATCAGCAGTTGGGGGCGGCTTTGCTGGCCGCGGCTGGCCTGTGCGCCCTGGCAACCGGCTGGTGGATCATCTATCGCGGTTCGGGCCTGCTCAGCCGCACCGACAACCAGCGCCGGGCGATTGCTGACCGCTACGTGCTGCGCGGCGCGCTGCTGGATCGCAACGATATTCCCCTGGCAGCCTCGTCGGGCCAGCCGGGGGAATATACCCGCCGCATCACCGACCCCGACCTGAGCAGCGTGCTTGGGTATACCGATCCTACCTATGGGCAGGCCGGCCTGGAAGCCGGGCTGGACGATCTGCTGCGCGGCCTGCAGGGCCAGCCTGCCTGGCGGGTGCTGAGCGACCGCCTGCTGTACGGCCAGCCGCCGCCCGGCCTGGATGTACGCCTGAGCCTCGATCTGGAAATCCAGCGCAAGGTGGAAGCCCTGTTTCAGGGCCAGGCCGGCGCGCTGGTGCTGCTCAACGCTCGCAGCGGCCAGGTCTTAGCTATGGTGTCTGCCCCTACCTTCAACGCCAACCGCCTGGCCGAGCAATGGGATCGGCTGGTGAACGACCCATCGGCCCCGCTGCTCAACCGGGCCGCCCTGGGGCGCTACCCCCTGGGCGACCTGGAGGAGCAGCTTTTCCCGCAGGGCCTGGCGCCGCTGGAGGCCCAACCCGGCCCGCTGCAGAGCCTGCCCGTTCAACCGGCCATCCCGGCCCTGGGCGCGCCGGTGATCGAGAACCGCCCAGACGGCTACAGCCCGCTGCAACTGGCCCTGGCGGCGGCGGCCATCAGCCAGGGCGGCGAACGCCCCATCCCGCGCATCGCCCTGGCGGCCCAACTGCCGCCAGCCGCAGACGGTTCGCCGGGCCTGTGGCAAGATCTGTCGCCTGCGGGGACGTTATCGCCCCTGCGGGAGGCGGGCTCCACACCGGCCCCGCCGCCGCCCCCCACGCGGGTCTATTCCGGCCCAACCGCAGCCACTCTGGCCGGGCGCTATGCCGTTAGCCCCGATGTGTGGCAAATCACGGTGACGATTGCCCCGTTCACCAGCGATGCGGCGGTCTGGTCGGTAGCCGGAACGCCTCCCAACCGGTCTGGCGCGCCCTATGCCCTGGCGTTGATCCTGGAGCAAGACGACCCCGCCCTGGCCGCCCACATTGCCCGCGCGGTGATCGAACTGGCCCAGCAGCCATAGCTGCGCCGGGGAGGCGGTTAGCGCGCTCAGCAGGCCCCGGTTAAATCTCTTCTCAGCTCAACGTCCCAAACCCTTCTTCTATGCTACAATTAACGTTACCCTGTTCTATCCAGATTGCTGCTCATGAAAATGTCCATACTGTTGGGGCTGGTCAACAATGCTGCGCTTTTGTTGGCATTGGGACTGCTATACGATAGCATCTCCATTCGCCAAAAGGCATGGCAATGGGGCCGAGAGCAGATCCTTACCGGGTTGGTGATTGGCGGAATCGGGATTGTGGTCATGCTCTCTCCCTGGGAGTACGCTTCCGGCCTGGTGTTCGATACCCGCTCGGTACTGCTGGGCATCTCTGGGCTGTTCTTCGGCGCCGTCCCAACGCTCATCGCCATGGCGATGACCATTGGGCTGCGCCTGTACCAGGGCGGGGTAGGCGCCGGCATGGGGGTAGCGGTAATCTGCCTATCGGGTGGGCTGGGGTTAGGCTGGCGTCACATCAACCGGCGGGCGCTCGAAAACCTGACCGCGCTCCAATTGTACAGCTTTGGCGTGCTGGTGCATGTCGGCATGCTGGCGTGCGCGTTCCTGCTGCCCTGGCCCATGCCGCTGACAGTGCTTTCGCATATTGGCCTGGCAGTTATGCTGATCTATCCCATCGGCACCATGCTTTTGGGGATGTTGCTGACGCGCCGGCTGCGCCGCCGCCGCCTGGATGAAGCCCTGCAAGTTAGCCAGGAACGCTTCCGCGCCCTTTATGAATACTCGGCCGCCCCCATTCTGGAAGAAGATTTTTCAGGCGTCAAAGCTTACTTCGACAATCTGCGCACCCTGGGCGTGCGAGATTTTCGGGCCTATTTTGAGAGCCATCCCGAAGCGGTCCGGGATTGCGCCCGGCTGGGGCGCGTGTTAGACGCCAACCAGGGCGCAGTCCAGTTCTTTCTGGCTCGCACAAAAGAAGACCTGCTGACCAACCTCTCGGCCTACCTGGATGTGAATTCGTGGGACGCTTTTCGCGAGGAAATGATCGCTCTGGCCGAAGGCCAGACAATCTTTGCGTGCGAGATTACCAATCGCACGCTGGATGGCGGCAGTAAGGTGATGATTTTACACGTCTCGGTTGTGCCGGGCTGCGAACACAGCCTGGCACAGGTGATGATCTCTTTCTGGGATATCACCGAGCGAAAGCAAATGGAGCAGCAGATCAAAAACTCGCTCAAAGAGAAAGAGGTCCTGCTGCGCGAGCTGTATCACCGCACGAAGAACAACATGCAGGTCATTCGCTCGATGCTGGTGCTGCAATCGGCCGGGTCGCAAGAACCGGAAGTGCAGCGCCTGGTACAGGAGATGGACGTAAAAATCGAAGCCATGGCCCTGGCGCACCAGATGCTGTACCAATCGCGCGATCTGTCGAGCATTAACCTGGATGTGTATATCCGCGACCTGGCGCAGTTGGTGGCTTCCAGTTATCGTCCTGCCAGCGACCCGATTGCGCTGCGCCTCGATCTGCAAGCCATCGCGGTGACGATTGATATTGCTACCCCGGTGGGGCTGATTTTGAACGAGCTGCTTTCCAACGCCTATAAGCACGCCTTCCCCGGCGGGCAAGCGGGTGAAATTTCGATCCGCCTGCGCCGCCTGAGCGATGGTATGCTGCTATTAAATTTTAGCGATAATGGGGTTGGCGTTTCAGAGGGGTTTGATCTGCGCCAGCAGAAAAGTTATGGCCTGCAAAGCGTCTTTAGCATTGCCGAGCGCCAGCTCGGTGGGCGGGTACGGGTAGATACGCACCAGGGGATCGCCTATGTCATTCAATTTTCCGACGCACTTTATCATACGAGGGTCTGACTTGAAAGCATCGAATATCCTGATCGTCGAAGACGAGGCTTTGATCGCTCTATCGCTGGAAGTGGAGCTGAAGCGAGCCGGTTACGTGGTGTGTGGAATCGCCACGCAAGGCGAAGAGGCGGTGCAATTGGCGCGCGACCTCAAGCCAGATGCGGTTCTGATGGATATTCGCCTGGCTGGCAATATGGATGGCTTCGCCGCCGCCCGCCAGATTCGAGCCACGCTGAACACGCAGATTATCTTTGTGTCCGGTTATCTGGACGAAGCCAACCTGGCCCGGGCAGCCGAGGTCAAGCCTCTGGCCTGCCTCAGCAAGCCGGTTTCCTTCCCCCGCCTGCGGGCCGTTTTGGAAGGCAACCTGAACGAACCCCACTAGCCCCCCTGCACCCCAGTCGCCAACCAGGTTTTTTTGCGCGCCAGCTCAATAACGGCTACCGTCCCGGCGTTGAAGGACAGGTAATCGGCCTCCACGCCATCGCTGAAGATGACCCCACCTTCGGCCATCTCTGAGCGCACCGTCAGCGGCGCGCCGGGAGTGATCGACCCGCAGACCAGCCCGGCCTGCGAGGCCCGGCTGGCAAACGGCTCGCGCACCACAAAGATCAACCGTTCGGCCTCCCACGCCAGGGAAGGCGGCTGCAGTTGGTCGCCTGGGCGGCCAAAGCCGGCCAGCATGCCATTGGTCATGTGAAACAGGCTGCTCAACCAACCGGTGGCCCCCGCCCCGGTAGAAACGATAATGCCGCTGGATGAATGGCGCTCGCGCTGGCTGCCGCTCTCCAGGCTGTAGCGGGCCGAAACGTGGCTGCGCGCCCCAATGAACAGGTCGTTGAAGGCCAGCAGGCTTTGGCCGTCGTTCAGGCTGGCCTGGGCCATGCTGATCGGGCGCAGGATGGCTCGCGCCTGCCAGACGGCCTGCACCATCCCGGCCGCCTGTTCCACCCGGAAGGGCAGCAGAACGCCATCAATGCGGGTTGGGTCCGGGTTGACGGCGACGATTGGCTGGCCGCTTAGGTACTTGGCGGTATTCACCACCAGGCCGTCGGGGCCGATGGTCACGATCAGGTCGGTTTCGCCAAAGGTGTAGGTGGGCAAGAAGCCGCGCTCGATTTCATGCAGGCGGCCCAGGCGCGCCAGGCTGGCGCGCAGCGTCTGCAGGGCGGCCTGATAGACCGCATGCTCGCTTTCGTACAGGCCGAAATCGCCGCCCGAATGTTCGATGTAGAACTGGGCCTGGCCGCGGGTGTTGAAGCGCTCGATCAGCTCTTCCAGGCGGGTCTTGCGCCGCACCAAGACAATTTTTTCGTCCATTGCGCTCTTTCCTGTCTACAGACCGCTGGGTCTTCTGGCTTCGCCGGGAGAATTCCAATCGATGGGAGGGCGGGCGGCTGCGCCGCTCGCCCCCCATCAATCGATCCAATCTCGCTTTCGGCGGAAGAACCAGAATTTTTCATTGAAGCAGTTGCTGCAGCAGTTCCGGCGAGATGTTGAGATTGCCGATCCTGGCGGCGTTGCGGGCAATCTCTTTGAACGCCAGGCTGAGCATCTGGCGCGGCTCGGCGGATTGCAGCGAGAGCAGTTGCAGCACATCGGGCGGCAGGTCTGCCAGCGGACGCAGGCTGGCTTCGACCGCATACGCCTGGGCGTCAGCCTCGGTGTGACTGTTTTCGGCCCGCAGTTGGGCCAATTGGCGGCGGTTTTCTTCGATCACCACCTGCCCGGCCAGCACGGTTTCGCGCACTTGCTGCTCGCGCTGTTCCACAGCCAGGTTGGCCTCTGCCGCGGCCTCGCGGATCTGGCGCTTCTTGGCCTCTACGGCGATCTCGGTGTTCAGCTCGTTCTCTTTGATGCGCCGCTCTTGCTCGACGGAGGCGTTGCGCCGGTCGTAAATCGCCAGGTCGGCCTGGCGCAGCAGGTCTTCGCGGGCTTCGGCTTCTAAGGCCCGCGTCATCTCTGGCGTGGGGCGGATGGATTGGATCGACAGACCCAACACCTGCACCCCCAGGGCGTGCGGAGTTTCGTCTTCGCTCAGGGCCTGGAACATGGCGGCGGCAATCTCTTGAGCGCTGTGCAGGGCCTGGCGCAGCGAACGGCGCTGCAGCTCACCGCGCGCCAGGGTCTGCAGGCGGTTTACCAGGCGCTGGGGCAGCTTCTGCGGGTCTTCCGAAACGTAGCGGTCGGGGGCGCCATCGATGCTGTAATCCAGCAGGGCGGCTGCCCGCTGCGGCTCCTGGATGCGATAGGTAAGCTGGCCTTGCAGGCTGAGGGTCTGAAAGTCGGCGCTCAACTCGTTGAAGATGAAGGGAATATCGGCGCTGCCTACCGGCACGACCGCAATGGTGGAGGCCGGTTTATAGTAAAAGAAGGCCATGCCGCTGCCCTGGCGGCGCAGTTTCCCGCCCCGAAAGAGCAGGGCGTATTGGGTGGGCGAAACCTTGAGATAGTGGATATTGAACATCGTCGCTCCTTCACTAAGTGTTCGAACAACACCTAACTTAGTGTCTATTATACACCTATAGCGCCGCCTGTCAAGAGGCTTCGAGATCCAGGGCAGCCCTGCCCTGGATCGATTTCCCGCCCGGCTCAGATCACCATCTGCACGAACTTACGCTTGCCCACTTGCAGCACGCCGGGGCCAGGAACGGGCCGGGCGAGGTCGACAATCGGCGCGCCATCCAGGCGCACCCCATTTTGCTGCGCCAGGCGGCGAGCTTCGCTCTTGCTGGCGGCCAACCCGGTTGCCAACAGCACCTCCAGCAAGGTCTGGCCGGGCTGCAGGGTGAAGGTCTCCAGAGTCTCCGGCCGGCCACCCTGCTGAAAGACCCGCACAAACGCCTGTTCGGCTGCCTCGGCAGCTTCCGGCGAATGGTAGATGCTCACAATCTCGCGCGCCACGCGCATCTTGGCGTCGCGTGGGTGCAGCTTTGCACTCGCCACCTCCGCCTCCAGCGCCTCGATCTCGGGCGGCGTCCAGCGCGTCACCAGGCGATGGAACATGGGCATGGCCTCATCCGGCACGCTCATCACTTTACCGTACATATCCTCCGGCTCGGCCAGCAGGCGGATGTGATTACCCAGCGATTTGCTCATCTTCACCACGCCGTCGGTTCCGGGCAGGATGCCGTTGATAATGGCAATGTTGGGCCGCGCCCCCAGGCTGGTCATCACCTTGCGGGCGGCGGTGACGATGTTGAACAACTGGTCTGTGCCGCCCACCTGCACGTCGGCCTGCAGGCGGAAGGCGTCGTAGCCCTGCATCAGGGCGTAAAACGTCTCGTGCAGGTAGATTGGGTCGCCCTTCTCCCAGCGCAGCTTGAAGTTTTCGCGGTTGAGAAACTGCTGCACGGTAAAGTTGGAGGCCAACCCGATCACCTCGGCAAACGACAGTTCGGCCAGCCATTCGGCGTTGAAGCGGATCGTCACCCGCTGCCGATCCAGCACCTTGTAGGCTTGCTCGGCGTAGGTGCGAGCGTTGTGGGCGATCTCCCCCTGGCTGAGCTGCGGGCGCAGCTTATCTTTATCCGATGGATCGCCAATCAGTGAAGTGTAGTTGCCGACCACAAAAGTCACGTCATGGCCCAGCTCCTGAAACTGGCGCAGCTTGCGCATCGGCACGGTGTGACCCAGGTGCAGGTCGCTGGTGCGCGGGTCGAAGCCGCAGTACACCCGCAGCGGACGGCTTTCGGCCTGGGCTTCAAGCAGGCGCTGGCGCAGCTCGGCGGCCATAGACTGTTTCAGGGCCGGGTCGCCGTATTCCGTGCCTTGCATCAACAAGGCCACCTGCTCGTCAATCGACATATTCTTTCGGTCTTCCATATAAACCTCCGTTTAATTTTGATGGCTTGGGGTAGGAGCGACGGCTCTGCCGCACTCAGCCGCGTTAAAAAGCGACGCGCCCTCTGCCGGGAAAACGCAGAGGGCGCGTCGCATACTCCCGCAGAGGGTGGGTCACTCGCGCAGATAATAATAGGCCGAACCGGTTTGCCGGACGTGGGTCAGGCCGGCTTTCTGACGGATCAGGGCGGCGATACGCTCGCCCTGGGCAAAGCCCATCCGCACGCTGGGACGGCTGCCCATCCCGGCTTCGCCCAGGGTGCGGAACATGAAGAAAGTCCGCTCGCCCATCACCCGCACCTGGTCGCCCAGGTTAGAGGGGAAGACCCGCATCTCGCGAACATCGTCCCAGGCCAGGCGCACCCGGCGCAGGCCGTTCTCAAAAGCCACCCCGGTCTGGTCCAGGCGCAGATGGGTGCGGCGATCCATCCAGTTGGTCAGGCTGATTGCCAGCCCGGCCAGCAGGCAGAAACCGGCGATAAATTTCAGAGTCGTAGGGGTCGCAAAGCCGCGCGCCGAAACCCAGCCCCAGGCCAGGCAGGCCAGCAGGGCCAATCCCCAGGCGGTAACTTCACCGCGCCGGGAGAAGCATTCGGGTTGAAATTCAGCCGGTAATTCCATAGCCGCTATTATACTCACTTTCGCGCCGGGAAGGATGATTCACCAGGCGTTTGCGGGGCTGCGCCCCGCAAACGCCTGATGCTCCTGATGGTTCTTCCGGCATGGCCGGCAAAATTTCTATAGGTGGGGCTGCACCCACCATTCTCTCGGCTGAGGCCGGGCCAGCCAGAAAGAAACCTAAGCCGGCCCGGAGGAAACCCGCACCACCAGCCCTTTCAAGTACGCTCCCTCGGGAAAATTGAGCGCCACGGGATGATCTGGCCCCTGGGAAAGGCGCATTATCACCTGGGCATCCACATGCGCATCCAGGGCGGCCCCGGCCACGATCTTCTGGAACAGTTCCGGCTCCACCCCGCCAGAGCACGAGAAGGTCGCCAGCAGGCCGCCGGGGCGCAGCAGCTTAAAAGCCAGCAGGTTGATGTCTTTATAGGCGCGGGCCGCGTTATGCACCTGGGCGGCGGTCGGGGCAAACTTAGGCGGATCCAGCACGATCAGGTCGAAACTGCGCCGGGCGTCGCGGAAGGAGCGCAGCGACTGGAACACGTCGGCCTGGCGCCATTCGACGTGCGCCTCAGCCATCCCGTTCAAGAGCAGGTTCTCCTGGCCCAGGGCCAGGGCTTCGGCCGACGAATCGACCGCCAGCACCGAGGCGGCCCCACCCGCCGCGGCGTTAAGCGTGAACCCGCCGGTATAGCAAAAGCAGTCCAGCACCTCGCGCCCGGCGGCCATCTGGCGCAGGTGCATGCGGTTTCCGCGCTGGTCGAGGTAATAGCCGGTTTTATGCCCGGCCACAGCCTGCACCCAAAACTTCAGTCCGTTCTCGCTGATCTGCACGCGTTCGGGCGGCGGGCCGCCGCGCAGCGGGCAGTTGCGCTCGTCCAGGCCCTCCAGACGGCGCACGTCGGCGTCCGAGCGCTCGTAGATGTGGGCCGCGCCGGTCAGGGCCAGCAGCGCATCGGCAATCGTTTCCCGCCAGGCGTCGGCCCCGCTGGAAAGGAACTGCGCCACCAACAGATCGGCGTAGCGATCCACCACCAACCCCGGCAGCCCGTCCGACTCAGCATGCACCAGGCGCAGGCTGTCGGTCAGGCCATTGCGCTCTGGGTTCGCCAGCAGCCAGCGGCGGACCTCGATGGCCCGCTCCAGGCGGCGGGCGAAGAAGGCTGCGTCGATGGTTTCCTCAGCGCGCCAACTCCACACCCGGGCCTGGATCTGAGAATGGGCGCTGTAGGCCGCCCAGGCCAGGAACTGGCCCTGGCTGTCTTCCACCCGCAGGGTTGCGCCATCCGGCGGCTGGCCCTCGATCCGTTCCACCGCGCCCGAAAAGACCCAGGGATGGCGACGCAGCAGCGATTTCTCGCGCCCCGGCTTCAGGCGCAGCACGACTGTCATTTCAGCACGCCCACAATCTGCCCGGCCTGTTCGATGATATCCATCGCCTGCTCGATTTCCTGCGGCTCGTGGGCGGCGGTGACGGTGGCCCGCAGCCGGGCCAGCCCCGGCGCAACCGCCGGAGATACCACCGGCAGCACGAATACATCCCGGTGCTGGCACTCGCGCGTCATGGCATAGGCTGCCTCATCCTCGCCGCACACCACCGGCACGATGGCCGTCTCGGTCAGCAAGGTATCGAAACCGCGCCGCTGCAACCCGGCGATGAACTGGCGGCCATTGGCGCGCAGCTTCTCGACCCGCCAGGGTTCGTCCAGGATCACGTCGAAGGCTGCCTTGGCGGCGGCGGCCTGGGCGGGGGTCAGGGCGGCCGAAAAGATGTAGGCCCGCGTGGCATGGCGCAGGTATTCGATCAGGTCTTTGCGCCCGGCAATGTAGCCCCCAGCGGAGGGGATCGTTTTGCTCAGCGTCCCCATCTTGATGTCGATGGTATCGGGCATGTCGAAATGCTCTTCGATACCTCGCCCGGTCGCCCCCAACACACCCACCGAATGGGCCTCGTCGATCATCAACCAGGCGTGATACTGGCGGCACAGGGCCACGATGCGCGGGAAGTCGATTACGTCGCCGTCCATGCTGAAAACCGCGTCGGCCACCACCAGCTTGGTAGCTCCGGCGGGAATCTGCTGCAAGCGAGCTTCGAGGGCCGGCATATCGTTGTGGCGGAAGCGCAGGAACTTGGCCCCCGACATCATACAGCCGTCCACAATGCTGGCGTGGTTCAGCTTATCCGAGATAACGTAATCGTTGCGCCCCACCAGGCTGGCGATGACCGATAGGTTGGTAGCGTATCCCGACGAGAAGGTGATGGCCGCCTCAGCGTGCTTAAACGCGGTGATGGTCTCTTCCAGCGCGGTGTGGACGGGAAGCGTGCCGGCCAGGGTGCGCACGCCGTGCGTGCCGGTGCCATACTGGTCGATCGCAGCCTTGGCCGCCGCGTTGATGCGCGGGTGTCCGATCAGGCCCAGGTAGCTGTATGAGGCGAACATGCCCATCTCACGCCCGTTGACCAGCGCCCGCGCCCCACCGTGCAGTTCGGCCACCGGCTGGTTATAGAAATACAGGTCTTTGGCGCGCAGGTCTTCCCCGCGCCGGCTCATGGCCTGGATGCGCTGGGTAATGGAGTCTTCTGCCGTTGTAAAATTCATCGTATCCTACCTTCCTGATTTATTCACCGGCCAGCGTTCGCAGGCCCGCTTCGTCTAATATCGGCACGCCCAATTCCTGGGCCTTTGCCAGCTTCGAGCCGGGCGCTTCGCCCACCACCACATAGCTGGTCTTCTTGCTGACCGAATCGGTCACTTTGCCGCCGAGCGATTGAATGTAGCTCTTGGCCTGCTCACGCGATAGGCCGGGCAGCGTACCGGTCACCACAAAGGTCAGCCCATCCAACGGGCCGGGGCCGCTGGCGACCCGGGCCTGGCTGCGCGGCCAGACCCCGGCGGCGCGCAGCTTGCTCAATACGGTCTGGTTGGCCGGGCGGGCGAACCAGTCTACAATCGCCTCGGCCGTATTGGGGCCAACCCCTTCGATGCGCTCCAGGTCTTCCAGCGTGGCGGTCGAAAGCGCCTCCAGGTCGGGGTACACCTGCGACAGGTCGCTCGCCATCACCTCGCCCACCGAGCGGATGCCCAGGGCGTTGATCAGGCGGGCCAGGGGCCGCTGGCGCGAGGCTTCGATGGCTTCCAGCAGGTTATCGGCCTTTTTCTCAGCAAAGCCTTCCAGGCCCAGCAGGTCGTCGCGCTTCAGGGTGTACAGGTCGGCCACGTCTCGCACCAGGCCAGCCTGGACTAGCTGCTCGACGATGCGAATGCCCAGGCCCACAATGTCCATCGCGCCGCGCGAAACGAAATGCTCCAGGTTGCGGATCAACTGGGCCGGGCAAGAGGCGTTGACGCAGTAGTAGAAGGCGTCGCCCTCCAGATGCTCGGCCGGCTCACCGCAGGCCGGGCAGACTTTAGGCGGCTGGTAGGCGTATTCCTGGCCGGTGCGCAGGTCTTCCACCGGGCCAATCACGTAGGGGATCACCTCGCCAGAGCGTTTGACCCGCACCGCGTCGCCCACCCGGATGTCTTTGCGGGCGATGTCATCGAAGTTGTGCAGGGTGGCCTGCTTGACGACCACCCCGCCGATCTCGACCGGCTCCAGGATGGCGTAGGGGGTCAGCACGCCAGTGCGGCCCACGTTCACGCCGATGTCGAGCAGCCGGGTGGTCACTTCGCGGGCCGGATATTTGAAGGCCATCGCCCCCCGCGGGTCTTTGCCCACGAAACCCAGCGAGCGGGCCAGGCTCAGGTCGTCGATCTTAATCACCATTCCGTCGACCTCGAAGGGAAGCTGGCTGCGCCGGTCGGCCCAGGCTTCGCAGGCGGCGATGGCGTCTTCCAGGGTATGGTGATAGGAGGCGTCTTTTGTCACCGGCAGACCCAGGGCGGCCAGGTATTGCAGCAGCTCCCACTGGGTATCAGGGGTAGGGCCGCTGGCGGTTACGATCTGGTAGGTAAGCAGGTTGAGCGGGCGGGCGGCAGTGATGGCCGGGTCCAACTGGCGCAGCGACCCGGCGGCCGTGTTGCGCGGATTCAAATAGGTCTTTTCGCCGGCCTGTTCCAGGCGCGCATTGAGGGCATCGAAGTCGCGCCCGTTCATGTAGACTTCGCCGCGCACCACCAGCGTGGCGGGCGGCTGCGGCCCGTTCGGATCGACCGGGATGCGCAGCGGGATCGAGCGCAGGGTGCGCAGGTTGGCGGTCACATCCTCGCCAATCTCGCCGTTGCCGCGCGTCGCGCCCTGGGTAAACCGCCCATCCTGATAGTGCAGCACCACCGACAGTCCGTCGATTTTCGGCTCGACCACATAGCAGGCCGCAGCCACCCGCTCATCCAGGCGCAGCAGGCGCTCATACCAGGCTCGCACGTCGCCGGCGTTGAAGGCGTTTGCCAGGCTCAAAATGGGGGCCGGATGCGCCACCTTCGCAAAGCGCGAGGCCGGCAGGCTGCCCACCCGCTGGGTGGGCGAATCGGGCGTGATCCACTCCGGGTGTTCGGCTTCGACCTGGCGCAGTTCAAGCAGCAGCCGATCGAATTGGGTATCCGAAATTACCGGGTTATCCAACACATGATAGCGATAGTTATGAAAATTGATCTCCCGCCGGAGCTGTTCCAGGCGAGCTTGCAAATCGGCAGACGAAGAATCACTCATAGCAACACCTGAGAATATAGAACCCGACTGACCCCAGAAAGACACGCAGCATTGCTCAAATAGGGGACACGGATGAACACGGCCAACATGGATCACTGCGCTCTTTGCGACCCGGGTTGGTCCGTGAAAATCCGTGTCCCGAAAGTGGCTTTCCTCAGCGCGCCAGCATCTCGCCAGGCGCAGCGCCCGGCTCGTTGGGGATGGCCGGAACGTCGGCCAGCGAATACTGGCAGATCTCGCTCACGCCAAAATTCGCCAGGGCCAGCAGGGTCAGAGTAATCCACACCAGATCGGCCAGCAGCAGGTGAATGATCTGCATCCATACCGGGGCCAGCAGCAGCAAATTGATCAGCCCGGCCAGCAACTGGGCCACGAACAGGCCGAACAGGGCCGCGCACAGCCGTTGGATGAGCGGGTTGACCCGGAACAGGGCCAGCAAGCCAGAGATGAAAGTAATGTACAGCCCCACCAGCACGGCAATGAGCGGATGCCAGACCCGCAGCCGCACCAGGAAATGGGCGGTGGGCGAAAAGTCTTGGGCCAGGCCCGCTTGCAGCGTGGCCGAGGGGAACAGTGTATCGCCCAACGCAGTAACCGCCCCGGCGACCCCCACCAGGATCAAAAACGAGAAGGCCAGCCCAAAGATCAGCTTGCCCACCCCATGGCCTTTGAAGTGGATCGGCTCGCCGCCGCTGGCCCACCAGGCCGTGGCGGTGAGGGAGGCCAGCAGCAGGAAGGTGTTAATCAGATGCACCGCCATCGAGATCACCCGCCCGGTGGACTGATCCTGGGCCACCCACTCGAACAGCACCAGCCCGGCCCCGACCAGGGCCTCGGTGATGATGAACAGCAGCGCCAGCCCGGCCCCCAGGCGCGCCGGGTGGCCCTTTGGCAGGCGGGCAAAGGCCCACACCGCCAGGCCCAGCACCAGCAGGAAAGCCAGCCCGCTCGACAGGCGGTGGGCGAACTCAATCTGCGTGGCGATCTGGGGCGCGAGCGGGATCACCTCGCCGTTGCACAGCGGCCAGTGGCTGCCGCAGCCTGCCCCCGACCCCGTGGCGCGCACGTAGGCCCCCCACAAGATGACCAGCAGGTTGAACCCTAACACGCCCCAGGCATATTTAGCAAAACGAGACATATGCTCTCCCTGAAAAATCAATCGAATAAGCGCGGCTGCTGTGGCGGGGTGAATGACTGCCCCGGCAGCCCGGCCAATTCTTTAAACCGGTTGGCGGTGGCGGCCGCGAACCCGGCATAGTCATTATTGAAGAATCCAAACAAGGCCTCCACCCCCGGCGCCTGGGCCTCGATCAGGGCCAGCCATTCGGCCAACTGCGCCTGGCGGTCGATGCGCTCGGCGGTGTGGTGGTCAAAGCTGCCATGCTGCCCAATCCAACGAATATAAAGAAACGGCGCAGTGGGATAGATTACCGCCGGCAGGTCTGGATATTGCGTGGCGGCCCAGGCCACGCCTCGTTGGCGCAGCCGTCCGGCCAGGGGCGGCTCTTGCTCTGACTGTTGTGTACTATACCATGACGGATGACGAACTTCAACCGCAAAGCGCAGGTCGGTTGGCAGCCATTCCAGGCAGGCTTGCAGAACAGGAAGCTGCTCTGAGGTGAAGGAGGGCGGGAACTGGAACAGAATGACGCCCAGCCTGTCGCCCAATTCACGCGCGGTTTCGATGAAGCGCCCCAGCTCGGCCTCTACCCCCACCAGGCTCATCTCGTGCGTAATCTGGCGCGGCGCTTTCAGACTGAAGCGGAAAGCTTCTGGCGTGGCGGCAGCCCAGCGCTGAACGCTGGGTAAGCGCGGCGTGCCGTAAAACGTCGAATCAATCTCAACCGCGTTAAAAATGCGGCTATAATAGGAGAGATAATCGCGGGAGGAAAGGTCGGCCGGGTAAAACACGCCGTTCCAATCCGCGTAGCTGAAGCCCATTGTACCGATATACCAATCCAGAGAGAGCGAGTCTGCCTTCATGAGCGATTCCATCATTCGTATCTACGCCGCCGACTGGTGTTTCGACTGCCGCCGGGCGCGCAAGTTTCTAGATCAACATCAAATACCTT
>CAYQDU010000009.1:36228-47673 GCA_964416275.1 uncultured Anaerolinea sp. | reverse complement strand
TAGTTCTATGCAAGTTCCGTACCAGATCAAGCTTTCACCTTAGACGATCTACTAGCCCATGATGGGTCTGAGAGGCTGACCAAAATGAACCTACCTGAAAATAAACTCCTCCGTCTGCTCTCGGCGGCGCTGCTGCTGACGGCCTTGTTTGTCGCCAGCGTTGGGGCCGCCCCGGCCCGGCCCGGCCCGGCCAGTTGGAACAAGGGCAGCCTGTGCAACTACTCGGCCAGAGACGTGGGCATCGTCGTCCAGCAAGGGCGGGATACCAAAGACGTGGGCTGGCGCATCCTCAAGCCAGGCGGCTGCGTCAAGGAAAACGTGGTGGCGGTAATCGGGCGGCAGTGCGTCAACACCAACTGCACCACCCAACTGGCTGTGCTGAACAACAGCAACGCCCTGCTGCTCGAAAGCCTGCGCCCCAGCGGTTCGGGCCAGGCCCTGCTGGCCCTGGTTCCCGCTGGCCGCGACGCCCGCCTGCTGCCGCTCAGCCAGTCGGCCTGGTATGGCTTCGAGACCAACAAAAGCTCGTTCCTGCGCAACCTGAGCTACACCGTAGAAGTGGAAAAGACCCGCTTCAAGCGCCCGGTGCGCAGCCTGGGCGAAGGCAGCCTGAAGCCGCTCGGCGGCCCGGCCCATGTCAACGCCGACGCCTACGCTATCGACTACTCACCTTACGTGGGGCGCGATAAACGCAAGGCCGAGGTCTACGCCGCTCTGGCCGGGCAGGTGGTCTATTCCGACTGCGCCGCCGACTACGGCTGCGCTGTGGTGGTGCGCAGCTACGATACCAGCCAGTATGGGGTGATCTATTACGCCGTCTACGCCCGCCTGGCGCAGGCTGGCCGCCCGGCCGCCGGCAAAACGGTAGACGCCGGCCAATCCCTGGGCGAGGTCGACGCTTCCGGCGGGTTGAAGGGCAGTTATCTGCACTTCGCCGTGCGGGTGAGCAACGTCCTGTACGATGGAACCACCGCCCTGTACGGCACGTCCGTCACCTACCCCTACAACGTGCGCATGTTCTTCCGCTAGCGAAGGGCTTGCAGAAGAGCTATTTTTCTATCGGTGAAATCGTGGGGCTGCGCCCCACGATTTCACCGATAGAAAATATTTAATTCCGCACGTATTTCCCCAACCAATCCGTTGTTCAATCGGCAAGTTTGTAGATGCTAACTTTGCCGCTTTCCGAATTGTAGCCTAAATAGCAGGTACGGTATCTCAAAATGGTATTCGCATCAAAGGAAATTCTGAAGGGTACAATGGCATCGCAACCCTCTATCCAGTCATTGCTGAAAATGATATCGAGGCCTGCGAATCTCGTTTCTACGAACCCGGCCTCATTAGATTGCGCTTCCCAGCGGATTTCATAGAGCTCTGTGTGTCCCGTAACTTGATCGTACCCGATCACAATCCCAGGCATCTCATCCACGGCCATATGTGTGAAGCCAGGTAATATACTGCCATCATACAAGTTCTCACTTGATTCGCCATAGAATTGGTTGATCCTCAGGCGGCCAGTCTGTTTGTCGTAGACCAGGAAAAGAGATAAGTCTGAGTGATTGAACGCCTTAAGTTGGTTCCAGCCCTTTGCCCAGTTGCCATCCTGAACATTGGTAGATCCAGCGCCACCCGTTTTTATGCGGTCGTAACGCACCCGGCCAGTATTGTTGTTGTAGACAATCAGGTAATTGATGTCATGCGCTTTTACGGTGGCTATATGGTTCCATCCTGCCGCCCAACTCCCATTTTTTATATGAGTTATTCCGGTCAGATCTGTCTTGATACGGTCAAAACGAACATTATTGTTATCCGTGTTCTTGTTGTACAAGAGCAGATAATTGACGCCATTTTTACCACTGAAGGGAGCCAAACTAGTCCAACCGGACTCCCAGTCTTGCTCAGGCAGAACGGCACAGCCATCAATTAGGCGCCTTCCTCCATTTCTCAGGTTGAGGCGAATGAAAGCGGCTGCGCCAGTGGTCCGGTTATAGGCAGCAAAATGGGGTTCGTCCTGATCCTTAGGCTGGAACGGCGCAATGTGGGTCCAGCCTTTATCCCACACACCTTCCCATTCGACCTCAACTTGTTTCCAAGTGGATGCACCGATTAGGGTGGTGAGGGCATAATTTGTATTTCCGCTCACGTCATGTTCGCCGCCGGCTGGACAGACGCCCATATCCCGCTCTGAATAGAACAGGCCCAAGCACTTGCTGCATCTATGCCAGCCGTGCTGGCCTACAGCTTCAGCGCCGTGGGTGAGGCAGTAATCTCCACTATCGCTCATGTCGTGACTGCCTTTAGCCGGGCATACTCCTAACTCACTTCGTCCAAAGAATAGGCCCTGGCATTTTTTGCACCAGCGCCAATCATTTTGGGTATGAGCCGCCATATGAGTGATCGTTAATCCATAATTAGCGCTGCCTCTTAAATCATGTGTACCACCGGCTTTGCAAACCCCACGACTATACTTGTTGAAAAATAGCCCCTGGCATTTCCTGCACCAGCGCCATTCATATTGAATCTGCTTGGGGTGACGACTTAAATAAACATCCTGTTGACCCCCATTACCCACTGTTGTACCTCTGGCGTAGTCGCCATAAGTTTCGCTGTCCATTGATCCGGCAAACTTACAACTGAACTGCTGGATATTGGCGATTTTGGCGGCAAGTTGGGCAGAGATCAAAGGGGCTGAATCTGGGGGGCCTTCAACATTGTCCAGATCGATGTACAGGTTGATTTCCCAATCCGAGTTCGATTCATTTATCAGGTTGCCAAACACCGTATGAGGAACGTTTTGGCTGTCGTAATAGGTGCCAAGACGGTCAAGCGTTTTTCCATTTGGGGCGCTAAAAGGGAGTGAGCCTGGACGCCGCAAGATCAGCCGGCCGGTTTCATTGCCAGCAGTAAAATACCATCTACCCAGCCACATGCTGGCCTGGTCTGGTTCCAAATTGGGGTCAGAGACCTGGGTAACAATCAGACCACCCAAACCCACCTCTTTTATAAATTTGTAAGGGACCCAAAAGTATGGTAAGTATCCTCCCCAGGAGTTTTTCAGCAGAAATAATTCTCGATCATGATCATAGCCACATATAAGCATGCGATGGCCCGCAACGCCGGGCGCATTTGGGTTTTCGGGATCCGATACGTCTTCGTTTATTCCTACTTTAGGGTAAGTTGCAATGGGGTTCCCATCCTGAGGATGTTTTGGGACGGGGGTCAAATCATCGAAGAGGGTGCCATTTCCGACGTCTATACGCCAGAGTTTACAACTCACTATTATTTCGCCGACTCCAACCAGGGCGGTCTCTAGAAAGGTCGTATCCCGCAAGTTTTCTGTGTCCAAGAAGATCAAATCGTTTATCATATAGCGGCAGTTTTTACGCGCCGCCAGCGGAATGTGACGTGGGTCGTATTCGTAATTATCTATCGCTTCCTGGCTCAAGAGATACTGCCAATGAATTTCGTCGTCTGTCTTATCGCATTGGATCCCGCTCTCCTGCACTAACTTTAGCAGGTCTGCATCGCTGTGAAGCGTACCATATTGATCCAATGCAGCATGATCGACTCCAAAATAAGGAGCATATTCTTCCAGAGGTAAAGGAAGACGTTCGAAGATTTCATCTCCAATCATGTTATTATTGACTGCTAGAATGCCACAGTGAGATGAGATGTTTTCGTGATGCAGGTCAGGGTTATAGGCGTGGCGCATCGAATGAGTAATATGAATCAAGTACTCTTCTGAGAGGTCAAGTGTGACTCCATAATCACGGCGGTAATGCGCCTCGACCGCTCCGATCAAGGCAAATGCGGGGCAAGAACCGCGCTTGTTTTGGCTTTTCACGGGTGTTTGGAAGGCCAATAAGCTATGATAATGAGGCAAGACTAGATCCATAAAGTGCTGCTTATGTATCTGCAGCTTACGAACCTGTTCGCTCGATAATGGCCTGACCGCGAGCGATTCCGCAGAGGTTGATACGCCGGAGGGGATACGCATGATTTTCTCCTTTTTGTTCGGGCCGAAACAGGTGGGCAGGATGTACTTATTATAATGCCGGGAAGCTTGCTGGTCGGCGTAAATGAAATTGTGATTCTTTGACCTCAGCCCTCGATCTGGAGCAACTTCCCCGACGCTGACCCGGATCGGTTAAAATATCCCCACACCGGAGGATTGAACTTATGATGAAACGCATCTGGGGCGAAGCGCGGCGCGGCGAAAACATCGACCTGTACGCCACGATTGTGGTTGCCATTGTCTTTGTCGTGCTGGACCTGTTGGGCGTCGCCCCGGAAGATTGGCTGGCCCCCATTACCATCGCCGTGCTGGCGATGGTCACCCTCACCCTGCTGATCAGCCGCTATCACACCGAAGACGCGGTGCAGCGCCTGCGCCTGCCGGCCATCAGCCTGTTTCAAGACCGCTTCCCCGAAGAATTCGAACTGGACTTATTGCAGGCCGAGTCGATCCTGATCGTGGGTGTTAGCCTCAGCCGAACGGTCAAGACCTACTACGATATGCTCCAGGCCAAGCTGGCCCGCGGCCACCACGTGCGCATCCTGCTGCTTGACCCCGGCGGCCACGCCGTGGAGATGGCCGACCTGCGCGCCCACGGGCGCAACGACCCCGAACGCCTGCGCCTGCACCTGCGCTCGGCCCTGGCCGACCTGGCCGACCTGGAGCAGAACGCCTCCGGCCGGCTGGAAGTGCGCACCATCGACTTCCCGCTCTCCTTCGGCCTCTTTGGCGTCGACCTGGACGGCCCCGACGGCATCCTGTTCATCGAGCATTACCCCTTCCGCACCCCCGGCGGCTCGATGCCCAAGTTTGTGCTGTACGCCCGCGACGGGCGCTGGTACGAACATTTCCGCCAGGAAGTGCAGTCGATGTGGGAAAGCGGCGAGCCGTGGAATTCCAATAACTAGATTTCCTCCATCTGCGTCACCGCCAGGCCGCTGACCAGCAGCAGGCCCATCGCCAGCAGCAGGGCCAGGGTGAACGACCCGTCGGCAGAGCGCAGGGCCTGCATCACGTACACGAACACCACCGAAGCCTGCCCGAACAACTGGATCAGCCCGTTAGACGTGCCTTCCGGGGTGGGACGGGTCACTTCGGCGGCGTACTGCATCCCCACCGGGTTGGCCGATACCAGGAAGAAGCCCATCCCAAAGGCCGAGGCCAACAGCAGCGGGTAGCTGGCGGCAAAGGTCAGCCCGGCCAGCCCCGGAACCGCCAGCAGAAAGCCCAACAGTAGATAGGGCTTGCGTTTGCGCTGCCGGTCGGAGAAGGGCGGGATGATGACCGCGCCCAATACGCCGCCCGCCAGCATCAGCGCGCCCAGCGCGCCGGCCTGGGTGGGCGTAAAACCGCGCGGCCGGATGATGTTCTCCACCCAGGTGGTCACACCGTTGAAAATCCCCAGCCCAATGAACGACGCCAGCAGGTACAGCCAGAAGGAGCGCACCGTCAGGGCGTGCTTCAGCCCATCCAGCATCAGGGCGCGGGCTTCTTGCCCCGGCGGGCAGGGCGGGGTGGGGGGCGCCTCGCGGGCCAGGACGATAAACAGCCCCGCCGACCCGGCGGCGATGATCCCATACAGCAGCTGCACATCCGGGATTGACCAGCTTTCGATCAGAACCGGGGTCAGCGCCATGCCCAGCCCCGTGCCGACCAGGTTGGCGAGCGTCACCAGGCCCACCGCGGTAGCCCGTTCGTGCAGGCCGAACCAGTTGGCCGGAACTTTGGTCCAGGCGTTCAGCAGGAAGGGCTGGGCGGCGGCCAACCCTACCGTGCTCCACAGCACCAGGCTGTAATTGGCCCCCGCCAACCCGCGCAGCACGCCAAACACCGCCATCAGCCCGGCCCCGATGCTCACCGCCAGCCGGAAGCCGTAGGTGTCGATCAGCCACGAGACCGGGATCGAGAGCGGGATGAAGGCGATCATGAACGACATCGCCAGCAGGCCGATCTGCAAATCGCTGACGCCGTAGAAGCGCGCCGCCGGCCCGGTGATGGGGGCGTAGGCGATCCATAGAATCTGGATGGTCAGGTTGATGAACATGAACACGCCCAGCACCACCCAGCGATAGGGGTACAGGCGATAGGAGGCAGGCTGCGCTTGGGCCATATTTGCACCTCATGCTTTCGAGTGGCCGGCTATTTTTTATTGAAATTTGGCTCTTCCGCCGAAGGCGGGAATTTATCTATATTTTGGGGAAAATGTGTGGCTACGCCACACATTTTCCCCAAAATAGTTCCTCTTTCCCGGTGAAGCCGGGAACTTTTCTATCTGTGGGAAAATTGTGGGGCGCAGCCCCACAATTTTCCCACAAGATTGAAACCTTACCCATTCAACCGGCGGTAGATGCCTTTCATCTGCCGGTAAATCTGGGTGAAGACCTCGAAGCGTTCGTCGTACAGCGCCCGATTTTCCGCGTCCGGCTCGAAGGTGCGCTGGATGGGCGTCAGGCGTTCCACATCGCTGAAGGTAATCGCCCCCAGGCCCACCGCGGCGATGAACGCCGCCCCGCGAGCGTTGGCCTGGATCGGGTCTTGCACCTGGCGTACGCGCAGCCCCAGCACGTCGGCGAAAATCTGGCACCACACGTCCGACTTGCCGCCGCCGCCGGCCAGGTGCAGGGCCTCCAGCGGGCGGCCCAGGAAGCGCTGCACCGGGGCCATCAGCCAGCGCGTGTTGAAGGCCACCCCTTCCAGAAACGCCCGCAAGATGTCTTCGCGGGTGTTATTTAATGAAAGGTTATACAGCCCCGCCCGTAGGGTGCGGTCTTCCACCGGAGCCCGCTCGCCCCACAGCCAGGGGGTATAGACCACCCCGTTGCTGCCCGGCGGAATCCGCCCGGCGATGCGGTCGATCAGGGCGAACACATCCGGCAGGTTTTCGTCTTGCAGCAGCTCGTCTTTGTGATACAGGATGTTGTCGCGCAGGTAGACCAGGTTGCCCCCGGCGGTGGTTTGCATGGCGATGAGCAGGTAGCGTCCCGGCACGGCGCACGGCACCGAAGCCAGCGAGGCGAGCGGGTCGGTCTTCTTGAACGGCACGTGCGCCGCGATCCACGCCGAAGTGCCGATGTACAGGTGGGGGCGATAATCAGCTACCGCCCCAGCCCCGATGGCGGCGGCGGTGGTGTCAATCGACCCGGCCACCACCTGCACGCTGGTGGACAGCCCCAGTGCCTCGGCCGCTTCGGGCCGCAGCTTGCCCAGCACCTGGGTGCAGGCTACGATTTCGGGGAACTTCTCGGCCTCGATGCCGCTGTCGCGCACCAGGTCGGGGTCGTAGTGGATGCTATCCGGGCGGCGGTTGTCTGTCACCCACGAGGTGAGGATCGAATCGACCGTGGCCGCGCAGCGCCCACTCAGGCGCAGGTTGATGTAATCCGGCACGTTGAGGAACTTGTCGGTCTGGGCGTAGATTTCGGGGAAGCGTTCGCGCACCAGCAGCATGTGGGCGGCCGGGTCTTTGCCGGTCAGCGACGGCATACCGCCGGTCAGGCGGATCCAGCGCAGCAGCTTGCGCGGGTCGCAGCCCATGACGTTCACCCGCCCGCGGGCCTGGGCCTGCAAGTACGGCGCGCCGCGCATGTCCATCCACAGGATGCAGTTCATCAGCGGGCGACCAGCCTTGTCCACCGGCAGGGTGCCTTCGCCCTGGGTCGAGCAGCACACCGCCCGCACCTGGCTCGTTTCGACCAGGCCGCGCGCCAGCAGGCGGCGGGTGGCGCGCGCCAGGCTGTTCCACCAGTCATCGGGGCGCTGCTCCACCCCCTGGTCGGGGGTCAGGATCAGCGCTACCGGCTCGGCCTCCCAGCCCAATACCTGCCCGTAGACGGTAATCAGGGCGGTTTTCACCCCCGAAGTCCCCAAATCCACCGCCAGGATCACATCCGGCCTTTGCTCCATCGCCTGGCCTCCTGAGATAGCTTTTTCCGGCGAAGCCGGAAGAGCCAATTTATTGTACAGAGAGAAGTGGGCGGCGCAGCCGCCCAGGTACCACCCCATTAAACCGTGGGGCGGGCGTGGCGCTCTGCGAGCGCCTTCGAAAAGAGATGTTTCGTTAGTTTTGTCGCACGAAGTGCGACAAAACTAACGATTAGCCCTCTTTCCGGGCGAGCGAAGCTCGCCAAGCGAAGCTCGCCAGTCACCTCCACCCCGGTTGAGTGGGGAGCTACCGCAGCCCACTTTTCTCTGTAAAAAATCATTACATCTTCGACAGCACGCTCTCGAAACGGTTGAGCGCTTCGTCGATCACTTCATCCGTATCGGCCAGGCTGGTGTACAGGCGGCTGCCTGCCAGGGTCACCAGGCCGCTCGCCATGTAGGCCGCGCCCATTTCCTCGATCATGTGCTTGCGCGGCTTCAGCTCGCGGGCCAGCTTGAGCGGGGTGCGGAAGTCGAGCAGCATCACGCCCGAAGTCTCCAGGTGGACGATGGAGCCCTGGTTGTAGGCCACGAAGGGCAGGCGGCAGCGCTCGATGATCTCCTGCAGGCCCTTCGTCAGCCGGTCGCCGGCCCGCCCGGCGATGACCGGGGCGTTGGTGCGGGCCATCTCTTGCAGGGCGTGATAGCCCGCCACGCACGACAGCGGGTTGGCCGAAAGCGTGCCGCCCACGTAGGCCCGCTCGCCGACGCCGCCGATGCCGGCCGCGAAGGTCTGGATCACCTCTTTGCGCCCGCCCACCCCGCCGGCCATCGGGTAGCCGCCGGTGATGCACTTGCCGAACACCGTCAGGTCGGGCCGCACGTTGAAGTAGCCCTGCGCCCCACCCATGCCCAGGCGGAAGCCGGTCACCACCTCGTCGAAGATGAGCAGCGCGCCGAACTCGTCGCACAACTGGCGCACCTGCCGGTTGTAATCTTTGTACACCGGGCGGGTGCCGCTCTCCGGGCCGACCGGCTCAACGATCACCGCCGCGGTGCCGCCCAACAGCCGGTTGAGCTGCATCTGGCGGCGCAGGGCGTTCAGGTCGTTGGGGTAGACCTCCTGGGTGTTGGCGCTGGCCCCGCCGGGGATGCCCTTGGCCTCCAGCCGGCGCGTGCCGGGGATGTGCAGCCCATAGACCATCGAGTCGCTCCAGCCGTGATAGGCCCCGCCCACCTTGATGATCTTTTTCTTGCCGGTGAAGACCCGCGCCGCCCGGATGGCGGCCATCACGCCCTCGGTGCCAGAGCCGAGCATCCGGAACATCTCGATGGACGGTATGTAGCCCTGGATCAGCTTCGCCAGCTTCAGTTCATATTCGTGGAACAGCCCGGTCACCGGCCCGCAGGATTGGAGCAGTTCGAACACGCGCTCGCGCACCGGGGCGTAGTTGCTGCCCAGCACCGTTGGCCCGCCGGCCTGCAGGAAGTCGATGTATGGATTGCCGTCCACGTCCCACAGGTAAGCCCCTTCGGCCCGCTCTACAGCCAGCGGGAAGGGGTAGTTGAAGGCCAGGTTGTGCTGCACCCCGCCGGGGATGTACTGTTTGGCCTCGTCGGTGAGGGTTTTCGAGCGGGCGCAGCGCGTCTCGAAGTAGTTGAGGTATTCCTGCATCTGCTTGCGCCCTACCGGGCGCATCGGCTGGCGGATCAGTTCCTTCAGCCGGGCGTAGATCTGGTCGGTGTCATGCCATTCCGAGATGGCATAGCCTTGAGCTTGGGCGTCTTCCATAAATTATATCCTCCACATACAGGCCCCGGATTTTTCACGGATGGATCCGAAAAAAGAGAGGCTGCGTGGATTTGGCGCACGAAGTGCGATAAATCCACGGTTAACCCTCGTTCCAGGCGAAGCTCGCCAGGTGTTCTCCATAATCGAGTGGGGAGCTACCCCTTTGATCACAGGCCAGCGAAATTCGTGCATTCGCGGCCTTATTCGTGGATGGCCGCGCTGGGCGCGCCCGCCGCAAAATACCCCTCGGAAATTCTACGTCTCAAATCTTTTTTGGTCTTTGCGCAGCTTGGCGAAGGCGATCTCGCGCACCGGCAGGGGGATTTTGCTGGCCGGGCGCTCGGCGCACAGGGTCAGCAGGTAGGCCAGGGCGCATTTCTCCAGAACTTCGGTGTTGTGCATGGCCCGCTCCAGGTTGGAGCCAAAGCACAGCGCGCCGTGATTCTGCAGGATGTAGGCGTTGTGGTGGTTGCCCAGGCGCTTGACGATGGCGTTTTTCAGAAACCCGGTGCCAGACGGGGCGTAGGGGATGATCTCGACCGCCCGGCCCAGGAAGCGCACCTGCTCGTCGAACAGGGCCGGGATGGGGGCGTTCATCAATGCCAGGGCGCTGGTGTAGACCTGGTGGGTGTGGACGATGGCGCCTACGTCGGGCCGGGCCTGGTAGATGCCGGCGTGCATGCCGCTCTCCACCGACGGCTTGCGCGCGCTTTCCAGCGGCTTCAGGTCGAAGTCCAGGCAGCACACGTCGGGTGGGGTCATCTGGAGGTAGTCGTAATCGGAGGGGGTGATTGCCAGCCCGGCGTTCTCCGGCAGGCGCAGCGACACGTTGCCGCCGGTCGCCATCAGGTAGCCTTTGGCGACCAGCTCGCGGCAGCCGGCCACAATTTGTTCTTGTTGGGGGGCGAACGAGGCCATAGGGGAAGCTCCTGTATCTTGACAATGACCAGATTATCCTATACAATCTGGTCATTGTCAAGATACAAGGGAAAATTTCCCGCCTTTGGAAGAAGGAGCGGCCATGCAGCGCGAGACCTATCATCATGGAGATTTGAAGAACGCCCTGATCCAGGCTGGGATCGAGATTCTGGCCCAGGAGGGGGTGGGTGGGCTGAGCCTGCGCAAGGTCGCCCGCCAGGCGGGGGTGAGCCACAACGCCCCCTATGCCCATTTTGCCGACAAGCAGGCCCTGATCGCCGCCATCTCGACCGAGGGCTATACCCGCCTGTACGAACGCATCCGGGCCGCCCTGGACGCATCTCCCGCCCAACCCGAGCGCCAACTGCGCGCCGCCGCCTGGGCCTACGTGCAGTTTGCCCTGGAGCGCCCGGCCCATTTCAAAATCACTCTATCGGGGGTGCTGGAGAAAGAGAAGGATTACCCGGCGTTTGTCGAAATCTCGCAGCGCACGTTTGCCCTGGTGGTAGCACTGACCGCCGACTGCCAGGCGGCCGGGGTGCTGCGCCCCGGCCCGCCCGACCTGGCCGCCGTGGCGGTCTGGAGCCTGGTGCATGGCTTTGTCTCGCTGCTGCTGGAAGGCCAGATCTCGCACAGCCAGCTCGACCGCTGGACCACCCGCCAGATGCTCGACGCCTGCCTGGGACAGGTTATCGTCTCGCCGGGATCGATATAGCGCCTCTCCCGCCTTTGGTAGCTCTCCGCTCAAGCGCGGTAGAGTGACTGGCGAGCTTCACTCGCCTGGAAAGAGGGTTACGCCATATCTCTGTTTGGCTCTTCTTCCGAAGGCGGGGTTTGACTTTTATTTGGGGGTTTGCGGGCG
>CAYQDU010000009.1:6483-36128 GCA_964416275.1 uncultured Anaerolinea sp. | reverse complement strand
GTTTGGCTCTTCTTCCGAAGGCGGGGTTTGACTTTTATTTGGGGGTTTGCGGGCGGCGTAGCCGCCCGCAAACCCCCAAATGGAGAGATTTCCCGGCGAAGCTGGAAGAACCCTCTTTTTGAAGGCGCTTGAAGAGCGCTATGCCTGTTCCACGGTTGAATGGGGGGCGCCCGGTCTTCGGATTTACCAGCGGGCGTGATGTTCTTCGGCAAAGCCGACCAGATCGCGCACCGGGATGGTTTCGCCGGCGTCGGTTACGACTGCACCGTGATAGCGCCCGAACATCTGGTGTACTTCGCTGAAGACCAGGCCCAGGTTGATGCGCGCCAGGCGCTCTTTGAAGGGCGTAAAGGTCAGCTTCAGCCGGTCTTCGGCGTCGCTGAACGTCCACGGGCGCATGTACTCGCCGGATGAATAGTCGAAGCGCACCGCCTCCAGCTTGTGGATGCGCCCGTCCAGGATCAGGGCGTTCTCCCCGGCGCGGGAAAGATCGCCAAACCCACAGCCCAGGTTGAGGCCCAATCGCCGCCCCTCGCTCAAAATGCCCGAGGCGCTGGCCCAGTTCCAATAGCTCTGATACTCCCATACCCCGCGGCCCCAATCCAGCGAGCCAGAGCAGGTCTCCGGGCGCAGCTCTTCGCGCTGCCCGGCGTAGGTGATCCACCCGCTGGCGGGCAAGCAGTTGATCTTGCGGTTATAGTAAAAGCGGCGAGCCTGCTCTGGCTGGCCTGGCGGTCCGGCAATGGGGATGACGATGTTGAGCGACTCGTGTTCGGGCGGGCAGTCCAGGCGAATTTCGGCCTGCACCCCGCGCCCGGCGTGGAAGCCGGGCCAGTCAATCGACAGACAGCGCGCCGCCGCCTCGACCTGGAAAGACAGGCGGGCGGCCTTGCCGGAATACAGGCTCGCGCCGTCCTGGCTGTTGCGCGGCAGGCTCACCCCCCGGCCCAGTGGGGCGGCGATGCCTTCTTCGTACAATTCGCCGCTGGCGAAGTCGAGGGTATAGACAAAGATGTTTCCGGCGTACCCCAGGTCGGAGATGGTGGCTGAGAAGAAGCGCTGTGGGGTGAAGATGGCGTAGTAATCCCAGCGTTTGACGCGCAAGCGTTGGGCCGCCCGCAGGCGGTAGAAGCGGGCGGCTTCCAGGTTGCAGTCCAGCCAGGGCTGGCGCATCCAGCCGATCTGGGCCAGCCTTCCGTCAGGGGTGAGCAGGGGGCCTGCTTGGGTGATTTCGGTTTGCATGGCGGCTTCCTTCGGTAGATCGGGGGGAAAGTACGAAAGAATTATACCGCTGAAGCGGGTGGAAGCTGAACATCCACCCGCCAACCTTGACATTCCCCCCGGCCTGTCCTACAATAGTTTATGCTAATTTAACGCTTTCGGCGGGCAGCCCCACTCCCCTGGTTGGGCTGCCCGCCGCCCGCCGACCCCTGGCTTTCTTTCAGACGGGGAGGCAAATTTGCAGCGAAAGCGCGGCTATCTCTGTGGAGCAAACAACGCCGAACGGATCTGATCGTCGATGTACGCTTTGAAAATCGTGCGTTCCGCTCCACTTTTTTTTGCCTGGATGCCCTGGTCAGCCGTGTCTACCAGGGCGATGCACCTCAGGCTGGGGTGTTGGCGGCGCACCTCGATCAGCGCCGCGTCGAAACCCGCCGGGCACAGGCCGGCGTCCAACAATAAGAAATCGGTCGTTTGCTGGTCGATGCGCTGCACCGCCGCCGGTAAATCGTCCACCGGCAGATGGATATCCAGGCCGGGGATAGCCCGCAAATAGGCGATCAGCGCATTGCGCCATAGTCCAGGCCGGGCCGCAACGACCACAGATGGCTTACCGGTATCGTTCATACCTGCCGCCTGGGCGATCTATCACGGTTTGTTTATCGATGCGCTCAGTATACGCATTCCGGCGGGCCTTGTCATCGATCTAAGCGTTGATGTTTTCTCAACCGGGTGTTGAGATATGCTGAAATATTCGCTGCTCCTGTTCCTCATCCTGGGCGTGGGTATGTGCCTGGTCCTGGCCTACCTGGCCCTGCGCCGCCGGGCGGTAGGCGCCTTTTCCTTCGCCGGACTGATGCTGGCGGTGGCAATCTACATCAGCTTCACCATTCTAGAGCTGACCAGCCCCGTGGCAAGCGCCAGCATGCGCTTCAACCAGTTGGAATACATTGGCAAAGCCGCCATCCCCGCCCTGTGGTTGATGCTGACCATGCGCTACGTCAACCGCTTTGATTGGCTCCGCCCCAGCCGGCTGTGGGTCTTCTGGGTCATCCCGGTCATCGTTCTGATAGCCGTGTGGACCAACGCCTGGCACCACCTGTTCTATACCTCGGCCCGCTTGATTGCGGTCGGCCCGTTCTATACCCTGGCCCTGGAGAATGGCCCCTTCCACTGGCTGCATACCATCTATGGCGGCCTGACCCTGCTCCTCTCCTGCCTGATCCTGGGCCGCCAGTATTTGTTGCCCCACACCATCTACCGCCGCCAGGTCAGCCTGATGCTGCTTTCCGGCGTGTGGGTGGTCCTGTTCACCAGCACCCACGTCGCCGGGGTCGAGGCGATCCCCAACTTCGACCTGACCCCCTTCGCCATTCTGCTGGCCTGCGGCCTGTTGGGCTGGGGGCTGCTGCGCTACCGCCTGATTGACCTCAGCCCGGTGGCGCGCGAAGCCCTGTTCGCCCACCTGATGGACAGCGCCCTGGTGCTGGACAGCCAGGGCCGCCTGGTCGATTTCAACCCCCGCGCCCAGCAGTTGATGGGCCTGAGCGAAGACTCGTTGGGGCGCTCTGGCATCGAACGCGCCCCCGCCCCGGCCCAGGCCATTTTAGAGCGCCTGGCGGCCGGCGAGACCAGCCTGCAGATCGACATGGCCCCCATGATCGAGCGGGTCTTCGAAGTTCAGCAAACCCCGCTCGACCTGGAAAGGGGCGCCTCTGCGGGCCGCCTGGTGGTGATCCACGATGTGACCGAGCAGGTGCAGGCTCAGAAAGCCCTCACCGCCCTCAACGCCGACCTGGAACAGCGTGTGGCGCGGCGCACCCTGCAATACCTGACGACCATCGAGCGCCTGGAATCCGAAGTGGACGCCCGCGCCCAGGCCGAGCGCCAGATCGAAAAGCTGCACGACAGCCTGCTCGAACGCCTGACCGAGCAGGGCCGCCGCCTGAACGCAATCTACGAAGTGCTGCTGGATTGGAACCCCGGCGTGGAAACCGCAGACATCATGCTCCAGGCCCTGGAACGCATCGCCGCCATTATGGACGCCCAGGCGGCCTGCTTCCACGAGCGCCGCCCAGACGGCTGGCTGCGCCGGGCCGCCGATTGGGGCCTGAGCGCCGATCAGGCCAGCCAACTGGAGCGCCTGCCCGCCGCATTCTTAGACGAAAACCCCGCCGTGATCTCGCTGGACCTCAACCAGGAGCAGCGCCTGCCCGCCGCCCTGCACCTGAGCGGGTTCATGGGCTACCTGGCCGCCCCCCTGCAACTGCGCGATGGCACCTTTGGCCTGCTGCAACTGTTCTATGCTCAGCGCCGCATCATCAGCGTAGACGATTTCGTCTTCCTCAGTCTGATTAGCGAGCAGTTGGCGGTGATTCTGGAGAACGTCCGCCTGCGGGCGGTCGTCGAGCGGCACGCCGCCTGGCAGGAGCGCCAGCGCCTGGCCCGCGACCTGCACGATTCGGTCACCCAATCGCTGCACAGCCTGGCCCTGCAAACCGACGTGCTGCGCTACCGCCTGGCGAAAGGCCGCACTGGCCTGGCCCTGGAAACCCTCCAGCAGATCGAAGCCAGCGCCCGCCAGTCGTTGAAAGAGATGCGCCTGCTGCTCTACGAAATGCGCCTGGCCCCGCCAGACGCAATCCACTGGCTGGAGATGCTGCGGGTGCGCCTCGAGGCCGTCGAAGGGCGGGCCGATATTCAATGGACCCTCGCCGCGCCCGACCCGCCCCCCTGGCCCCTGGCCTGGGAGCCAGACCTGTATGCCATCTGCATGGAAGCCCTGAACAACGCCCTCAAGCACGCCGGGGCCAACCGGGTGAGCATCCAGGCCCGCGGCGGGGCCGATTGGCTGTGGCTGCAAATCGAAGACGATGGCTGCGGGTTCGACCCAACCCGCCAGCCGGTGGGCGGCATTGGCATGCAGAGCATGCGCGAGCGCGCCAGCCAGTTGGGCGGGCGCCTGCAGGTGACCTCTCAGCCGGGGCAGGGAACGCAGGTGCAGCTCTGCCTGGGCCAACCCGAACTGAACACGAACGAGGCGGCATGAACCCGATCCGCATCTTGATTGCAGACGACCATCCCCTGCTGCGCGATGCCCTGCGCAGCGTCATCCAGGATGAGGACGACCTGACCCTGCTCGGCGAGGTGGATAACGGGCTGGCGGCGGTCGAAGCCGCCCTGGCCCTGCGGCCCGACCTGGCGATCATCGACCTGTATATGCCGGGGTTGGATGGGCTGGAAGTGATCCGCCGGATTCTGGCGGTTGAGCCGGAGATGCCGGTGCTGGTCTTTACCAGCGCGATGGAAGACGAGAAAGTGGCCCAGGCGGTGGAAGCCGGGGCGCTGGGGTATCTGATCAAAGACGCCCGGCGGAGCGAGATTGTGCGCGCCATTCACGCGGTCAGCCAGGGCCAGGCCTACCTGCCCCCGGCGGTGGCGGCTCGCCTGGCAAGCGGCATGCGCCGCCGGGCCGCGGCCCAGGCCGCCCCGGCCGATACCCCGCCCCTGACCAGTCGCGAGCAGGAAGTGCTGGCCCTGATTGCTGAAGGCACCTCGAACGAGGAGATTGCCGCCCGGCTGTGCATCGGCCAGACCACCGTGCGCACCCACCTGCACAACATCCTGCAAAAGATGGGTTACGAGAACCGCAGCCAGTTGATGATGCACCTGCTGCGCAACAGGAATGACCACTAGGCCGCTGGGGCCCGGCTATTTCCGGCTTTCAACCAACTGGTGAGCGCAGCGAAACGTCAGATACCAGGCTACAAAGAACATCCCCAGGATGAAGAAGAAGAACAGATAGTCGCCCAGGCTGGCGAACCCCTGGCTGAGATGCTCCGAGTTGGTGCGCCCGATAAACGAGAAAATGAGCCAGGAGATAGAAACCAGGGCCAGATTGAGATAGGTTTGTTTCATATTGAACGGTCTTCTTTCCCATTAATTTGAACGATTTACCGGCCCACGCTTGCGTGGGGAGCTGCCGTGCGACAAAATCCACGCACGTCTCTTATTTGAAGGCGCTCGTGAGCGCCATGCCTGTTCCACGGTGGAATGGGGTAGCGCCTTGCGTGGAGAGCCGCCCCGGTTGCCGGTCGCCCAATCATAACACGAAAAAATACGCGAAAAAAAGGACGGTTTTTGCAATTTTGTTATGCTAAGCCTGTTCCGGGCGGTGGCCCCGCCGCGTCGCGCCCCGCCTATGGACAATCCGCCAGCCTGTATTTATAATCCATATCAGGACTCCTCTCATGATAACCCCTCCATACCCCGAACTTGACGAATTGTGCCTCCAGATGGGCGAGGCCGGGCAGCGCCTGTGCGAGATCGACGCCTGCGAAGGCGCAGCCGGCAACCTGTCGGTCTGCCTGGGCTGGCCGGTAGACCCCCGGCCGCGCTTCCCGCTCGAAGCCAGCCTGCGCCTGCCCGTAGACGTTCCGGCCCTGGCCGGGCATACCCTGCTGGTCACCGGCTCTGGCTGCCGCCTGCGCGAAATCCTCCGCGACCCCGAAGCCAACCTGGGCTGCCTGGTCGTCCAGCCCGATGGACGCTCTGGCGGGCTGTACACCGCCCCCCGCCGCCAGTTCCAGAACCTGACCAGCGAGCTGAACACCCACCTGGCGATCCACGCCGACCAGGTGGCCGCCACCCAAACCAACTTCCACGCCGTGGTGCATGCCCAACCCCTGCACCTGACCTACCTCAGCCACATCCCCGCCTACGCCGACGAAGACTACCTCAACCATCACCTGCTGCGCTGGCAGCCCGAATCGATTGTCCAGCTTCCCGATGGGCTGGGCTTTGCGCCCTTCCAGGTGCCTGGCTCGCCGGCCCTGATGCAGGCCACCCTGGCCGCCCTGCGCACGCACAACCTGGTCATCTGGGCCAGGCATGGCGTGATGGCTCGCTCGGATGTGGCTGTCAAGCGGGCCAGCGACCGGGTCGAATACGCCGAAACCGCCGCCCGCTACGAATACCTCAACCTGGCCGCCGGCCAACCAGCCAGCGGCCTGAGCGCCGAGGAAATCCGCGCCATCTGCGCCGCCTGGGGCGTGCAGCAGACCATTTTTTGACCCTGCAGGGCGGCGCTGCGCCCCGGTCAGATTGGGGTATCGATTTGGTAAAATTCATCAAACCCGCTCATACCGTAGCTACCCATTTTCATTACAATCGAAAAAATCCCCGCCTTTGGCGGAAGAGCCGTAAAATGGAAAAATCACATACGATGTGCCTATGAAAGCGCAGCTCTTCATCACCTGCCTGGGCGAGCAGTTCTTCCCCGCCGTGCTGGAAAAGATGGCGGCCGTGCTGGAGCGGGTGGGCGTCGAGCCGGTCTTCCCGCCCGACCAGACTTGCTGCGGCCAGCCGTTCTTCAACAGCGGCTTCCAGAGCCAGGCGCGTAAGATTGCCGCCGGGTGGCTGCGGGCCTTCGGCCAGAGCGACCTGCCGGTAGTCTCGCCATCCGGGTCGTGCGTCGATATGGTGCGCCATCACTACCCGGCCCTGTTCCCGGCCGGCTCGCCCGAACACACCCTGGCTCTCGACCTGGCCGGGCGCACCTTTGAGCTGACCCAATTTCTGGTGGACGAATTGCAGATTGTCGATGTGGGGGCCAGCTTCCCGCACAAAGTGACCTATCACGCCTCCTGTCACCTGCTGCGCGGGTTGGGGGCGCGCGACGCGCCAAAGGAACTGCTGCGCCACGTGCGCGGCCTGGAGCTGCTGCCCCTGGCCGACGAGGAAGTCTGCTGCGGGTTCGGCGGGGTGTTCAGCGTGGTGTATCCCGAGGTCAGCCGGGCGATGATGGAGAGCAAGCTGCGCGCCGTCCAGGCCAGCGGGGCCGAAGCGGTGGTGGCCTGCGACGCCGGCTGCCTGATGAACATCGGCGGCGGGCTGCGCAAGTTCGGCTCGCCCATCCGCGCCCTGCATATTCTCGATGTGCTGTCCAGCGCCTCCTGAGCGCGGCTTACCCGGCGCGCACTGTTCTGTCGTTCTTCCGGCTTCGCCGGAAAAAAGTTGTGGCTCTTCCGCCGCAGGCGGAAAATCTTTTATTTATGATGATTAATCGTGGATTTTGTCGCCCGAAGTGCGACAAAATCCCATGAAGATCTTTTTTCAGGCGCTTGCACCCTCCACATCTACAGGGAAACGATGTCTCACTCTCCAACCTATATCGACTTTGAAGCCTACACCCAGGCCGTGCCGCCGGGCATCCCGGCCGCCGTACAGCAGGCCACCGGGCGCTTCCTGGGCAACCGGGCCTTGCGGGTGGCCGAGCTGCCCGCCTGGGAGGCCATGCGCCAGCAGGCCTCCGACCTGCGCCTGCACACCCTGCAAAACCTGGATGTCTACCTGGAGCAGGCCGCCGCCCAGGTGGAACAGGCTGGCGGGCAGGTGCATTGGGCCGCCGACGCCGCCGAAGCCCGCGCCATCGTGCTGGATATTGCCCGCGCCCACGATGTGAAGCTGGCCGTCAAGGTCAAGTCGATGGCGACCGAGGAGATCGGCCTCAACCCCGCCCTGCAAGCCGCCGGGATTGAGGTCTTCGAGACCGACCTGGGCGAGTTCATCATCCAACTGGCCGGCACCGGGCCGTCGCACATCATCGTCCCGGCGGTGCATCTGCGCAAAGAAGAAATTGCCGACCTGTTCCGCCAGAAATTGGGCGTCGAGGCCCCACCCGACCCGGCCCGGCTGACCGAGATCGCCCGCCAGACCCTGCGCCAGAAATTCCTGGCCGCCGACCTGGGCGTTTCGGGAGCCAATTTCCTGGTGGCCGAGACCGGAACCCTGGTGACGGTGACCAACGAGGGCAACGGGCGCATGTGCACCACCCTGCCCGACCTGCACATCGCCGTGGTGGGCATCGACAAGGTGGCGCCGGATTGGGAAGCGCTGGCCCTGCTGCTGAAGATGCTGGCCCGCTCGGCCACCGGGCAGAAGCTCTCTACCTACACCTCGTTCATCACCGGGCCGCGCCGGGCGGAGGGCGAGGGCGGGGCCAAAGAACTGCACCTGGTGCTGCTGGATAATGGCCGCAGCCGGATGTTGAGCGACCCGCTGGGGCGCGAGACGCTCAAGTGCATTCGCTGCGGGTGCTGCCTGAACGTCTGCCCAGTGTATAAGCACGTCGGCGGCTTCGCCTACGGCTGGTTCATCTCTGGGCCGGTGGGAGCCATCTTCTCGCCTCAGATTTTGGGCGGGGCGACCGCCCGCCAGCTGCCTTTCGCCTCCTCGCTGTGCGGGGCCTGCGCCGAGGTCTGCCCGGTGAAGGTGCCGATCCCCGACATTTTGCTCCACCTGCGCCAGCGGGTGGTCGAAGGCGACGATTTCGAGCCGTCCAGCGCTCCGGCCGCCGTGCGGGCCGGGGCCAGGCTGGGCGGGCTGGCCTTTGGCTTGCCCTGGCTGTACCGCCTGGGGACGCGCTTGCTGCCCGGCCTGACCGGCTGGCTGGCAAAGGATGGCTGGATCGCCCGCCTGCCCGCCCCGGCCAACCGCTGGACGCGCGTCCGGCCCTTCCCGGCCTTCGCCGCTCGCTTCCGTTCGTGGGCCAGGCGCCGGGGCATGGGGCCGCTCGGGTGAACAGGATTTTTTCTAGCTGTGGATGATTTTGGAGTGCTGCTATGACTGAGGCGCAGATATTTCTGGATACCCTCCGCCGCCGGTTGGGGCGCGAGCCGGGCGCGGCGGTTCCGCCCCGCCCGCCGGTGCTGGCCCCTCGCATGCCCGGCGACCCAGGCGAAGAAATGGCCCGCCTGCTGGCCGAGATCGAAGCCCTGGCCGGCAAGACCCGCCGCCTGGACGGAGCCGCCCTGGGCGCCGCGTTTGGCGCCGCGTTTGACGCCGCCCTGGCCGACCTGGTGCAGGCCGAGCAGGTGCGGGCGGCCTGCGTGGGGCAGACCCCGCTGCTGCGGGCGCTGGGCATCGAAGACCGCCTGCGCGCCCTGGGGGTAGCGGTCGTCTCGCCGCTGGCCGGCAAACACGCCCTGGCCGCCTGCGATCTGGGCGTCACCGGGGCCGATTTCGCCCTGCCCGAAACCGGCACGCTGGGCCTGCTCTCCTCGCCCGAACAGCCGCGCCTGGTTTCGCTCCTGCCGCGGGTCCACCTGGCCCTGATCACCCCGGCCATTTTGCAGCCCGACCTGCACCCCGTGCTGGCCGAGGCCCGCCGTCATAACTACCTGATCCTGATTACCGGCCCCAGCCGCACCTCCGACATCGAGCTGACCCTGACCCTGGGCGTGCATGGCCCCAAGGCGCTCTACGTCTGGGCGCTGCCGGAAGAGACCCGGCGATTACCCACCCAACCCTGATGGATAGAAACAGCCCCGCACGGCGAATGCTGTTGCTGTAAGAAATGCGGCTCTCCGAGTGTCTTTGGGGAAAATGTGTGGCGTAGCCACACATTTTCCCCAAAGATAGAAAATTTCCCGCCCTCGGCGGAAGAACCAAAAAATGCAGGCCGGTGCAACCGGCCTGCATTTTTTTTACAGCAATCGATGGATTAGCGCCGCCGGCCGGACTGCCCGCCCAACAGCTTGCTGATCGTGCTGATCAGCGTGCTGGCGACGATCTCGCCGGATTGGGCGTGCGACTGGGTGGTGTTCATCTGGCTGCCAGACATCATCGCCTGCACCAGCGCTTCTAGCGACGAAGCGCCCTGCTGCTTGGCCTGCATGTAGGCCATCCCGGCGGTGAGCAGGGTTCCCAGGTCCAGGCCGCCGCCCGCCTGGGGCGTCTCGGCCTGCGGACGGGCGGCTGCGCCCCCGCCCAGAAAAGCGCCGATCAGGTCGCTCAGCGGGTCGCCGCCCTGGGTGGGGCGGGTGGGGGCGCTTTCAGGGGCGCGCGGCGCAGCGCCGCCGCCCGATTGCAGCAGGCCCTCCATCAACTGGGCCATCAGGTCGTTCGGGTTGGCGGGACTGCCTGCCTCCGGGGCCGGCCCGCCTTGCTGCTGCAGCAGGCCCTCCATGATCTGCGCCAGCGGGTCGCCGGCGCCGCTTTGGCCGCCCTGACCGCCCTGTTGGAACAGCCCCTCCATCAACTGGGCCAGCGGGTCGCCGCCAGACTGGGGCAGGCTGGGCGCGCTGGCCGGGGTTGGCCCGCCCGGGCGCAGCGAGGCCGGCCCCTTGAGCTGGGGCTGCGCCGCGCCGCCCGGTGTTCCGCCCGGTGTTCCGCCGCCCAGCAGAGCCTGCACCAGGTCCAGCGCGTTCTGGGCGTTGACGCTGCGCTGGCCTTCCAGCTTGCGGGCGGCCTGGGCCAGCCCCTGGGCGTACAACTGGGCCGAGCCAGACTGCGACTTCGCGCTCAGCGCCTGGCTGGCGTGGACTAACTGTTCGGACGGCGTAGCGTCGGGTTTTTCCTTCAAGGCTTTGGTAATGACCTTGAAGTTCTTTACCATATTATCGCCATGGTTGTGGTTATAGTCGTCGGCCTGGTTGAGGGCCTCCTGGTTGGCGGCCAGGGCGCGCGTCGCCGCGTTGAACAGGGTGGGAAGGCTTACCTGATCGGCGGGCATGCGGGCCTACTTCTTCAGTTCCGGCGGCAGCACCGGGATGCGCAGGCTCAGCCCGGCCTTGACCCGGTTGGGGTTGTCGCCGATGGCGGCCTTGTTGGCTTCGTAGATGAGCTGCCAGTAGGCCGGGGTGGCGTGGCCGTAGTATTTCAAGGCCAGGTCGCCCAGGGTTTCGTTAGCGGCGGTGGTGTGGGTGGCCAGGGTGGCCGCCTTCTGGGCCGCCAGGCTATCGGCCTCCAGGCGGGCCGCAATCTGGGCTTCGTCGTACAGCTTGGCCTTCGGCTCGGCAACGGCCAGGCGCTGCTCCAGTTGGGCGATGGTGGCCTTGGCGGCCTGCAGCTCGCTCTGCGTCTTGCCCAGCGCTCCCTGGCCTTCGGCCTGGCTCTTCGACAGGCTGGCCTGAGCGTCGGCCTGGGTCTTGTTCAGAGCGGCCTGCAGTTCGGCCACCTTGCGCTCGGCTGTCTCAGCCCGTTGGGTCTGAGCGACAAGCTGCTGCTCGACTTCCGCCATGTGCTTCTTAGCCGCTTCGAGGGCGGCCTTTTCGTCGCGATTGCTTACCAGGTCGATGGCCTGATCGAAGATGTTTTTGCCTTTCTGCTGGTCTGCCATGATTATCTCCCTTTCTCTAACTGGCATAGGTGAAGAAACAATTTTGGCTCTTGCCTGGCCGGCAAACCCCCAGCGATCCCATCTGGCCTATGGGGCAAAGCCACAAATTTCCCTAAGGAGATTGTAACATAAGGCCGGGGGTTAAGCGCGCCTTGCACCCCTCCAATTTCCCCGCCCTGGTCCGCTGCAAAAGGGCCGCCTCAGCGAGCCAGCTTAAGGGATAATGCGTGGATTTTGTCGCACTTCGGGCGACAAAATCCACGCATTATCCCTTGGATGAGGTCTTTCCCCTGTTAAGGCGGAACGATCCCATACCGTAGCCAGGCGCTAGTTCCCCTGAAAAGTCATTCGTCTGCGTCTGGAGCAGGCGAGGCGAGGGCTGGCAGGATCACCAGGAAGGCTGCTCCGCCGCCGGGCCGGTTTTGGACGCTGATCTGGCCGCCGTGGCGCTCGACGATTTTGCGGCAGATCGCCAGGCCCATGCCGCTGCCTTCGTACTCGCTGCGCCCCACGGCCCGCTGGAAGGGCTGGAAGATGCGCTCGGCGGCTTCGGGCGGTACGCCGATGCCGTTATCTTCAACCACGATGGCGGTCTGGCCGTCTTCCAGGCGGCGCGGGTAGATGCGTACGTAGGGCCGCCCGCCGGGGGGCTGGAATTTGATGGCGTTGCCGATCAGGTTCTGGAACAGGCGGGTCATCTGCAGCGGGTCGGCTTCCAGGGTGGGCAGGGGGTCGGCTTCGATGTGGGCCTGGGCGCGCTGGACGCGCAGCTCCAGGTTCGACACGGCTTCGGCCACCGCCTGCGTCAGGTCGGTGGGGGCGAAGGGCTGGGCGTCGCGCCCCAAGCGCGAGAGCGTCAGCAAGCCGGTGACCATGTCGCGCATGCGCACGGCGGCCTGGCGCATGCGGTCGAGGTAATCGCGCTGGGTGGAGGTCAGGTTATCGCCGCGCTGGAGCAGGATATCGCCGAAGGTTTCGATCTTGCGCAGCGGTTCTTGTAGTTCGTGGGAGGCCACGAAGGCGAATTCCTGCAGGTCGCGGTTGCTGCGTTCGAGCTGCTCGGCGTAGCGCTGCGAGTTCAGCTCGGCGCTGCGCCGGTCGATGGCGGCGGCGATCAGGTCGCACACGGCCCGGATCAGGCTGATGGTTTCGGGGTCGAAGTGAGTGCGGGTGTGCGAGCCGAACGACAGGGTTCCGACCAGGCGCTGGTTGACCAGCAGCGGGTGGCAGGCGTAGGCCTGGATGGCGAGCGAGCGGATCAGGTGGGTGCGTTCGTCGCTGGTCGATTGGACGTCCTGGACGATCTGGGGCTGGCGGTGTTGGGCCACCCAGCCGCACACGGCCTGGCCCACGGGCAGGCGCTGGAGGGTTTCGCGCTGGGCGCGGGGGAAGCCGGCGATGGCGTCCAGCTCCAGCTCGGTTTCGTCTTTGGAGAGGCGGTAGAGCAGGTAGGCGTCGAGGTCGAGCAGGGCCGCCAGGCGGGGGTAGATTTGCTTGAGCAGGCCGCCCGGATCGACGTTGTGGAGCAGGGCGGCGGCGGCTTCGGAGAGCAGGGCCAGGCGCTCGGAGCGCTGGCGCAGGGCGGCTTCGACCTGCTGGCGCTCGGCCAGGGCCTGGCGCAGGGCCTGGCCGGCCTGGATGCGGGCGGTCACGTCGATGAATGCGGCCACGGCGCCGGCCGGCTGCCCGCTTTCGTCGAGCAGAGGGGTGACGTTGCCCAGCAGGGAGGCCCGGTCGCCGTCGTCGAAGACCACTTCTTCTTCGAAGTCGCGCACCGGCTGGCCGGAGGCGGCTGCGATTTGCAGGGGCAGGGCTTCGGGGGGCAGTTCTTGCCCGTCTCGGAAGACCCGGAAGTGGCGCGGAGCCTGGTCGTCTGGGGCGCTTTTGGAGAGATTCTGGCCGCGCTGCAGGCGCAGGAATTTGTGGGCGGCCTGGTTACCGGTGACCAGGCGGGCCTGGGGGTCGCGGGTGACCCAGATGATGGCCGGGGCGGCGTCCATCACGGCTTGCAGCTCGTTCAGGCGGGCGGCTTCGCGGGTCTGGCTCTGGCGCAGGGCCTGTTCGGCCTGTTTGTGGGGGGTGATGTCGGTCCACAGGACGGCCAGGCCCGGCCCGTGGGGGTAGATGTGGAACTCGCGCCATTGGTCGGGCTGCGGCCCGTCCAGCTCGATCTGCTGCGGCGCGCCGCTCTGCATGGCCTGGCGCAGGGCAGCCTCCAGCGGCCCGCCGGCCCACTGCGGGCAGGCCTGCCACAGGTTCTGGCCCGCCGGCGGGCCGGCTGGGGCCGACCCGCCGGCGTAGGCGATGTTCCAATCCTGGTCGATGGTCAGGAAGCCATCTGGCGTGGCGGAGATGGGCTGAGGGGGGAGTTTGTTGGGCATGGTTTCCTCGCGCGGTGGCCTAATGTGGGTCTATTGTACCCCGAAAAGCCGTTCGCACCGCCGCCGGCGGCAGGAACGCCATCCACGAATAAGGGCGCATACATACGCCCTTATTCGTGGATGGCCCACGGCGGGTACCGCCCTATTAAACCGCGGAGCAGGCATGGCGCTCTTCGAGTGCCTTCAAAAAGAGATGTTGCGTGGATTTTGTCGCACGAAGTGCGACAAAATCCACAATTAATCTTCTTTCCAGGCGAGCTTTGCTCGCCAAGCGAAGCTCGCCAGTCACCTCCATTCCGGTTGAGTGGGGAGCTACCCCGCGGCGGCCATCCACGGATAAGGCCACGAATACCCGAATGGGGCCGCGCGTATTCGGGTACTCGTGAAACATTCGTGGATGGCCTCCCCGCCGCGATTATAATTGGCCTATATCGGAAATCTGCAGGAGAGCGAACGATGATGCAGGCGGTGTATCTGCGGGCGGTGACGGACGCTGATCTGGATGTTTTCTTCGAGCAGCAGCTCGATCCGCAGGCCAATCAGATGGCGGCGTTTACCTCGCCCGACCCGCGCAACCGGGCGGCCTTTGACGCCCATTGGGCCCGCATCCGGGCCGATGAGCGCATCCGCATCCGCACGCTGGTAGTGGACGGGCGCACGGCGGGCTACCTGGCCTGCTTCGAGCGCGCCGGCGCGCCGGAGGTGACCTACTGGCTGGGGCGAGAATTTTGGGGCCGGGGGGCGGCCACCCAGGGGCTGCGCCTGCTGCTGGCCGAAGAGCCGCGCCGCCCGCTGTTTGGCCGGGCGGCGGCCGATAACCACGCCTCCCGGCGGGTGCTGGAGAAGTGCGGCTTCCGCCTGGTCGGTCTGGAGCGCAGCTTTGCCAGCGCTCGCCTGCAGGAGATCGACGAGGTGATACTGATTCTGGATTGGAGCCCGGCGGGCCGGGCTCTCCCAACAAAACCGTAAGCGCCCGGCGGGTTGGATTGTCAAACCGCTCGCGGTGGGGTAAGATTACGCGGTATTTCCCCGGCAAACTCAAAAAAAGCAACTGTTCGGCCAGCGCCCTGGCCGCCCGGATTTGAAACCCGATGGATGCCCTGGGGCCGCTGCTTGCGGCCTGCTCTAACCGGCTTGGGCGGTGTTTTTAATCGGCGGCGGGGCCTGGCTGGGCAAGCAGCAAAGGAGCAACCCCATGGCATTGAAACGCTGGCCGATGGTGTGTAGGATTGCAGCGCTGTTTGGCGTGCTGCTGTTTGGCCTGGCGAACGCGCTGCAGGCAGCCCAGGCCGCCATTCCAGACCCGCCTCAGGTGGAGTCTAGCTACAAGCTCACCTGCCTGGTGAGCGCCGATGGCCGCCTGAACTGTTTTGGGCAGCCCCTGGCCGTGCCGAACAACCCGCCGGCCCCGCCGGCCGGGGTGCGCTATACCCAGGTCAGCATGGGCAGCCAGGAGGCCGCCTGCGCCCTGCGCAGCGACGGCAACATTGCCTGCTGGGGGGATACCCTGCATGGAATGCTCAGCGTGCCGGCCCTACCGGCCGGGCTGACCTATACCTCCGTGGGCGTGGGCTATTTTTCGGTTTGCGCCGTGCGCAGCGATGGCAGCGTCGTTTGCTGGGGAAATATGATGTGGAACCAGCTCAACGTGCCGGCGCTGCCGGCTGGCGTGACCTATACCGACGTCAGCGGCGGGTCGGAGTTGAACTGCGGCCTGCGCAGCAATGGCACGATCATCTGCTGGGGTATCGCTAACTATGGGGGCTTGAATGTTCCGGCGCTTCCGGAGGGGGTGACGTATACCCAACTGAGCGTGGGCAATTTTGCCGCCTGCGCCCTGCGCAGCGACCATGCCCTGGCTTGTTGGGGTAGGGCTTTGTATAATGAACTGAACGTGCCCGCTCTGCCGGCCGAGACGTACTATACTTATATAGCCGTGGGCGCCAGCGCCGCCTGCGCCCTGCGCAGCGATAACGTGGCGCTCTGCTGGGGCGATCACGCCCCACCCGGCAGCCCGCCGTATACGCCGCCTGGCATCACGTATGAGACGATCAGCGTCACAGATTATGACGCCTGCGTGCGCTACAGCGACGATACCGCCGCCTGTTGGGGGGCGAACGCCATGGGGCAGGACCCGATCCTGAGCCTCGGCCCGACCAGCCTGCCGGATTTCACCGTCGGCCAGTTCTACGATCATGCGCTGACCACCCTGGGCGGAACCGCGCCCTACACCTATACCCTGTATTCCGGCACGTTGCCGCCTGGCGCGAGCCTGGCAAGCGACGGGCGGCTGTCGGGGATGGTCACCGGCGGCGGCGATTTCAACTTCGTCATACAGGTGAAGGATTCGCATATCGTGCCGTTTAGCGCCTGGCGCGCCTACAGCTCCCACCAACCGAGCGCGCCCGCCTCGGCCGACGCCAGCCTGACGGTCCCCGAAGACACGCAGGCCGCCTTCAGCGTCGACAGCTTCCCCTTCAGCGACGCCAATACCGCCGATACGCTCCAGGCAGTGCAGATCGAGAGCCTGCCCGCGCTGGGCGCGCTGTACCTGGACGCGAACTACAGCGGCCAGCCCGACGCTGGCGAGGCGGCCAGCGTCGGGCTGGTCATCGCCAGCGCCGACCTACCCGCGCTGAAGTTCAAGCCGGAACCCGACGCCAACCGGACGGATGGGGCGGCTTACGCCAGCTTCACCTTCAAGGTGTCGGACGGCGGGCTGTACAGCCAGGACGCCTATACCCTGGCGATCTACGTGCCCCCGGTGAACGACGCCCCCGGCTTCACCCCCGGCGGCGATGTAACGGTGTTGGAAGACGCTGGCCCGCAGAGCCTCCCGGCCTGGGCCACGAATCTCTCGCCCGGCCCGGCCGACGAGAGCGGGCAGAGCCTGAGTTTTGTAACCAGCGCCAACGATAACCCCGACCTGTTCGACGCCAGGCCGGCGGCGGCGGCCGACGGAACGCTGAACTTTATCCCGGCGCCCAACGCCAACGGCAGCGCTCTTATCAGCCTGCGCCTGAGCGACGATGGCGGGACAGCCAACGGCGGGGTGGATCACGTGACGCAAGCGTTCGCCATCACGGTTACGGCGGTGAACGACGCCCCCAGCTTCACCCCCGGCGGCGACGTGACGGCGCTGGAAGACGCCGGGCCGCAAGACCTGGCCTGGGCGACGAATCTCTCGCCCGGCCCGGCCAATGAGAGCGGGCAGAGCCTGAGCTTCAGCCTGACCGGCAACACCAACCCGGCCCTGTTCAGCGCCGGGCCGCTGGTTTCGCCGCAGGGGCGGCTGCGCTTCACCCCGGCCGCCGACGCCAATGGCAGCGCCACGCTCAGCCTGCGCCTGAGCGACGATGGCGGGACGGCCAACGGCGGGGTGGATCTCAGCCCGGTGCACACCTTCACCATCACGCTCACGCCGGTGAACGACGCCCCCAGCTTCACCCCCGGCGGCGACGTGACGGCGCTGGAAGACGCCGGGCCGCAAGACCTGGCCTGGGCGACGAATCTCTCGCCCGGCCCGGCCAATGAGAGCGGGCAGAGCCTGAGCTTCAGCCTGACCGGCAACACCAACCCGGCCCTGTTCAGCGCCGGGCCGGTAGTTTCGCCGCAGGGGCGGCTGCGCTTCACCCCAGCCGCCGACGCCAACGGCAGTGCCGTCCTCAGCCTGCGCCTGAGCGACGACGGTGGGACGGCCAGCGGCGGGGTGGATCACGTGACTCAAACGTTCGCCATCACGGTTACGGCGGTGAACGACGCTCCCGGTTTTACCAAAGGCGACGATGTGACGGTGTTGGAAGACGCCGGGCCGCAGACCTTCCCCGCCTGGGCCAGCCATATCTCGCCAGGCGCAGGCAATGAAGCCGGGCAGAGCCTGGCGTTTACCGTAACGGCCAACACCAACCCGGGCCTGTTCAGCGTGGGGCCTCAGGTGGACGCACAGGGCGTACTGCGTTTTACACCGGCCTCCGACGCCAACGGCGTGGCGGTGATGCGCCTGGGGCTGCAAGACAGCGGTGGGACGGCCAACGGCGGGATCGATCTCAGCCCGCTCCAGACCTTCACCATCACGCTCACGCCGGTGAATGATGCGCCCGGTCTGAGCCTGTTGGGCGATGGCCGCGTGACAGCGCCGGCGGCTTCCGGGGCCTTTCAGGCGGTGTGGGCCACGGCCCTTTCGCCCGGCCCGGCCGACGAGAGCGGGCAGAGCCTCTCCTTCGAGTTGAGCAACGATTCTCCCGGCCTGTTCAGCCTGGCCCCCAGCCTGACCATCGACGGGACCGTCTGCACTCTGCGCTTCAGCCCGGCTCTGGGCGCGGTGGGCGTGGCCCACCTGACGGCCCGATTGAAAGACAGCGCCGGGGGTGAAACAAGCTACCCCTTCACCATCGCCATCCTGCCCCGGCAGGTGTTTTTGCCGCTGGTGCGGCGCTAAAGAAGCGGTTCTTCCGCTGCCAAAACCGAGAAATTTCCTCTATTTAGGGAAAAACGTGTGGCGTAGCCACACGTTTTTCCCTAAATAGAACCTCTTTCCCGGCCAAGCCGGAAGAACCGTTTTGTGTAGGGCCGGTGGGGGTCGAACCCACAAGGGCATCCCTGCCCGGAGGATTTTAAGTCCCCTGCGTCTGCCAATTCCGCCACAGCCCCAGATGCATCGTCCATTGTACGCGCGTCGGGGCAGTTGGTCAAGGCTAAAAGATGTATAATGCAGCTATGCCCAGTCTATCGCCCGACGCTTGCCGGCGTGTGACGCTCGTCTCTGGCAGCCATCTGGATTTTTTGACCGCCGGCGCGAGCGCCGACGACCTGCTGCATTACGAGGTATATTTGCATTGGCGCTGCTCGTGCAATGAGAAGGCCATCGCCCAACGCCTGCTGGATCAGGGCCGGGTGTATTTTCTGGACGCCGGCGTACCGGCCCTGCTGTTGGAGCAGACCTTCGGCTATGCCCGGGTGGCGCTGATCGATGCGGCCGGCGGTAGGCCGGCCGGTTGGGTGTGCTGGGTGCATCTGAGCAGCGTGGCAGAGGCGGGCTGATTGCGGGTTTTTTCACAGATTGGCCGTAATTAGCCCTTGCGGGAATTGGGAATTTGGGTATAATATTCATCGTTCAGCCCTGGGGTGCCCCCCTCACTCCAGGGTCGAACGCTTTAATTTTCCCTTTACCCCCCTTTGCGAGAAATCTTCAGCCTGTCCCAGGCCGCGGTAGCTCCCCCCTTAACCGGGGTGGAGATGACGGCAAGCTTGGCCTGGAAAGAGAATTAACAGAACAACTCTTTTTGAAGGCCCTCGAAGAGCGCCAGGCCTGTTCCACGGTTTAATGGGGGGTACCCAGGCCGCCCTAGTGATTGTAAAACCAGTTATACGCGTAATACCCCGACCGGTCGCTGGCCTGGATGCGGATGGCGATCTGCGGCAGGGTGTACAGCCCGATCGGGATGTTGAACGAAAGCGTCTGCATGCCGCCCTCGCCGGTGTAGAACGTCCCCGCCAGCAGGCCGCCGATGCCGCGGGTCCCCATCGGCCCCATGCGGGCCTGGAAGGTTTTCTTGGGCGGCAGGTTGTAGGCCAGGATCGTCACGCGCTGGTCGGGCAGCACGTTGACCACGCTGAAGGTGGGAAAATAGCCGTAGCCGGGCTGATCGAGGGGATTGGTCGGGTCGATCACCGGGCCGGGGCCCGGGCCGGGGATGGGATAGGTGACCACCCGGTTGGGGAACCAGTTGTAGGCGTAGTAGCCCGACCCGCTGATGCTCTGCAGGCGGATGGCGATGGCGTACTGCCCGAACAGGGCCGGGGGAATCTGGAAGGTGTAGCTCTGCGCGCCGCCCTTGCCGGTGTCGATCACCACGCCGGGGATGCCGTCCACGCCGCGCGTGCCGATGTAGCCCATCAAGACCTGGAAGCGGTCTTTGGCGGGGAAGTTGTAGGTCGTCACCGTCACCGATTGATCGGGCTTGACCCCGGCAATGGCGAAGCTGGGCATGGGCGCCCCGGCTGCCCCGGCTGCCCCGCCGCTGGCGGCCTGGCCGGCGGGCCGGTTGGCGGCCGCCCGGTCGTTATAGAACCAGTTGTACACGTACACGCCGGGCGATGAGGCGGCCTGCAGGCGCAGGCCGATCTTGTATTCTTTTGCCAGCCCGGCCGGGATGCGGAAGGTGGCGGTGAAGGCCCCGCCCGGCCCGGAGGTGATCGACCCCACCAGTAGGCCGTCGGCGGCCTGGCTGGCCTCCGGCCCCATATACGCGTCGTAGGCGGTGCGGGCGGGGAAATTCACGGCTTGGATGGTGACGCTGACCCCGGGCGTAACGGATTGGATTGCAAAAGTGGGAGCGGCGGGGCCATCTTGGGCCGGCCCGTTCTGGGCCAGGGCGCCCTGGCCTGGCAGCGCCAGCGGCAGACACAGCGCCAGGATGAGCAGGATGCGAAACAGGGGTTTCATCGGGCCTCCTCGAGGGTTGAAAGCCAGGCGCGCTTCAAGGCGCGGCCTTACGGCAAATTGCAATTCTTATATTAATGTACACCAATTTTCGCAAAATTGCAAGAACCCGGCGTAAACGTTGGATAAATTGGGGTTTCGTCGCACCCGTCTGGCAATCTGGAAAACTCCAATCTAGACTATAATACAACCACGATGCGCTTCGATAGCTTTATGAATGACCTGCCTGAGAACTATACCCTGGCCGACCGCGAGCTGATCCAGCGCGCCTACCGGGTGGCCGAGCGGGCCCACGAAGGCCAGAAGCGCGCCTCCGGCGAGCCATACCTCAGCCACTGCCTGGCAGTGGCCTCGATTCTGGCCGAGATGCGCGTCCCGCCGGTGGTGGTGGCGGCCGGTCTGCTGCACGACACTGTCGAAGACACCGACATCACCCTGGAAGACCTGCAGCGCGATTTTTCGACCGAGCTGGCCCGCCTGGTGGACGGCGTGACCAAGCTGACCCAACTGCCGCGCGTCTCGCGCGGCGAAAACCCCACCACCGAAGATGCCCGCGAGCAAGAACAGCGCCAACTGGCCGAGCGGCGCGGCGTGCCGGCCCCGGCCGAAGAAGCCGAAGCCATCGCCCGCAGCCGCAAGCACGATCTGGTCAACGAGACCCTACGCAAGACCTTCCTGGCGATGGGCGAAGACGTGCGGGTGGTGATGATTAAGCTGGCCGACCGGCTGCACAACATGCGCACCCTGGGCCACATGCCCGAACACAAACGCCAGCGCATTGCCCAGGAAACGCTCGATATCTTCGCCCCACTTGCCAACCGCCTGGGCATCTGGCAGATCAAGTGGGAACTGGAAGACCTGGCTTTCCGCTACGTCAACCCCGAAAAATACCGCGAGATCGCCGATAACCTGGCCAAGCGCCGCTCGGAGCGCGAGCAGGAGATGAGCGACATCCGCGACCGGCTGATTAAAGTGCTGGCGCAGGCCGGGGTGCAGGCCGAAATCTCGGCCCGGCCCAAGCATATCTATTCCATCTACCGCAAGATGATGCGCAAAGGCGTGACCTTCGACCTGGTTCACGACGTGCGCGGCGTGCGGGTGATCGTGCCAGACCTGACCCACTGCTACATGGCCCTGGGCATCATCCACACCCACTGGCGGCCCATCCCCGGCGAGTTCGACGACTACATCGCCGCGCCCAAAGACAACTTCTACCGCTCGCTGCACACCGCCGTGCTGTACGATGACGGCAAGAACCTGGAAATCCAGATTCGCACCCCTGAAATGCACCAGAGCGCCGAGTACGGCATTGCCGCCCACTGGCGTTATAAAGAGGGCGGCCAGCAGCGCGACGACGAATACGAGCGCCGCATTCTGTGGCTGCGCTCGCTGATGGACTGGCGGCAGGATGTGGAAGACGCCCGCGAGTTCGTGGACAACATGAAGTCCGAGTTCTTCCAGGATCGGGTGTACGTCTTCACCCCGCGCGGCGACATCATCGACCTGCCGGCTGGAGCCACGCCCATCGACTTCGCCTACCAGGTGCATACCGACGTGGGCCACCGCTGCCGGGGGGCCAAGATCAACGGCAAGCTGGTGTCGCTGGATTACGTCCTGCGCACCGGCGATAAGGTCGAGATTCTGGCCGCCAAGCGCGGCGGCCCCAGCCTGGACTGGCTGAACGCCAACCTGGGCCTGGTCAAGACCCAGCGGGCGCGCAGCAAAATCCGCCAGTGGTTCAAGCGCCAGGAGCGCGATCAGAACATCGCCAACGGCAAAGCCATCCTGGAGAAAGAACTGCGCCGCCTGGGGCTGATGGATACCAACCTGGAGCGCCTGGCGCGCGAGTTCGACCTCAAAGCTGTGGACGACCTGTACGAGGCCCTCGGCACGGGCGACCTGCCGGTGGCGCGCATCGTGCGCCACCTGACGTTTACCGAGGAGAAAGCCCCTCCGCCTGCCCCCGACGAGCTGCAGCCGATCATCGTCAAGCCGCCGGCCGCTCCCGGCTCTGTCCCCGACGATTCGGTCAAGGTGGTGGGGCTGAAGGGCCTGCTGACCAACTTCGCTCGCTGCTGCAACCCCGCCCCCGGCGACGAGATCGTGGGGTACATCACCCGCGGGCGCGGGGCCACCATCCACCGCAAAGACTGCCCCAACGTGCTGCGCATCGACGACCGCGACCGCCTGGTGCGGGTGAGCTGGGGCGACCCGCGCACCACCTACCCGATCCCGGTGCGGATCAAAGCCTTCGACCGCGACGGCCTGATGCGCGATGTCTCGACTCTGATCGCCGACGAGGGGATCAACATGCCCAAGGTCAAGGTCGAGACCCACCGCAACCTGGCTGTGTTCGACCTGGTGCTGGAGATCCGCGACATCCCCCAACTCAGCCGCATCCTGGACCGCCTGGAGAACCTGCCCAACGTGATGGAAGCCCAGCGCGTCCGGCCGGGGTAAGGCTCATTCGTGTGAGCAGATAAAATGATCCCAAACGATCTGGTTTATCGAATTTACGGCGATGCGCTGGCAGTGATTATGAGCGTGCCTCAGAAACGGGTGATTTTATTGCAGGGGGAAATCCTGCAATGCTGGAAACGGATCGCAGCGGCGCCGCAGGGTGACGACCGGGAGCGAGGCGGGCCTCTGTTTGCGCGCCTGGCGAGCCTTGGCCTGGTGGAGGGGCTTCCGGGTGGTAGGCCGCCCGGTTCTTTCGCGGCAGCCGCCAGTCCGGAGCAGGCGGAAGTCGATATGGGCGTGGTGAACCTGTGGGCATTCAAAAACCAAATTCCCATCAGCGGGCATTTCGAGCTCACCGGGCGGTGCAACCTGCGCTGCCGGCACTGCTACTGCGTCTTCGAGACCCGCAAAGATTCGCTCAGCACCGGGCAAATTTTCAGGATCGTGGACGATTTGAAAGCCGCGGGCACCCTGGGCCTGGTTCTTACCGGCGGCGAAATCTTTTTTCGGAACGATATGCTGGACATCCTGACCTATCTATCCGAACAAAGATTTGTCGTCAGAATTAATTCGAATGGAACCCTGATCGACGAGGCCGTGGTGCAGGCGATGGCGGGACTTACCAACATTTACCGTATCCATATCAGCCTGTATGGTCATCAGCCAGAGATTCACGACCGGATCACGAACGCGCCCGGCTCTTTCCATAAGACGGTGCGGGCGTTACATCTCTTGAAAGAAGCCGGCTTTGATTTGAGAATCAACTGCTCGGTCATGCGCTCGAATTACAACACGTTCCACAAGGTCCAGACCGAGATCGGCGACCGCTTGGGCATTCCGGTCCATTTCGATCCGGAGATTTTCCCCAAAGACGATGGGGGAACGGAGAACTTAACCGAGCGGCTGGATGCGGAGCAGATGCAAAGCTATTGGCGGGCCGAAGCGCGGAACGAGACCCCCTCTGCGCCACGCAAACAAAAGTTATGTAAGGCGGGGTTTTCGTTCTTTTCGATTTGCGAAGATGGAAGCGTGTATCCGTGTTTGAAAATGAAGCGGTTTTATCGCCATCCGCTTGGCAATCTGGCGCTGAGTTCTTTCAAAGACATCTGGCAGGGCCCCGGGGCGATTGCAAGTATCCGCGCCTCGCTGGATAAAAAACTGCGCCAGTGTGCGCTGTGTGATCTAACGATCTAAGTTGTGGAGGTGGAGTATGAATGTGCAGGTCGATATCCGGTACAGCCTGAGCGAGGCGCTTAAAGCGCTGGGGCAGGAAAGTAAAGTTCAGCCAGGGGCTGAGGTGATTGTTTTCAGCGCTGCGGATAAGTTTTTTGTTGGTGGTGGATGTGAAGCGACCTCGTTTGCGCTGCTCGAGGAAGCCGCCGCGGGTGTCAGCCAGCCCCGAAACGTGTCCGTTTGCCTGAACAGCCCCTTGACTTAGCATCTCCCGCCTGGCTCTTCTGGCTTCGCCGGGAAAGAAGTACGATTGGGGGGCGTGGCGGTAGCACCCCATTCAACCCTCTTCCCAGGCGAGCGAAGCTCGCCAGTTACGCCCACCACGGTTGCGTGGGACGCTGCCCGGCGGAAGCGCCCTAAATCGCAAATCTTAAATCCTGAATTCTTGGTATAATCCCCTGCCGGATGACCCAAAACTCAGAACTTTTAGCCGTCTCTGAGGCCCGCCGGCGCTTGCTGGCGCACTTTCCGCGGCTGGCAGGGGAGGCGGTTCCCCTGGCCCAGGCCGTGGGGCGCATCCTGGCCGAGGACGTGCGGGCCGAATATGATCTTCCCCCTTTCCCCAATTCAGCCGTCGATGGGTTTGCCGTGCGCGTGGCCGATGTGGCCGCCGCCGGGTCAGAGCGCCCGGCGCGCCTGCGGGTGACGGGCGACATCCCGGCCGGCGCGGTCCCCGGCCGCGCCCTGCAGGCCGGCCAGGCCATGCGCATCATGACCGGTGCGCCGGTTCCGGCCGGGGCCGAGGCGGTGGTGATGGTGGAAGACACCGATTTCAATCACCGCCAGGCCGGCCTGCCCGCCCCAGACTGGGTGCAGGTCTTGCGCCCGGCGGCCCTGGGCGATAACGTGCGCCCGGCCGGGCAGGACATCCGGCGGGGCGAGCGGGCGCTGCCCGCCGGGCTGCGCCTGCGCCCGCAGGACGTGGGCCTGCTCAGCATGCTGGGCGTGGCCCAGGTTCCGGCGGCGCGCCGGCCGCGGGCGGCGGTGTTCTCTTCGGGCGACGAACTGCTGCCGGTCGAGCAGCCCCTGGCGCCGGGCAAAATCCACGACGCCAACGGCTATACCCTCACCGGGCTGGTAGAGCAGGCCGGCGGCCTGGCGCTCAACCTGGGCGTGGCCGCCGACCGGCCCGAGGCCGTCCAGGCTTTGCTCGACGCCGCCGTGGAGCAGGGGGCCGACCTGATCCTGTCGTCGGCCGGGGTCAGCGTGGGCGCGCTGGACTTCGTGCGCAGCGTGGTGGAAGCCCAGGGCGAGCTGACCTTCTGGCGGGTGAACATGCGCCCTGGCAAGCCGCTGGCCTTTGGCGCTTACCGGGGCCGGCCCTTTATCGGCCTGCCGGGCAACCCAGTTTCGGCCTTTATCGGCTTCGAGGTGTTCGTGCGCCCGGCCCTGCTGCAAATGCAGGGCGCGGCCCGGCTGGAGCGCCCAACCTGGCCGGCCACCCTGCTCGAACCGATCGAATCGGACGGGCGCGAATCGTACCTGCGGGCGGTCGCGGCCCGCGAAGGCGACCGCCTGACCGTGCGGCTGACCGGCCACCAGGGTTCGGGCAATTTGCGCTCGCTGGTCGAAGCAAACGCTTTGCTTTTCGTGCCATCTGGGGTAAAATCTGTGCCGTCCGGCTCCCAGGTTATGGTCTGGCTGTTTGAAAGCATCTAAACGAACGGACAATTTATTTTCAGGAGGAATTAATGCCCCGTATTCGCTGCCATTACATAGATTGTATTTTCTTAGATGATGGCTACTGCGGCGCTGCAGCGATTGAGATCGACCCCGACGTTGGCTGTATGACCTTCTCGCGAGCCGACGACGCCGAAGTCGATGAGGAGTGGGAAGAGGAAGAAGAAGAGGCCGAAGAATGGGAAGATCTCGAGGTCGATGAGGAAGACGACGAGATCTGGCTGGACGAGGATGAAGAATATTAGCTTTGCAAGCAGGGTCAGGCTGATGGGCCTGACCCTGCTCGTATGGGCGTTTGCGGCCTGGTGGGCGGCCGGGCCGGGCGGGGCCAGCGCCTCCCCGCCGCACCTGGGCTATATCGTGCAGCCGGGAACGCCGGCCGGCATTCCCAATTTCATCCAGCCCGAGGCAGGCTGCGCCTGGGCGGGCGTCGGTGGGCAGGTGTTTGCTGCCGATGGCGCGCCGGCCAGCGGGCTGGCCCTCAAGCTGAGCGGGTCGTATGGTGGGCAGACCCTGCTCAAGGTGGCGGTCAGCGGCAGCTCGCCGGCGTTTGGGCCGGGCGGGTTCGAGTTCTACCTGGGCAGCCAGCCCCAGGCCACCCGCAGCCTGGCCCTGCAGGTGTTGGGGCCGGGCGGCGCGCCGCTCTCGGCCCCCATTCAGCTCGGCACGTTGGGCGATTGCCAGCACAACCTGCTGGTGGTGAATTTGAAGGCCCTGACGTATCAGCGGGTGGTGTATTTCCCGCTGGCAAGGAAGTAACCCCCTCCCTAATCAGGTTAACTGCGATGCCACTCATCGATCATTTCGGAATCATTGCGCCGCTCTACACCCAGCCTCTACCGCCAGGGCGCACGGCCCAGATTGCAGGCCTGCTGGGCCTGCCGCACCCCGGCCGCCTGCTCGACGCCGGCGGCGGCACGGGGCGCATCTCGGCCGGGCTGGGCCGCTGGATCGCCCGGCGGGTGGTAGCCGACGTTTCGGCCGGCATGCTGCGCCAGGCCGCCGCCTGGCCCGACCTATCGCCGGCCCAGGCCGAGACTGAGCGCCTGCCCTTCGCAGACGGTTCGTTCGACCGGATTTTGTTGATCGACGCCCTGCATCACGTGGCCGACGCGGCCCAGACCGCGGCCGAGCTGTGGCGGGTGTTGAAGCCCGGCGGGCGGCTGCTGATCGAAGAGCCAGACATCCGCCGCGGGGCGGTCAAGCTGGTCGCCCTGGGAGAGAAGGCCTTGCTGATGCGCAGCCATTTTCTGCCCCCCGAACGGATCGCCGGGCTGTTCGCCGCCCCCGCCGCCCGCGTCCGCGTGACGGTAGATGGGCTGATCGCCTGGGTGGTGGTAGACAAAGCGCTGGACTGAGGGCGGTGGGCCGCGCCTGCTTTTAACATCCCGGCAGGGGGCGATAGAGCCATCCACGCATGTGGCGCATAGATGCACGCACCGAATACCCGAATGGCGCGCGGCCAGCATTCGGGTATTCGGTGCGCCATTATTCGCGGATAGCCCGCAGTCGCCATCCACGAATGTTTCACGAATACTCGAATAGCGTGCGGCCTGTATTCGTGGCCTTGATTCGTGGATGGCCGTGTGGCTGGGTGAGAAGCGCCCAACCATACCGATGACGCGTCTTACTCCCCTCTCAGACGGCAGCCGGTTCCGCCTCGTCTTCTTCCTCATCGTCTTCGTCCGCCTCTTCGGCGCTCATGGCCTGGATGGCCGGGCCGCTGCTGGCCAGGAAGACCAGCGACATGACCACCGCCGAGGTGATGCACCAGGCGCAGGTGGCCCCGATCACGAACGGCTCGAGGAAGGTCAGGTAGATCGAGAACAGGATGCCGAACCAGGCAAAGCCCCACAGGGCCAGGGTCGCCAGCTTGCGGTAGTTGGGCGGGCCGTTTTCCTTCGTCCACCAGGCGGCCAGGATGGACAGATAGCCCGCCAGCCCCAGCACGCCCACCGGCAGCACCCCAAACAGGAAGGCATACGGGCTGGTCTGCACGCTGTGACAATCGCCCACCGGGCCGCACAGGGCTTCGCTGGCGGTCAGCTCGATATACGATAGATAGCCCGCCACGCCCAGGCCGATTACCGACAGGGCCGGGATGGTCCAGCGCGGCCAGGTCAGCAGGCGGCTAGTTTGGCCTTGCAGGAATTTGACCGCCACGTAGATCACCAGGTGGAGCATGATCAGCAGCACCATCAGGGCGATGCTGTTCGCCAGCGGGTCTTTGAGGTAGGCCAGCACAAATGGGGGGATGTTCTGGGTGGGGGCCAGAGTGGTCGAGGCTGCCGCCCCGGCGCTGAGCGAGCTGCCGGCCTGGCTGTCCAGCACGGCCTGCAGCCCGGCGATGTTGGGCCAGTCGATGCCGCCGGTCGCCAGCCCCTGCTCGACGATGGCGGGCAGCATTTCGGGAATTTCAATCGCCCCCACCAGCACCTGGTCGCCCACCACCAGGGTGGGGACGCCGATGCGCTCGTCGGGGACGTTATAGGCGTTGAGCATGGTCTGGTACAGCTCTTGCCCCACCGGGTGGGTGACGTCTACCCCGGCCACGTCTAGCTGCGCGCCGTATTTTTCGACCAGGGGCGGCAGGTATTTCTCCATCACCTCATGGCAGTGGCTGCAGTCGGGGGAAAAGAACAGCACAGCATGCACCACGGCCGGGCTGCTCTGCGCTGCGGCGGGTAGAAGCGGGGCGGCGATCCATGCCAATCCCAGGATGACGATCCAAAGCGCCTGGAAGCGAGTTTTCACGGTTGCTCCTTCAACTATGTTTGCGGGGTCTTCCGCCTGCGCCGGGAAAATTTCTCCACTCACATCCCGCCTGGGGCGGAAGCCCCCGTTTCTTTCAGTGAGTCCAGGAAGTCTAACATAATTTGGTTGAATTCGGCAGGTTTTTCGGCGATCAGGGCATGCCCGGCGGCGGGGATGACCACCTGCCGCGCCCCGCGGATGCCCTGCGCCAGGGCGGCCTGGTTAGCCGGGGCCACGGTGGTGTCGTCGGCCCCGGTGACCGCCAGGGTGGGGCAGGCAATCTGCCCCAGGCGGGGGGCGACGTTGAAGCGCACGATCCGGCGCATTGCTGCCCGGTAGGCGGGCGGGTCGGCCTGCAAGATCTGGGCCAGGAAGGCGATCCGCTGGGGGGCCTGGTCGGGGCGGGGGAACATGCGCCGGGCCACGCGGCGGGCCTGGGTTTCGAGGCCGGCTGCGGCCGCCAGGGCGTAGCGCAGCAGGTAGAACGGCAGCAGGTCTGGGCGGGCCAGCTCCAGGTGGGCGAAGGTGCTGACCAGCAGCAGCCCACTCACCCGCTGGGGATGATCCAAGGCAAGCTGCAGGGCCGCCGCCCCGCCCAGCGACAGGCCCACCACCGCCGCCTGCTCCAGGCCCAGGGCGTCGAGCAGGGCCACGATGGGTTCGGCCATCTGCCGCATGCCATGCGGCCCGCCGCGCCGCACGCTGGAGCGGCCAAAGCCGGGCAGGTCGGGGGCCAGGGCCCGCCAGCCGGCGCGCGCCAGGGCGGGGAGCTGTAGCGCCCAACAGCGCCCGCTCACCCCCAGCCCGTGCAGTAAGACCACCGCTGGCGCGCTGGCCGGGTTTTCGTCCAGGTAGCTCAGGTAAGCCTGGGGGGCGTAGGGGAGGAGGTTCATCTTAAAATAATATGCTCCCACATGGGCGCGCGGCCGGGGAGCATACCAAAGGGAGCGGAGGGTCAGGCGGGCTTGTCGGCGTCGTCGGAGTTTTTCTCGTCCTTCTCATCGCCCTGCAGGCCCTGCTTGAAGGCCCGGATGCCGCTGCCCATTTCGCCAAAGATCTTGCCGACCCGGCCCACGCCGAACAGCACGATCACGATTACCAGCACAATCAACAACTCAGGCAGTCCGATTCCGCCCATCGTTTTTCTCCAAACACTGATTCCACACAGATATTGCGATCTTCTTTCCAGGCGAGCTTTGCTCGCCAGGCGAAGCTCGCCAGTCACACCCGCCCCGGCTGTGTGGGGGCGGCGCCTGCCCGGTCAGGCGGAATTGATTATACTACGCTTTCATCTGGTAAAATACCAAATTATGTCGTCACAAACTACGCCTTCTCTGACGGTGGTGGGCGGCGG
>CAYQDU010000009.1:0-6383 GCA_964416275.1 uncultured Anaerolinea sp. | reverse complement strand
AATACCAAATTATGTCGTCACAAACTACGCCTTCTCTGACGGTGGTGGGCGGCGGGCTGGCGGGCAGCGAAGCAGCCTGGCAGGCCGCCCAACGCGGCGCGCAGGTGACGCTGTACGAGATGCGCCCGCAGGTCTCCACCGGGGCGCACACCGGGCCGTACCTGGCCGAGCTGGTGTGTTCCAATTCGCTGGGGGCACGCCAGGCCGTTCGCGCCGGGGGGCTGCTGAAAGAAGAATTGCGCCGCCTGGGGTCGCTGCTGCTGGAATGCGCCGAGGAAACCGCCCTGCCGGCCGGTGGGGCGCTGGCGGTAGACCGGGAAGCTTTCGCCCGGCGGGTGACCGAGCGCATCGCCGCCCATCCCAACATCCGCCTGGCGCGCCAGGAGGTTACCGACCTGCCGGACGGCCCGGCGGTGATCGCCAGCGGCCCGCTCACCTCGCCGGCCCTCTCGGCCGCCATCGCCGCCCTGACCGGGCGCGAACACCTGTACTTCTTCGACGCCATCGCCCCGGTGGTGACGCTCGAATCGATCAATTTCGAGGCTGCCTTCCGGGCCTCGCGCTACGGGCGCGGCGAACAGGAAGAGGGCGATTACATCAACTGCCCGCTGAACAAAGACGAGTATTACGCCTTTGTCGAGGCCCTGGTGCAGGCCGAGCGGATCGAGCTGCGGGCGTTCGAGCGCGAGCTGGAAGGCGGGGTGCAGGCCGGGGCGCAGCATTTCTTCGAGGGCTGCCTGCCGGTGGAAGTGCTGGCCCGGCGCGGCCCCGATTCGCTGGCCTACGGGCCGATGCGCCCGGTGGGCCTGCGCGACCCGCGCACCGGCAAGCGCCCCTACGCCGTGGTGCAGCTCCGCCAGGATAACCTGGCCGGGTCGCTGTACAACCTGGTGGGCTTCCAGACCAACCTGAAATTCGGCGAGCAGCAGCGCGTCCTGCGCCTGATCCCCGGCCTGGAGCAGGCCGAGTTTGCCCGCTACGGCCAGATGCACCGCAACACCTTCATCTTCTCGCCGGCCAACCTGCGGCCCAGCCTGCAGCACTGCGCCCGGCCCGACCTGTTCTTCGCCGGGCAGATCACCGGGGTGGAGGGCTACGCCGGGAACATCGCCACCGGGCTGCTGGCCGGGTGGAATGCCGCCCGGCGGCTGAACAGGCAGGCCCTGCTGGAACTGCCGCCCGAGACCATGCTGGGCGCGCTGTGTCATTACGTGACCCACGCCAGCCCGGCCGATTTCCAGCCCATGAAGGCCAACTTCGGCATTTTGCCGCCCCTGGCCGAAGGGCTGGCCCGCGGCAAGCAGCAGCGCCAGCAGCAGTACGCGGCGCGGGCGCTGGCCGCTCTAGACGCCTTCCTGGCCGAGGTTGGATGAGGCGCAGCCGGGGCTTGCTGGCGGGTTTCGCCCTGGCTGCGCTGCTGATTCTGGCTTATATGGGGCTGCGCGCCGGCGGGTGGGCGGCGCCGGCGCCGCTTCCGTCTCCAACGGTTCAGATTCTACAAGAATTTAATGGCGCAAGCGCCTTGCGTGATGTAGAATACCAGGTGAGCCTGGGGCCGCGCCTGCCCGGCAGCCCGGCCCACGCCCAGGCGGTGGATTGGATCGCCGCGCAACTGCGCCAGGCCGGCTGGACGGTCGAAATCCAGGAGACCCTGGCGCTGGGCCACCCGGTGCGGAATATCATCGCCCGCTGGCCGGCGGCCGGCGCGGCCCGGCCGTGGGTGATCCTGGGCGCACATTACGATTCGAGAATGCTGGCCGACCAGGACCCCGACCCGGCCCGGCGCTCTCAACCCGTGCCGGGCGCCAACGACGGGGCTTCGGGGGCGGCGGTCTTGCTGGAACTGGCCCGGGTCTTGCCCTCTCACGCCGGCCGGCTGCGCTACCCGCAGGTCTGGCTGGTGTTCTTCGACGCCGAAGATCAGGGCCGCCTGCCGGGTTGGGACTGGATTTTGGGGTCGCGGGCCTTTGTGCAGAGCCTGCCGCCAGATGCGCCCCCCGAGGCGGCGGTGGTGATCGACATGATCGGCGACGCCGACCTGAACCTGTACCTGGAGCGCAATTCCGACCCGGCCCTGGCGGCTGAAATCTGGGGCCAGGCGGCCCGGCTGGGCTACCCACAGTTCGTCGCCCAGCCCCGCCATACCATCCTGGATGACCACATCCCCTTCAAGGAGGCGGGCATCCCGGCCGTCGATCTGATCGACTTTGATTATCCAGACTGGCACACCACCGCCGACACGCCCGACAAGGTTTCGGCCTCCAGCCTGGAGGCGGTGGGTAAAGTCTTACTGGCCTGGTTGAGCGCGCCGGGAACGCCCGGCGGCTATCCGTAGGAGCGGCGTTGAAAGTCGTTGAAGCGTTAGATCGCATCCATCGTCCCTGGCTGATCCGCGTTTCGCGCCAGATGGCGCGCGGCGAAGAGCTGCGCGCCGACATTGAGCGCCTGCTGGAGCGCTTCTTCAACCGCATGGTGCAGGCCGTCGAAACCGGCGACCCGGCCTGGCTGGACCCCGTGCTGGCCGAGTGGGTGGCGGCCCGCACCCAGACCGAAGTGGAAAACCAGGAAATCAGCTTGCCGGGCCTGATCAACCAGATTCACCTGCTGACGTATGAGATCGGACGCGAAAACCTGATCGACGCCGACGCCCTCGACCTGACCGGGGCGCTGCTGCCGATCTTCGTCCACGCCTACGAATACACCTCCCGCCTGGAGATGGAGAGCAACATCTACCACATCGCCCGCGAGCTGGAGGCCGCCAACGCCACCCTGCAGCGCCTGGACAAGAGCAAGTCCGACTTCATCGCCATCGCCGCCCACGAGCTGAAGACCCCCCTGACGCTGATCGAAGGCTACGCCGCCATGCTGCGCGATCAAATCCCCCCGCCCGAAGCCTTTGACTCGGCCCGCGTGCTGCTGCGGGGCATCGACAACGGCACCCGCCGCCTGCGCGAAATCGTAGACGACATGATCGACGTGTCGCTGATCGACAACAACCTGCTCTCGCTGCGCTTCCAGCCGATGTGGATCAACCGCCTGTTGGATGTGCTGCAAAAAGAATTCGCCCGGACCATCGCCGAACGGCGGCTGAACGTCGAAATCCGGCCTTTCCCCGGTTCGGACGAGCTGACCTACGGCGACGGCGAGCGGCTGTTCCAGGCGTTCAAAAACCTGTTCTCCAACGCCATCAAATACACTCCCGACGGCGGGCGGGTGACGGTGGACGGGCGCAAGCTGCCGGGCTTTCTGGAAGTCACCTTTGCCGATTCGGGCATCGGCATCGACCCGGAGAACCACCTGCGCATCTTCGAGAAGTTCGGCCGGGTGGGCAACGTGGCCCTGCATTCGAGCGGCAAGACCAAGTTCAAGGGCGGCGGGCCGGGGCTGGGCCTGCCGATCACCAAGGGCATCATCGAGGCGCACGGCGGGTCGATCTGGGTCGAGTCGGACGGGTACGACGAAAAGCGCTGCCCCGGCTCGATCTTCCACGTGCTGCTGCCGCTGTACACCGACCCGCCCGACCTCAAGACCTCCAAGCTGTTTCCGGCCCTGACGGAAACCCAACCCAACCCGGAAGGACCCATCGAGTAGAGGCATTGCATGGCAAAGAAGCAGCCAGAACCGACCGAACGCCCGCGCGAGCGGGCTTTGATGGTGGGGGTAGAAATTTACGGCAGCGAAAACCTGCTCGGCCTGGCCGATTCGCTGGAAGAACTGGCCCTGCTGGCCGACACGGCCGGGCTGGAGGTGGTGGGCGAGACGACCCAAAAGCTGGATCACCCCAACCCACAGACCTATATCGGCCCCGGCAAGGTGGAAGAAGTCAAAGCCCTGGCCGACGAGTTCGAGGCCGACGTGGTGCTGTTCGACGATGAGCTTTCGCCGCGCCACCTGCGCGAACTGGAGCAGGCCCTGGGCGACCGCTACCGCCTGCTGGATCGCACCGCCCTGATCCTCGACATCTTCGCCCAGCACGCCAGCACGCGGGAGGGCGCCCTGCAGGTAGAACTGGCTCAGTACGAATATCGCCTGCCGCGCCTGACCCGCTCCTGGACCCACCTGGCCCGCCAGGCCGGCGGCGGCGGCGGGCGTTCGGGCAGCGTGGGCGGGGTGGGCCTGCGCGGCCCCGGCGAGACCCAGTTGGAAGTCGACCGGCGCGATATCCGCCGGCGCATCGACCACCTCAAAGAAGAGCTGGAAAAGGTGCGCACCCACCGCCTGCAATACCGCCAGCGGCGCAAGCGCTCGCGCCTGCCGCTGGTGACGCTGGTGGGCTACACCAACGCCGGCAAGTCTACCCTGCTGAACCGCCTGGCCCAGTCGGACGTGTACGTGGCCGACCAGCTGTTCGCCACCCTCGACCCCACCACCCGGCGGGTCGAGCTGCCCGGCGGCCACGCGGCCCTGTTTACCGACACGGTGGGCTTCATCCAGAAGCTGCCCACCCAGTTGGTGGCCGCCTTCCGGGCCACGTTGGAAGAAATCTCGGAGGCCGACCTGCTGCTGCATGTCATCGACGTGACCCACCTCAACGCCCAGGCCCAGGCCGAGGCCGTGCATCAGACCCTGGGCGAGATCGAAGCCGGGCATATCCCCACCCTGACGGTGCTGAATAAGATCGACCGGCTGAGCGACCCTGCCAGAGCGCGGGAGATCATGGCCGGCTATCCCAGCTCGACGGCCATCTCGGCCCGCACCGGGCTGGGCCTGGCCGATTTGCTAGAGGCAGTGAACGAGGCCCTGTTCGAGCGCTATTCGACCCTGATGGTGCGCCTGCCTTACCAGCAGGGCCAGCTCATCTCGCTGTTTCACGAGATGGGCCAGGTGGAGCGCATCGAACACGCCCGCGGCGGGGTGCTGATCCAGGGTCGCCTGCCGGGGCGGCTGCTGGCCCGCTACCAGCCTTACGTGATCCACGCCTGGCTGGCCGGCGACGAGAATGATGGAGAAACGGAGCGAGGTGAGTCATGGGACAACAGATGAACCGTCTGTTGGATTACCTGTCTGAAAACCTGTCTCGCCGCAAAGGGCTGCTGCCGCTGATTGGCCTGGCCCTGGTGGGGCTGAATTTGATCGTCCAGTTCATCCCCGGCGCGGGCTGGCTGGCCAGCAGCGACCTGCTGCTGCACCTGGGGATTATGATCGCCGTATTGGGAATTATGCTGGCCTGGGCGCTGTAGGCGCGGCGGGGGAAGGGGTGGAGATGGATAGCAATGGGTTAGACGCCGGGCAGTTAGCCAAAGAGCTGCAAAAAAGCCAGGCCCTGTTCGAGATCAGCCAGGCGTTGGCCGGGACGGTGGAGCTGCAGAAGACCCTCCAGCAGATCGCCGAGGCGGCCAACCGGCTGATTAAGTCTTCGAACCGCACCATCTTGCACCTGTTCGATGACACCCAGGAGCATTTGATCCCCGCCGCGGTGGCGGGCGGGGCCAAGGGGGCCCGCAACCGGCCGCTGAACTTCAAGCCGGGGGAGGGCATCGCCGGGCTGGTAGTAACCGAAGGCCGGCCGATCAACGTGGCCGATGTGCTGCAGGACGAGCGCTACATTCCGCTCAACCACAGCCCGGCCGCCTCGCGCTCGCTGTTGGTGGTGCCGGTGAAGATGGGGACGGTGACCCTGGGGACGCTGAGCGTGCAAAGCCCAGAGCCGGGCGTGTTCAGCCAGGACGACGAGCGCCTGCTGGCGACCCTGGGAGCGCAGGCGGCGGTTGCCATCGACAAGGCCCGCCTGTACGACGACCTGGAGGCCGCCCTGCGCCACGAGCAGGCCACCCGGGCCCAACTGGTGCAGGCCGAAAAGCTGGCCGCCCTGGGGCGCATCGTGGCCTCGGTGGCCCATGAGCTGAACAACCCGCTGCAGGCCATCCAGAACGCCCTGTACCTGATCCAGATGGAGGCCGGGCTTTCGGGCCAGGCCCGCGAAGACCTGCAAACCGTGCTGACCGAAACCGAGCGCATGGCCGGGCTGATTGCCCGCCTGCGCGACACCTATCGCCCCACCACCAGCGAGGAATATCAACCCGAATCGATCAACGAGCTGGTGCGCGACGTGCAGCGCCTGTTAGCCACCCACCTGCGCCACCGCCAGATCGGCCTGGTGTTCCACCCGGATGAAACCATCCCGCCCTTCCCGATGATCCGCGACCAGATCAAGCAGGTGATTCTGAACATCTGCCTGAACGCGGTGGAGGCCATGCAGGAAGGCGGGGTGATCGAGGTGACCACCGAACTGCACAAAGAACAGCAGAGCGCCCTGCTGTGCATCGCCGATAACGGCCCTGGCATCGACGAGAAGATTTTGCCCCTGATCTTCGACCCGTTTGTGACCACCAAGGCCGGGGAGGGCGGCACGGGGCTGGGGCTGTCGATCACGTTTGACATCG
>CAYQDU010000008.1:17538-48036 GCA_964416275.1 uncultured Anaerolinea sp. | reverse complement strand
ATCCCCTCAGGAATTTTTGTCCCATTCGCGCGCCAGCAGGGCATACCAATCCTCGTCGGCCCAGGCGCCCTTGAACCACAGGCTTTCGACCCAGCGGCCTTCATGCCGGAAGTTCATCCGCTGGAGCAGGCGGGCCGAGGCCTGGTTGGCGGGGTCGCAATTGGCCCGCACCCGGTGCAGGCCCAGTTCGCCAAACAGATAACCCAACAGGCAGGTCAGGGCTTCTTGACCATACCCGTGACCCTGGAAGGGCCGGGCCAGGGTAATACCCACCTCGGCCTGGCGCGGGTCGTCTCGCAGGCGTTGGAAAGCGCAATCGCCGACCAGCTCGCCGCCGGCTTTGCGTTCCATGGCGATCTGATACCACTGCCCTGGCTCGCCGGGAGAGGCGGCCTGCATTGCAGCCACCACGGCCTGGGCCTGTTCAAGGCTGTAGGGAGCCTGCCAGCCCTGGTATTTTGCCACTTCGGGGTCCGAGCGATAATCGGCGAAAGGCTGAGCGTCGCGCGCTTCAAACGAACGCAAGATCAAACGGGGGGATTGGAGGAAAAGAGACATGAGAGAAAGTGTACCATAGAGGCCAGATGACCGTGATCTGAGGTCGGTTGCCCAGGGTCTGGGCATTTTTTGCCTCTTGCCTTTTTCCCATTTCCCGGTATAATGGTTTTGTAAATTCAATGAACTAACAAAGTGGCCCTTTTCCTGGTGATACTGTGAGCGGTCAAAAAGCTACCCACCAACTGACCCGCCAGCATAACCGCGATTTAGTCCTGCGGCTGATCTTCAAGCATGAAACCATCAGCCGGGCCGAAATCGCCCGCCTGACCATGTTGACTCGCACCACCGTATCCGAAGTGGTAGCCGGGTTGATCGGCGAAGGGCTGGTGCAGGAGGTTGGGACGGGGTCGTCGCAGGGCGGCAAGCCGTCTATCCTCCTGCGCCTGGCAGCCGACTCGCGCTGCCTGATTGGGGTCAACCTGACCCAGGAAAAGTTCATTGGCTCGATCGTCAACCTGCGCGGCGAGATCAAAGAGACGGTCGAAGCGCCGGTGCAAGGCGGCGACGGCGAGCAGGCCCTCCAGCAAGTCTACTGTATTTTAGATGAATTGACCCAGAAACGATGGCAGCCCGTGGTTGGCATCGGCGTTGGCGCGCCGGGGCTGATTAACACCCGCGAGGGCATTATCGTCAACGCGGTCAACCTGGATTGGGCCGATATGCCCCTGGCGCACCTGCTGGAAGCCCGCTACCGCCTGCCGGTCTCGATCCTCAACGACAGCCAGGCGACCGCAATTGGCGAGTTCGTCTATGGCGACCACGCCTCCGACAGCAACCTGATCGTTGTGACCGTCCAGCACGGCATCGGGGCCGGGATTCTGATCAACGGCCAGCTTTTCCAGGGCGATGGCGGCGGGGCGGGTGAGATCGGGCATATCGTGATCCAGCCGGGAGGGCTGCTCTGCCGCTGCGGGCAGAAGGGCTGCCTGGAGACTCTCGCCAGCGCGCGGGCAGCCATCCGCCAGGCCCAGGCCCTGGCGGGCTCGGATGAGCCGTTGAGCCTGGATGGGCTGGAAAAACGCTTTGGATCCGGCGACCCCGCCGCTCGTCAGGCTGTGCTGGAAGCCGGGCGCTTTTTGGGCTACGCCCTGGGCGGCCTGGTGGGGGCGCTCAACGTTCATCGGATCGTCCTGACCGGCGAGATGACCCGTTTTGGCCGTCCCTGGCTGGAAGCCGTCGATCAGTCCATGTCGGCCTCGGCCCTGGGCCGCATGACCCAAGAGACGCACCTGGAAATTGGTAAGCTGGATTACCGGGCCTGCATCCTGGGGGCGGCGGCCTATTTGCTGCTGGATAGCTATTCTTTACTTTTCATCCAATCAGGAAATTAACCCCACTATGATTCATCCCCGTATTCTTCCCCCGCTCGATCCAAGTTTTCGCCCGGCAGCCCTGGTGAACCGCGCCTTCCAAGAGCAGACCGCCCAGGCCGGCGTGCCGCTGGTGATCGCCCTGGAACGCAACGATGGCGAGCTTTCGCATTTTGAGATGCGCATTTTCCCCGAGGGCCACCCTGATTTTTCGGCCAACCTGCCCGTGGTCGAGCGGATCGTCAAATTTTTGCTGTGGCAGCGCGGCGGATTCCGGGTCTACCTGGGCGGTTCCGAGCTGGTGGGCAAGCATATCCGCTCCGTGTTTTCCCCGGCCGGGGCGCGCCGCTTCGACGTGCAGTTCATGGGCCAGCAGGTGTACGAGCGGCCCTTCGAAGTAGTGGTATGCGACCCGCGCGCCATCCCGCCTGCCCATGAAACCGGCCAACCGTTGGGGCGTCACCTGGAAGGCTGCCGGATCGGGTTCGACCTGGGCGCATCCGACCGCAAGGTGAGCGCCGTGGTGGACGGGAAGGTGATCTACAGCGAAGAGGTGATCTGGGAGCCGCGCAAGCACAGCGACCCCGACTATCACTACCGCGAGATCATGGCCGCCTTGCAAACCGCCGCCGCTCAGATGCCGCGGGTCGATGCCATCGGCGGCAGTTCGGCCGGGATTTACATCGACAACCGCCCGATGGTGGCTTCGCTGTTTCGCGGCGTACCGCCGGAGCGCTTTGAGGCGATCAAGGGACTGTTCGAGCGCATCCAGAAAGAGATGAACGTACCGCTGGAGGTGATTAACGACGGCGACGTGACCGCCCTGGCCGGATCGATGTCGATTGAAGATAACGCTATCCTGGGGATCGCCCTGGGTTCCAGCGAGGCGGCCGGGTATGTCAATGCCGAGGGGCGCATCATGGGCTGGCTGAACGAACTGGCCTTTGCCCCCATCGACGACAGCCCTACCGCGCCGGTGGAAGAATGGTCGGGCGACCGGGGCTGCGGGGCCTCGTACTTTTCGCAGCAGTGCGTCTTCCGGCTGGCCCCGGCGGCCGGGATTGTTCTGCCCGCGGGCGTGACCGACGCCGAAAAGCTGAAGTTCGTGCAGGAAAAGCTGGAGGCCGGGCACGCCGGGGCGCTCAAAATCTGGCAGAGCATGGGCGTTTACCTGGGCTACGGCCTGGCGCACTACGCCGACTTCTACGACATTCGCCATGTGCTGATCCTGGGACGCTGCACCTCCGGGCGCGGCGGCGACCTGCTGCTGGAAGGAGCGCGGGCTGTGCTGCAAGCCGAGTTCCCCGCCCTGCTGGAGCGGATCAGCCTGCACCTGCCGGACGAGAAAATCCGCCGGGTGGGCCAATCGGTGGCCGCCGCCAGCCTGCCGGCGCTTCGCAAATCTGGCTCTTCCGCCGAAGGCGGGCTTTGATCGATGTTGGGGGAGTGTTGTGGGGCTGCGCCCCACAACACTCCCCCAACAAAATAGAAGGAGTAGCATGAAATTTCAACTTGACACTGCCGAAATCTACATCCCAGACGGCCTGCCGGTGGAGCAGGCCCTGGCCCGCACCACCCACCTGTGTGTCTCGGCCCACCAGGACGACATCGAAATCATGGCCGGGCAGCCGATTGTCGAATGCTTCCAGCAGAAAGACCAGTGGTTCACGGGCGTGGTTGTCACCGATGGGCGCGGCTCGCCGCGCGACAGCCTGTACAAAGACTATGACGACGAAGAAATGCGCCGGGTGCGCTTCAAAGAGCAGCGCAAAGCGGCCTATGTGGGCGAATACGCCGCCCAGGTGATGCTGGATTATCCCAGCAAGATCATCAAAGACGCCTCCCAAACCGGGCCGCGGGACGACCTGGCCGCTCTATTCCGGGCCGCCCGCCCGCAGATCGTATACACCCACAATCTGGCCGATAAGCACGACACCCACGTGGCGGTGGCCCTGCGGGTTATTGCCGCCCTGCGCCGCCTGGCCCCGGCCGAGCGCCCCGCCCGCCTGGTGGGCTGCGAAGTCTGGCGGGCCTTAGACTGGACGGTGGACGCGGATAAGGTCATTATGGACCTCTCGACCCACGAAAATTTGCAGGCTGCCCTGCTGGGCGTGTTCGACTCACAGATTGCGGGCGGCAAACGCTACGACTTGGCCTCGATGGGCCGCCGGCGGGCCAACGCGACCTACTTCGAGTCGCACGGCGTGGACAACAGCCTGGGCCTGTCTTACGGCATCGACCTGACCCCGCTGATCGTTGACCCCAGCCTCGACCCGGCCCAATACGTCCAGGGCTTTATCGATCGCTTCGCCAAAGATGTCGAAGCCCGCCTGAAACGATTGATGAGCTGAGATTTGCGGCTCTTCCGGCTGCGCCGGGAAAATCTCTGTGTTGGGCGGAAGGGCTGGATTCTCAATCAGAAATCCTGAATCAAAGGAGGTGAGTTGTTCCGTTTCACTTGCCGCGATGTGACCGATTGGAGTAAGATTGTTCAAGTTCAACTATCTAAGGAGAAGAGAACATGAGTAAGAAGCTGTTTGCTTTGCTGTCCGTGCTGGTGGTTGCCAGCCTGATGCTGGCGGCCTGCGCTGCGCCTGCTACGCCCGCGCCGGCTCCCGCCAAGACGGAAGCCCCGGCTGCCCCGGCTCAGACCGAGGCCCCGGCCGTTCCTGCGGCCACCGAAGCCCCCGCCGCCACCGAAGCCCCGGCCGTTACCGAGGCCCCAGCCGCCCCGGCTGGCGAGAAGGTGGAACTGGTATTGGGCTCCTGGCGCGTCGATGACGTAGATGCCTGGGCCGCCATCACCGAAGCCTTCAACAAAGAATACCCCAACATCACGGTCAAATTTGACCCGACCAACCCGCCCGACTACAATGCCACCCTGCGCACCCAGCTCGAGACCGGCACCGGCCCCGATCTGTTCTTCGTGCGCTCCTTCGCCACCGGGCGCGAGCTGTTCGACCAGGGCTACATCGCCTCGCTGAAAGACCTGCCCGGCATCAAAGACAACTTCACCGACGCCTCCCGCGCCCCGTGGGCTACCGACAGCGGCGAGCCGTATGCTGTGCCGATCATCGCCGTTTCGCACGGCATTTTCTACAACCAGGACCTGTTTGCTGCCAACGGCATCATCGTACCGACCACCTGGGAAGAACTGATGGCCTCCGCCAAGACCCTGCAGGACGCCGGCATTACCCCCTTCGCCAACGGCACCAAAGACGCCTGGGACATCAACGAAGTGGTCATGATGCAGCTCATCCCCAGCGACATTGGCGGCATTGACGGCCGCATGGCCTACCTGAACGGCGAGCGCTGCTTCAACGACGCCGACATGGTCGAAGCTTTCCAGCGCATTGCCGACCTCAAGCCCTATCTGCCCAGCGGCTTCGAGGCCACCAGCTACTATGACTCGCAGCAGTTGTTTGCCCAGGGCAAAGCCGCCATGATGTTCGACGGCTCGTGGAGCACCGGCGCCTTCGAGAAAGACGCCACCGACTTCAAGTGGAGCGTCTTCTACGCGCCCCCGCCCAAGGAAAAAGACAGCTATGTGACCTTCCACGTGGACGCCGCCATCGGCGCCAACGCGGCTTCCAAGCACCTCAAGGAAGCCATGACCTTCCTCGAATGGCTGGAAGGCCCCACCTTTGCCGAACTGCTGGGCAACAAACTGCCGGGCTTCTTCCCGCTCAGCAAGACCGTCCCACAGTTGAGCGACCCCGTGGCCGCCACCTTCATGGGCTTCAACCAGGCCGCCAAGGGCGTTGATATCCGCTTCGTATGGGAGAAGCTGCTGGCCGCTCCCTCGGGCCAGGTGGATGCCTACACCGCGATGAACAACGCCGTGATCGCCGTGCTGAAGGGCGAACAGACCCCTCAGCAGGCCGCCGACAGCCTGCAGGAAGCTCTGGCCGGGTGGTATGAGCCGGCCAAGACCTGCAAGAAATAAGCCTGCCTGTGTGTAACGGTTGGGGGATGGGCGGTTCTTCCGTCCATCCCCCAATTCCCCAGGAGACTCCATGACCCAGGCGATTTCCTTGAAAGAAAAGAAGAGCGCTGGCGTCCTCAGCCACCAGACCCGCAGCAAGATCACCTGGATCTTGTTCCTGCTGCCGGCTTTCCTCATCTACCTGACCTTTATGGCCGGGCCGCTGTTCGACTCGCTGCGCTTGAGCCTGTACCAGGGCGAGGGCTACAACCCCACTCGTTTTGTCGGCCTGGGCAATTACATCGACCTGTTTACCAATCCCCTATGGCGCGAAAAATTCTTTGGGGCTGTGCTGCACACCTGCATCTTTTTCGCCATCCACATGGTCATCCAGAACAGCCTGGGTCTGTTCTTCGCCAACCTGCTGGCTTCTGAATTTCGCGGGCGAGATTTGTTCCGCACGATCATCTTCACCCCGGCCACCCTTTCGGTGCTGGTGACGGGTTTCCTGTGGACCCTGATCTTGAACCCCAACTGGGGGGCGGTCAACCAACTGCTGACTTCCGCCGGCCTGAAGGAGTGGGCCCTGCCCTGGCTGGGGCGCAAAGACCTGGCCCTGCCGGTCATCTCGCTCACTTCGGTCTGGCAGTGGGTGGGTATGCCTACGGTAATGTTCCTGGCCGGGCTGATGGGTATCTCCGATGAGCTGTTGGAAGCCGCCCGCATGGATGGAGCCTCTGAATGGATGGTCTTCTGGCGCATCAAAGTGCCGCTGCTCAAGCCGATCATCGGCATCGTTGCCATCCTGACCTTTGTGGATAACTTCAACGCTTTCGATGTGATCTATGCCATGGCCGGAGCCAAGGGCGAGCCGGGCTATTCCACCGACCTGCTGGCGACCCTGTTCTACCGCACCGGCATCGCCGGGGAACACCCGGTGGGCATTCCCAACATGGGCATGGGGGCGGCCATCGCCACCATGACGTTCATCATCCTGATGTCTGGTGTGCTGTTGTGGCTGTACCTGTCGCGCCGCAACGCCGATGAAGCCTAGCCGGAGCGCCCCTATGAACCGTAAAACCCTGGCCCTGACCTTCAAATATTTGGCCCTGACGCTCTGGTCGCTGATCGTGCTGTTCCCGATCTGGACTCTGATTATCAACTCATTCAAACCTCAAAAAGAAATCTTCCGCGATCCGTTCGGGCTGCCCAAGACCTTCACCCTGGCTGGCTACCAGGCGGCCTGGAACACCGGGCGCTTCGACGTATATTTCGTCAATACCCTGATTGTTACGGTCCTATCGCTGAGCCTGATTTTGCTGGTTGGCTCGATGGCGGCCTACGCCCTGGCAAAGTGGAACTCGCGCCTGACCGGCTTTCTGTACGTCTTTTTCATCGCCGGGCTGATGATCCCCATCCGCCTGGGGACGATTGACCTGGTGCGCCTCATCAAAGCCCTCAACCTGCAGGACACCATCTGGAGCCTGATCCCGGTCTATGTTGCCATGGGGATGCCGATTGCCACCTTTGTGCTGACGGCTTTTATCAAGGAACTGCCCCAAGAAATGTTCGACGCGGCCAAGGTAGACGGGGCCTCCGAATGGCAGGTCTACAGCACCATGGTGCTGCCGTTGATGCGCCCGGCCCTGGCGACCGTGGCGATCTTCAACATGATTAAGATCTGGAACGATTTCTGGTTCCCGCTGGTCTTTATCCGCTCGGAGAGCGCCCGCACGGTGGCCCTGGGGGTCTCGCTGCTGTTCGGGCAGTATCGCACCGATTGGACCCGGGCCCTGGCGGTGCTGTCATTGGCGGCTGTGCCGCTGTTGATCCTATACGTCTTGCTGGCGCGCGAGTTTATCAAGGGTCTGACCGCCGGGGCCGTCAAAGGATAGGCCAAGATGAACAGCCGTGAACGTGTGGCGCTTGCCATGCGCCATCAGTTCCCAGATCGAGTGCCGGTGATGTGCCAGCTTTCCCTGGGGCATTATTTCCTCAACGCCGGGCTGGCCCCGCACGAAATCTGGTTCACCAGCCAGGGCTTTGCCGAGGCCCTGGTGCGGATGCAGCAGCGCTACCGCTTCGACGGCATCCTCATTAACCTGCCCGGCCGCCCGCCGCAGCTTTTGGATCAATTGCAGCGCATCGAAAAGACCGGGCAGGGTGAGCTGCTCACCTGGCGCAGCGGTCATGTCACCCTGCTGCCCTGGGACGATAACGGCCAATACGTCTACGCCGCCCAGCCCGACCTGAGGCCGCGGGCCGACTTCGCCGCCGCCGACCCCGACCGCCTGGACGACCTCGACCAGTACCCCGGCTACTTGTGGAATACCTATCACATCCCCTGGCTGGACGAAAAGCCTGATCTCGGCCCGCTGCACGCCGTCCCCGATTACTTCCTTGATACCCTGCGGGCGGTGCGGGCTAAAGTGGGGGATGGCGTTTCGGTGCATGGCGAGGTGTTCTCGCCGTTTACCCATTACCTGGAACTGTTCGGCTATCAAGATGCCATCCTGGGCCTGGCGACCGACCCGGCTAAGGCCCTGGCGTTTCTGGAGCGGCTGACCGAGGCCTCGGCGGCCTGGGCTGTAGCCCAGGCCCGGGCCGGGGTGGACGCGCTGCTGATCTCGTCGGCTTTTGCGGGGGGCGGGTTTATCTCGCCCAAGATGTACGCCCAGTTCGTCGCGCCGTTCGAGCGCCGGGTGGTCGAGGCGGTCAAGGCCGAGGGGGTGATTGTCTACACCCATACTTGCGGCAAGATCGGCGACCGGCTGGAATTGATGGCCGAGAGCGGCACGCAGGGCATCGACACGCTCGACCCACCGCCCCTGGGCAATGTGGAACTGGCCGAGGCCAAGCGCCTGGTGGGCGAGCGCTTGTTCCTGAAGGGTAACCTGAACGCCGTGGCCCTGCTGACCCAAACGCGGGACGAAGTCATCGCCGCCGCCAGCCAGCGCATCCAGACCGGCAAGCCGGGGTCGGGCTATATTCTCAGCTCGGCCTGCTCGGTTGCCCCGCGGGTCGAGCCGTGGAAGATCGAACTGCTCACCCCCCTGGCCGAAGAGTTGGGCCAGTACTAGAATATTTTAGTGGAGCAGGCATGGCGCTCTTCGAGCGACTTCAAAAAGAGATGTGGCGTTGATTTTGTGGTACGAAGCGCGCCAAAATCAACGATTAACCTTCTTTCGGCGAAGCTCGCCAGTCACACCCACCCCGGTTGAGTGGGGAGCCTTGCGCGGCGCAGCCGCACCTCCCCCAAAATATGACTTGAGTCGTAAAGGGACAGAAGAATGACACTGCTTTCTGAGATCAACGAACAACCGGAACGTCTGGCAGCTTTGCTGGCGAACCAGCGCGGACAGGTGGAGCGGATCGCCCAGGCCATCCGGGAACGCGATGTGGATTATGTCTTTCTGGCGGCGCGCGGCACATCCGATAACGCCGGGCGCTACGCTAACTACCTGTGGGGGGCGCTGAATGGGCTGCCGATTGCCCTGGCGACGCCTTCGCTATTCACCTATTACCAGCGCCCGCCGCGCCTGAAGAATGCCCTGGTGATGGGCGTCTCGCAATCCGGGCAATCGCCCGACATTGTGAGCGTGCTGGAAGAGGGGCGACGGCAGGGCTGCCCCACCCTGGCGATCACCAACGCCCCCGAATCGCCCCTGGCCCAGGCGGCTGATTTTGTGCTGGACATCCAGGCCGGGCCAGAGCTGGCCGTGGCCGCTACCAAGACCTACACCGCCGAGCTGATGGCGATTGCCATGCTCTCGGCCGCCCTGGCCCAGAACGAGGCCCAGTGGGCGGCGCTGGCGCATGTGGCCGGTTGGGCGCGGGCCGCCCTGGAGCAGAACCAGGGTGTGGCCCAGGCCGCTCAACGCTATCGCTATATGCGCCAGGCGGTGGTGTTGGGGCGCGGCTATAACTACGCTACCGCCTTCGAGTGGGCCTTGAAGCTCAAAGAGCTGACCTACGTAGAGGCCGAGCCGTATTCATCGGCCGATTTCCAGCACGGGCCGATTGCTATGATCGAAAACAGCTTCCCGGTGTTTGCCGTGGCCCCCGAAGGCCAGGTGTTCGCGACCATGCGCCAGGCCCTGCAGCAGCTGCGCGACGAGTTTGGGGCTGAGCTGGCGGTCATCTCCAACCACCCGGATGCGCTGCGCCTGGCCCAGACCCCGCTCGCCATCCCAGCCGACATGCCCGAATGGCTGACGCCCCTGGTGGGCATCCTCCCAGCCCAGTTATTTGCCTATCACCTGACCCTGGTCAAAGGCTTCGACGCCGAAAAACCGCGCATCATCCGCAAAGTGACCGAAACGAAGTAGGGTGTTTGATAGCTGTGCTGCGGATGGTGCAGCCATCCGCAGCACAGCTATCAAAACAACGTTTTCTCTGCCGCCTCTAGCGCGCCGCCGGGGCGAAAGGTGGACTTGATGTAGTGCAGCGATTGGGCCCGGTCGGCTCCGGAGGCCACACCCTGCAGCACATCGGCGCAGAACAGGGCCACGTCTTGGATGACCCGTTCGGCCCGGTAGTAGGCCAGGGCATCTGCATGGATGGCCGTCTCCCCATACCCGGCGTAAAACCAGGCTGTTTCTTGCTCTGGGCTGAGGCCGATAAAGCCCTGCCCGCCAGCGATGAACATCAGGTCGCGCTCCTTGAGCGCCAACAGCGGCGCATCCCAATCGACGATGAAAAAATTACCGTCCGGCTCGATCAGCAGATTGCCGGGATGCAGGTCGGTATGGCACAGGACCGATTCATCCGGGTGGCGTTGCAGCCTATGAGCCAATTGTTGGGCGCGTGCTGCCAGGCGCAGCAGCTCTTCCCGGCGGGGACGCAGCAAATCGGCCATCTCGGCTGCCAGGGCGTCGGCCGGCGGCGCGGTTTCCAACCCGGCCAGAGCAGCCGCCAGCATATCCCGCCAGTGCGGGGTGTAGGTTTCGCGTTCCAGGCGGGCGGTCAACCAGCCGGGCAGGGCCAGGCTGTGGATGGCCCGCACCGCCGCCCCAAAGGCCATCCACCCGGCCAAGGAGAGTGCCTGTTCATACCCGTCCCGGCCTTCAATGAAGGGGTACACGATCAGCGCAAAGTCATCCAGGGCGACCCACAGCCGCCCGGCCTGGGTAGGCCGGGGTGGCAGGATGTGCGGGACGCCCTGCTCGCAAAGGAAGCGGGGCAGGCGCACCGCCAGCTCGTCAAACGGGAACTGGCGCAGCTTGACAAACCAGGACGTTCCGCTGCCGGTCACGGCCCGGTAGACGGCCGAACCGGCGTCGGCCCCCAGGGGTAGAAATTCGACCTGGGCCGCCAGGCCGTACTCGGCCAACAGCGCGGCTTGCAGGGCGACATCGGGCAGGTTGGGCTTTTCAAGCATCGAGCGCAGTTTCTGCCAGGCGGTTTACGTTCGCCAGGGCCTGCTCGGCGATGGGTTTCAGCCAGACCCTGGCCTGTGGGTCGCCAAGCGACGAGCAGTTTCGCCACTCCCGGCTGAGGGCCTCGATCTTGGGGGCCGCATCCACTGCCGGGGGGCAGCTATCGGGCGGGTTGGCCCGAAAGGCCATGTACACCATACTCATGGCGATGCCGAAAATCACCCCGGCCGGGCTGCATAGCACGCTGTAACCCAGCACGTAGCCGCAGGTCACGCCGGGCAGTTCCAGCCCCACGCCGTGCAGCAGGCTGCTCAGGTCGGGATGGGTGCGCAGGCGGCCCAAATCCATCTGGCCCAGGGGAACATAATCCGGCTCGGTGGGCGGCTTCTGGCCCCAGGACGGGCTGTAGACGATGCTGGTTGTCAGCAGATAGAGCAAGACTTCACGATTGAGGGGCTGGCGGAGGGGGGCGAAGGGCATGGCAGGTCACGACGGACGATAGAGATTATGGGCTATTCCGCCGAAGGCGGAATTTTTTCTATATTATTGGGGGAATATGCGGCATAGCCGCATATTCCCCCAATAATATAACCTCTTTCTCGACTGGTTTTCCCTTAACGTGACAAATGTCACATGACAGGCCGGGCAAACTCGGCCATAATCGCTATATCGCATTATCCACCCTGAACCAGCCCCGCATTCCAGGCTGTAGAAAGTCACTCCCATGAGAAAACTTACCCAATCCCGTCTCATCCGGCTGCGCTGCGCCGGTTTGATCTTAAGCCTGATCCTGATTGGCGCGGCATGCAGCCCGCAGCCGGTCCCACCCACCGCTGCCCCCAGCGCGACTGCGCCGGCTGCGGCCCCTACGGATACCGCCGCCCCCAGCCCGACCCAGATGTCCACCAGCGCGCCCGCTCCGACCGATACACCCGCCGCAACCAACACCCCCGCACCATCGAACACGCCGGAGACGACGCCCGCCGAACCAACCACCCGAGCCACGGGGGCAGCAACCGGAACCGCTGTCCCAACCGGAACGCCTGTCCTGCCCTTGCAGCCCGAGTTGAATGGGGTAACCTTTCAAATCCGCAACAATACGAACAACATCCTGTATGTGTTTGGGTATGGTGTGTCGAAATCGATCCCTAGCGGGATGACGGTTTATTTTCAAGCCCCTGCCTGGGGCAGTATCGAACTGCGCATCTGCCACAAAAATAAGAATGACGAAGTTGGCGGCTGCTACCTGTATACCGGTACGATCAGCGCCAGCCAACCGCTCATCATGGTCAGGCGCTAACTGCTTGTCCAGAAATCCCATCCCCTCCAATTTCACCAGGAGCGCTTTAATCGCCGCAAACGGCGGGTAGAGTTGGACGGTCAGCACATCAGGCAGCGCGGCGGTGGACGCAGCCGGTCCAGATCTCCTGAGGAAAGATGATGCTGCTCGAACCGGGCAGGTCTGGGACCCCCAGGCCAGTGTTCAGGTTGATGCCGTACGGCTTGTAGGCGCAGTAGGCCAGCTGGCTGCAGTAGAACGCCTCCAGGGTTTCGGAGTCGAGCAGGTTGAAGTTGTACGGCTTGCCCAGGCGCGCCTGCTCCAGGCAGAAGCGCCCGACCTGCAGGCGGATGCGCTGCTCTTCCTCATCTGAAAAGCCGCTCCCCTCCAGCGGGTAGGCGACCCCAACCAGCTTATCGACAAACTGGCCGCGCTGGTCGATCATCTGCTCTGGCTCCCAGCACTCGCCGTGGAAAGTGTAGCAGCTGATCCCCAGCGGCCCGGACTCTACGCAGCGCCCGCCAGGGCCGATGTAAACGGCAATGTGATCTACCTCGCCTGGCGTCAGCAGCCCGATCACGCGCCAGAATGCTCCGATTGGGATCCCGGTCGATCCGCTTTGGGTGCACAGCAGGTCGCCGGTTTGTAGTGGCAGGCCGTTCAATGTGGTGCGGGCGACCGAGTCGAGGCCCAGGGCATTTGAAGAGGATTGGTTGATCGTCATATACCAAGCTTATCCGAAATTCTCAAAAATGCCTATCTTCAGCGCGCAAGGGGGAAATAAACATCAAAAAACCGGCCGGCAACTGCCGGCCGGTTTTTTGATGCCGCTCATCAGCGCAGTTAAGCAGTTGCTCTTTGGAGCAAAGGCCGGAACTTATACCCATAAACAATAACGCCGCGCTCGTCGCCGTCCTGGCGCAGGCGGCGGGTGACCATCTCCACCGGTTGGCCGATCTGCACCGGTTGATCGCCCAGGTCGGTTAGTTGAGCGGTCACCATCGGGCCTTCTTCCAGCTTAACCAGGGCCACGGTGTAGGGGGCGTTTTCCTCGTACCCGGCGGGGGGGTCATACACGGTAGTATAAGAATAGATTTCACCCCGGCCGCTGAAGTTGAACAGGGTCTTGGCTTCACCGCCGCACTCCGGGCAGACATCGCGGGGTGGGAACAGCTTGGCCTCACAGTGCGGGCAGACCTCGCCCACCAATGCATAACGTTGTTTGCGTAACCGCCAATGGCGAGAAATTTCCATCTATCAGTCTCCTTGTGTCAGCGTGTCATTCGCTTACAGACTCTAGTCTATCGGAAAAAGCTATCAGGAGCTATCAAGATCACGGTTTTTGGGGCGGCCGGCGGTGTAACCGCCGGCCGCCCCAAAAACCGTGATTAATCGAGCGCTTCCAGCACGTGCGTCACAGCGGTGGAGGCTGGGCCGCCCAGGCATTGGATCATGGCCCGGCGGGCATCGGAGAGCTGGTTGCGCCCGGCCTGGCCGCGCAGTTGCAGGGTGGCTTCGACGGCCTGGTACACGCCGCTGGCCCCGCCGGGGTTGCCGCGCGCCTTCAGCCCGCCCAGGGTGCTGATGGGTAGCGAGCCTTGCAGGCTGACCGGGGCCGGCGCGCTGCCGTTCTGAGCCAGCTTCCAGCCCTCGCCCGGCGCGGCAAACCCGGCCGCTTCCAGCGACAGGGCGGCGTAGATTGAGTAGGCGTCGTGCAGCTCGAACAGGTCGATTTGCAGCGGGGTCAGGCGGGCCTTTTCGCAGGCCCGGACGGCCGACTGGCGGGCGGCGGCAAAGTCGAGCAGATGGGGCCGGTCGTGCAGGGCTAGCGTGTCGGTCGCCATGCTCGACCCGGCAATGCGCACCAGGCGGTGCGGAAAATTGGGCGGCAGCAGGTTCGGGCGGGTCAGGATCAGGGCCGCCGCGCCGTCGGCGCTGGGGGCCACATCGAACAGGTTGAGCGGGTCGCTCACCAGCCCGGCCTGGCGATAAGCTTCGGCGCTGATGGCCTTGCGGAACATGGCTCGCTCATTGTTGGCCCCATTGGCGTGGGCGATGAGCGGGAACCCGGCGAACGCCTGGCGGTCTACCCCATACTCGTGCAGATAGCGGCGCATCAGCAGAGCGGCCTGGGCGTTGAGGGTCAGGCCCTGGGGAGCTTCGTAGTCGCTGTCGGCGGCGGTGGCGCTGGCCGCGTCCACCTCGCCGCCGATGGTGTCAGAATATTTCTCCACCCCCACCACCAGGGCCACGTCGATCTGCCCGGAGGCGACAGCCATATACCCGGCTCGCAGGGCCGCCCCCCCCGAAGCTCCTGCCGCCTCGAGGGTGAAGGCTTCGATGCCGCGCAGCCCGGCGAAATCGGCGATCAACGCACCCAGGTGGGCCTGGCGTGAGAGCTGGGTCGCCAGCATGTTGCCCACGAATAAAGCCTGGGGCTGCAAGGCCCCTGAATCCTGGGCAGCGGCCTCGATGGCCTGGAAGGCCAGCTCGCGCAGGCTCAGGCCCCAGTGTTCTTCGACGGGGGTTTGTCCAACCCCGGCAATCACAACCTCGGTCATGTGCGTCCCTTTGGTCTCTATTTCATCACCAGCTTGCCGCGGTAGCGGGCGTAGGTGGCGTAGTCGATCCCAGTGCGGCGGGCGATATAGTCCTGGGTGGTGGGGGCTTTGTCGCGCCGGGCTTGAATGGCCTCGGTCACAGTCAGGGCAAAAGCATCCGACCCGGCCCCGGAGCCGAAGGAAACCATCAAAATCTTGTCGCCCGGCCTGGCGAGGTCTAGGATGGCGGTCAGGCCGATGATGGCCGCCCCGGCGTAGGTATTGCCGATCACCGGCACCAGCAGCCCTGGCGCGATTTGTTCTTTGGTGAAGCCCAGAATTTGGGCCGCCCGCTGGGGGAATTTGGTATTGGGCTGGTGGAACACCGCCCACTGGTAATCGGAAGCCTGTGTGCCAGTGGCATCAAGCAGAGCCTGTCCGGCCGAGGTGACGTGGGCGAAGTAAGCCGGTTCGCCGGTGAAGCGCTGGCCGTGTTCGGGGTATTTGGCGTACTGCCGCCGCCAAAAATCGGGCGTGTCGGTGACGTAAGAATAGGTCGCGTCGATGGTCGCCAGGGCCTCTTCGGCCGGGCCGAACAGGAAGGCCGCCCCGCCTGCCCCAGCGGTATATTCCAGGGCGTCGCCGGGCCGGCCCTGGGCGGTGTCCATGCCGATTGCCAGGGCGTAATGGGCCATGTTAGAACCGACAAAACCGATGGCGGCCACCATGGCTTCCGTCCCGGCCTTGCAGGCAAACTGCCAGTCGGCGGCCTGCACGTTGGGGGTGGCCCCGATGGCCTCGGCTACCAGGGTAGAGGTGGGCTTGACCGCGTAGGGGTGCGATTCCGAGCCGACCCATACCGCCCGCACTTCGCTGGGCGGCGCGCCCGCCCGCAGCATGGCGTTGCGGGCTGCCTCAATCGACATGGTGGCTACGTCTTCATCCAGCCCCGGCACGGATTTCTCCTTGATCGGCAGGGCGCCCTGGCCGTCGGTCCAGATGCGGGCCACTTCGCTGGCTGGCAGACGGTAGCGCGGCACGTAAGCCCCATAGCCCACGATCCCCACCGGGCGGGCCGGTTTCAGTAAAATACTTTCGTTCAGCGGTTCACTCGTCATGTCCATTTCCTCGCTTGTTTGAGCCGGGAATGAAACCAGGCCCAACGCAATATCAGGCTTTCCATTCGGCCAGGATTTCTATGGCCCGGTCGATGCGTACAGTTTTCTCTTGCGCCAGTTGTTGGGCCAGGCGCTCGATCTGCTCGCCTTGGGCCCCGGCGGCAATCGCCACCTGGCGGGCATGCAGCCCCATGTGACCGCGCTGGATGCCCTCCGTCGCCAGCGCCCGCAGGGCCGCCAGGTTTTGCGCCAACCCCACCGAGACAACGATCTCGGCCAGTTGGCTGGCGCTGGTTACTTCCATCAGCTTGAGGGCCGCCCTGGCCGTGGGGTGGACGCGGGTCGCCCCGCCCACAATCCCCACCGCCATGGGCATTTCCAGGCTGCCGGTCAGGTTGCCCTGGGCGTCTTTGCCCCAGACGCTGAGCGATGTGTAGCGCCCACCGCGGGCGGCGTAAGCGTGGGCCCCGGCTTCCACCGCTCGCCAGTCGTTGCCGCTGGCGATGACCACCGCATCCACCCCGTTCATGATGCCCTTGTTATGCGTGGCGGCCCGGTAGGGATCGACCGCCGCAAAGGCCCAGGCGGCGATAATGCCATCCCGCACCGCTTCAGCCGGGTAGTTCTCGAAGGCCAGGTGGTCGAGCGGGATGGTGCAGCGGACGCGGGCCAGCCGCCGGTCGGCCAGGTTAGACAGGATGCGCAGATGCACCCGCCCGACAGTCAGCCGTTCCAGGCTGGGGGCCAGGCGCTCGGCGGCAGTGTTGAGGGCATTGGCCCCCATGGCGTCGCGCACATCGTAAACCAGATGCACCACCAGGAATGGGCCGATGGGCGATTCAGCCATCACCCGCACGTCCAGGTCGCGCGGGCCGCCGCCCAACTGTTTCAGCACCGGGTCGATGCTTTCAGCCTCGGCCAGCAGGCTGGCCCGCTGCTCGAGAATTTTCAGCCGGGCTTCTTCCAGGTTTGCCACATCCAATACCTGCATCTGGGCGATCATCTCTGGAGCGGTGGCGTGAGCGATAAAACCGCCCCCGGCGCGGGCCAGCTTGGCCATAAACGAGGCTCCGGCCACCACCGACGGCTCTTCGATTGCCATGGGAACCAGTACGTCTCGCCCGTTGATCTGGAAGTTCAGGGCGATTCCCAGCGGAAGCGGGTGCAGCCCGATGGCGTTCTCGATCATATGATCGGCCTGGGTCGCGTCCAGGCCAGCCGCCCCGCGCAGCACGGCCAGGTCTTGCGGGCTTAAGCCGGCGCGGTGGGCCAGCTCCGCCAGACGCTCGGCGAGGCTGAGATTATAAAAACCGGGGATGCGGGAACCGTCGCTCATGGTTGGCTTGACCTCGCTTCTATTCGGCTTCCGATTTTGAAAGCGGAGTTTACTATACGCCCGCCCCACTGGCAAAAGCTATCAAACCCTGACAAAATAAGGTAAAATTGAAGCCTGGTGAGGTTCCCGTATGGTTTTATTGACCCGTGAGCAAATGGAAGACCGCCTGGCGGCCCTGCATAGGGCCAGCCTGGAGCTGGTCAGCAATTTATCGCTGGACATGGTGTTGGAACGCATCGTCGAGATGGCCCGCGATCAGGCTGGGGCGCGCTACGCCGCCCTGGGCGTGGTGGACGATGAGGGCGACCTGGCCCAGTTTATCCCCATCGGTATGACCCCCGAAGAGATCGCTCGAATGCCGCACCAACCCTTGGGGCGGGGCATGTTGGGCGCAATTGGCAACGAACGGCACTCGATTCGCATTCCTGAAATCAGCGCCGATCCGCGCAGCGTGGGCTTCCCGCCCGGTCATCCGCCCATGCATTCCTTCCTGGGTGTGCCGATCCTGTTGGGCGAACGCCTGCTGGGCCGGATTTACCTGACCAACAAAATTGACTACCCCGAATTCACCGAAGCCGATGAACGGGTGTTGGAAACCCTGGCGGCCTATGCCGCCGTGGCGATCACCAATGCCCGGCTGTACGAGGCCCTGGTCAACCGCGACCGCGAGCTGTGCCAGCGCAACGAAGACCTGAAGCTGCTCAACGACGTGGCCTCGGCCCTGACCAGCTCGCTGGATGTCAACGAAATCCTGGATAAGACCCTGACCCTGGTGATGGCTTACCTGGACGTGGAAGCCGGCGAAATCTTCCTGCGCGAAGATGGCGAGCCGCAGCTTTACCTGGCTCTGCACCGGGGCGACTTCGACGAGGCTTTTTCGCACCTGGAGCGCTTCGAAGTGGGCCAGGGGTTTGTGGGCATGGTGGCCGCCTCGGGCAAGCTGTTGGTTAGCAATAATCTGCGCGAAGACATGCGCTACCTGCGCCCGGCAGTGCTGGAAGCCGGTTTCAACGGCATCGCCTGCATCCCGCTGGCGGCCGGGGGAAAGGTGGTGGGAGTGCTGGCCGCAGCCACCCGCCGCCAGCGCCGCCTGGACGAACGCGAGTTAGACTTACTGACCGCCATCGGCGCTTCAGCCGGTATTACCATCGAGAACGCTCGCCTGAATCGCCAGGCTCGCCGCCTGGCCGTTCTGGAAGAGCGCGAGCGCATCGGCATGGATCTGCACGATGGCATCATCCAGTCGATCTACGGGGTGGGCCTGGCCCTGGACTTTGCCCGCATGGCGATCAACGACGACCCCGAACAGGCCCGGCGCAAGATCGAAGAATCCATCGGCGCACTAAACGCCACGATCCGCGACATTCGCTCGTATATCCTCGATCTGCGCCCGCGCCAGTTTCACGGCGAAGACTTGAAGCAGGGCTTGCAGCGCCTGGTGGACGAATTCCAGGCCAACAGCCCTACCCGGGTGACCCTGGTGGCCCCGGATGACGGGCTGACCGACTTTCCGGCCCCCAATTCGACTGCCCTGTTCCACATCTGCCAGGAAGCGCTGGCAAACATCGCCAAGCACGCCCGCGCCGCCCACGCCGAAGTGCATCTGTGGACGGCGCGCGACCGGGTGCTGCTGGAAATCTCCGACGATGGGCGCGGCTTCGAACTGCGCAAGGCCAGCACCACCCTGGGCCACGGCCTGTCGAACATGCAGTCGCGCGCCCGCAAGGTGGGCGGCGATATGGAGATTACCTCCGGCCCCAGTGAAGGCACGACCATCCTGGCCTGGGTACCGCGCCGCGCCAGCCCCTGAAAGAAAAGAGGCGCTTCCGCCCAAGGCGGGAACGTTTCTATATTTTGGGAAATTGGGGGGGCGTAGCCCCACAATTTCCCAAAATATAACTCTTCCCCGGTGAAGCCGGAAGAGCCAGAAAAGATCGTTTTGATCTATGGCTGGGGTCTGCAGGTGGTGTAGCCACCTGCAGACCCCAGATCTGGAAATTTCCCCGGCGAAGCCGGAAGAGCTTACGAACATGGAACTGATCTCGAGTAAGAGCAACCCCAAGATCAAGCAGATTCGGGCTCTCCACCAGCGCAAGGCGCGCCAGGAGAGCCGTTTGTTTCTGGTGGAGGGCATCCGCCCGGTGGGCGAGGCGGTCGAGGCCGGGGCGAAGATCGAAGCGATTTATTACGCCCCCGATCAACTGCGCAGCGAGTATGCTCTGGGGCTGGTGGCGGCCCAGGAGCGGGCCGGCGTGGCGTGTTATCCGGTCGCGGCCGAAGTATTCGAGTCGCTGGCCGAGAAGGACAACCCGCAGGGCCTCCTGGCGGTGGCCCATCAACCCCAGCGCAGCCTGGACAGCCTGACCCCGGTCAATTTCCCCTGGGGTGTGGCCCTGGTTTCGCCGGCCGACCCTGGCAATTTGGGGACGATCCTGCGCACCATCGACGCAGTGGGGGCCAGCGGTCTGCTGCTGCTGGAAACCAGCGCCGATCCCTACCAGCCGGCGGTGGTGCGGGCCAGCATGGGGACGCTGTTCTGGCTTCCGGTGGTGCAGGCTTCGTTTGCCGAATTCAGCGCATGGGCCGGGCGGCAGGGGTATCATATCTATGGCACCTCGGCCCATGCTGAGCAAGATTATCGCCAGGTGAGCGGTTACCCCCGCCCGGCGATCCTGCTGCTGGGCAGCGAGCGCGAAGGCCTGAGCGCCGGGCAGCAGGCTGCCTGTGACATGCTGGTGCGCCTGCCGATGCGCGGCCGGGCCACCTCGCTCAACCTGGCCGTGGCGGCCGGGGTGATGCTGTACGCGATGATGTAGAAGAAAAAGGTTTTTCCGGCATCGCCGGAAAAGTGGTGTTATATTTTGGAAAATGGGTGGCGTAGCCACCCATTTTCCAAAATATAGAAACAATCCCCCACGTTTCTACAGGTTGCGATTCAAGAACTGAATCAGGGTCTGGAAGAGCTGCATCCCGCTGGGTTGGATTTCTTTGCCCCCGGCCGGGCGGAAGGCGTGCATGGCGTTCTTCACAATCACCAGTTCGGCTGGTACGCCGGCGGCGCGCAATTGATCGTACAGAATCTGAGACTGTTCCAGCGGCACTAACTCGTCCTGATCGCCGTGTAGAATTAAGAAGGGCGGGTCGTCGGGGGTGATGTAGGTTACGGGACTGTAGGTTTGGAGCCGCGGGTCGTCTGCGCTCTGGATTGCGAACACTTCCTGCCCGTAACCGCGCCGGGGGGTGAGGTGCAGTTGGGTCAGGTCGGTGGGGCCGAACATATCCACTACTGCCTGCACCCGGCTGGATTGGTCGGCGTATTCGCCGCTATCCCAACCGGCCTCGGCCGTAGTCACGCCTAACAGGGCCACCAGGTGGCCTCCTGCGCTGCCGCCGACAGCCCCGATCCGCTGCGGGTCAATGTTATAGGCCGCGGCGTTGGCGCGCAGATAGCGCACAGCGCACTTCACGTCGATAATCTGGGCGGGGAATTTATACTGAGGCGCCAGGCGATAGTTGATGGCCGCCACCAGGTAACCGCTGCGTTGGAGCAGAGGGTACAGCCCGGCGCCGCTGCCCTCGTTCTTATCGCCCTGCATCCAGCCGCCGCCATGCACATACAACACGACCGGGATAGGGCCGTCCTGATGCGAGCCGGTGGGCGGATAGAGGTCCATCTTCAGGGCCGCTCCATCCGGGGTGGTGCAGTAGGTCACCTCGGACGGATGGGCCGCTTGAGGGCGTAGAGGGCGGCTTGCCGGGGAGGGCGGGGCGGCCATCTCCTGGGCTGGCTGTCCAGGGGCGACCGGGTTGGCGTTGGCTGCCGCGCCGGCCAGCCGGCAGGCCAGGCTGGTCAGCGCCAGCAAACATAGGAAGACGAGTAGGCTCGGTTTTCGTTTCATAGGTCCATCATATCCGGTCGGGGAAAAATCGCCGTCAGAAGCTTGTAAAAATTTTGTAATCGTCCCAAGTATAATGGGCCTTATCATGAATAAGCCTATTCCGGCCCTCCCGGCGATGCCGGATGACCCACAGGCGTATGGGATGGGTCTTGTGTGGCTGCGCCACGGAAAGCCCATCTTATATAGGAAAATCTCCGCTTTCAGCGGAGCCGCCGCGATTGTGTTGTGCTGGCTGGCGCTGCATGTGGGCCTGGGGATCGCTCCAGCAAGCGCTGCGGCGCCCTATCTGCCGATCTGCGTCTTGCAAGGCGCAGAGACGACGTCTCCCTACACCGGGTTCACGGTCCGCACCCGCGGCGTGGTGTACGCCGACTTTGATCAGACCACCCGCAAAGGGGTTTACATCCAGCACGTCGATTGCGACGCCAACCCATTCACCTCGGATGGGTTGTTTGTTTACCTGGGCGAGCGGGTGGATGTGGCCCAACCCGGCGACCTGGTAGAAGTGAGCGGCGTATTGGATGAATATTATGGCATGACCGAGCTGCAGGCCGCCCCGGTTGGAGTGAAGGTTCTCTCGCACAACAATCCGCTGCCGCTGGCTGGTGAATTGGCCCCACCGTTTGAGCTGGACGCAGCCCGGCCTTATTTCGAGGCGCGCGAAAGCATGCGCGTAGGGCTGGCTGCCGGGCGGGTGGTCGGCCCGACCGACGCAGACGGCCAGAGATGGCTGGTATCGACCGCGGCCGGGGTTGAGCGGGTCTTTGCCGGCGACCCGTCTGGCGGGTTGATCTGCGCCGGCGGCGACGGCCTGTTCAAGATCGATCCGCCGGTGGGCAGCGGCGACCAGGTGAACCGCCTGGAGGGAGCGCTGAGTTTTCGCCTGGGCAGCTTTTGCCTGGAGCTGACCGCTGCGCCGCAGGTGGTTCCGGCCAGCCTGCCGCCGCCGGTTCCACCCGGCGGGCCGGGGCTGCGCCTGGCTACCTGGAACCTGGATGAATTGTTCGACGCCAGCGACGACCCGCTTACCGAAGACCCGCTTTTATCGAACGCCGAATATCAGCGCCGCTTGCAAAAACGGGCCTCGGCCCTTCACCAGGCGTTGGGCGAACCGGCCCTGCTGGCGGTGCAGGAGGCCGAAAATCGGGCGGTGTTGGAGGCCCTGGTTGCCCGGCCAGAGATCGCCGCGCCCTACAGCGTGGCCTGGCTGGAAAGCGCCGACCGGCGCGGCCTGGACGTAGCCCTGCTCTACCGCCGCGACCAGGTGGAAATTCGCCGCCTGGAAGCCCGCCAGGGCTGCACTCACCTGAACGACGGCCTGGAGCCGGATGGCAACGGCGACCCGCAGAACCCGCAGAACTGGCCCACCTGCGACAGCAACGGCGACGGCGCGCCAGACGGCAGCCGTCTGTTTTCCCGCCCGCCGCTGGTGGCGCAGGCGGTTTTCCTGGCCCCGCCGGCGGTGGGTCAGGAGCTGTGGTTAATCGTCAACCATTGGAAGTCGCGGGTAGAAGACACGAGCCAGGTTCAATATACCCTGCCCCGGCGCATCGAACAGGCCCGCTTTGTGGCCGACCTGGGCCGGGAGCTGCGCGCCGCCCATCCGGGGGCGGCCCTGGTCATCCTGGGAGATTTGAACGACCTGCCCGGCTCGCCGCCGTTGGAGGCGCTCTCGGCAGCCGGGTTTGCCGATCTGCTGCCTGGTCTGCCGCCGGGCGAGCGCTATACCTATATCTACCAGGGCGTTTCCCAGCCGCTTGACCATATTTGGATCGATCCGGCCGGGGCGGGGGTCTGGTTTGCGCTGGGGGCGGCTCGCATCGGGGCCGACTTCCCCACCCGTTGGGAGCGGGAGGCTGAAAGCCTCTACCGCAGCTCGGATCACGACCCGCTGTGGGTAAGCTGGCTGCCAGCCCGCGCCCGGCTGTATTTGCCTGTAGCGCTTAAACAATAAGGGCTTTCCTGGCTTTGCCGGGAAAGAAGTTATGTTTGGGGGTTGCCGCCTTTGGCGGAAGAGTGAGAATACAGATGAAGAGTGCGCCGCAGACCTGCGGCGCACTCTTCATCTTATTTTATTCTGACGTTACAGCCGGCTCAGGACAGGCGGCCCTTGAACTGGCGGATTACCATCACCACCTTGCCCTGGATCTGCACCACCGACGGATCGTCGATAATGATGGGCTGCATGGTGGGGTTAGCCGGTTGAAGCCGGACGTGATCCTTCTCTTTGTAGAAATACTTAAGAGTGGTCTCGTCCCGGTCGGTGAGCAGCACCGCCACCATCTCGCCGTTGCGGGCTTCGCGGGTGGGCTTCATCACCACGATGTCGCCGTCGTAGACCATGGCGTCGATCATCGAGTCGCCCTGGACTTCTAGGGCGAACAGGCCGTCGCCCTTCTCGCCGCGCGGCAGCAGGCTGGCGGCTACATCGACCATGCTCTCGGCGTCGTAGTAGGAGAAGTCAGTCGCCGGGGTAGGCACGGGGATGCTGGCGCCGATCCGCCCGGCCAGCGGGATCTGGATCAGATTGCTGAGGGTATCTTGCACCAGCGCGGCCGCACTGCGGGCGGTATTGGCTACCGCCGCCGCCGGCGCAGCCAGCGGATGGATCAGCTCCAGGGCCGGTTGGAGCAGCCGGATGCCGCGCGATACGCCCTGGTCACGTTCGATATAGCCCATCTGCTCCAGTTGCTCTAGATAATAGTTCACCACCGAAGTGGAGGAAATACTGGCCTGGTTGCAGATCTCGCGGATTGCCGGGGGGTAGCCGTTGCGTTTCTGGAATGTGTCCAGCACTTCCAGGATTTTTTTCTGCCGGTCGCTCAGACCTTTGCGTCTTTGTCGGGCCATCATCGTCGCACCTCCTGGTTGGACGATCACGTACAAGGGGCGCTCACGTTCCACGCCGCCGGACAAACCAAATAATGCCTGCAAATTCGCATATTTGTTCCAAGAATACTATCAGAACATGCGTTCTGCGTCAAGGGTATTGGACAAATTTCTGTCTATTTTCGTCTCTGTGGTGACATCTATTTTGTGGCATAATCGGGGGCGATGCCCAAACCCAAAGATTTACCTACCCGCCTGGTATATGCCCGGCGTTCGCGCCTGTGGGGCCGCCTGGCTTATGGCTTGCTGAAGCTGCTGGGGGTAGAGTTTCCCCTCCCCGTGCCGGTGGGCGTCGACTTGGAACTGGCTCACGGCGGGGTGGGCGTGGTGATCCACTCGCGCGCCCGGATCGGCTGCCGGGTCAAGATCTACCCCGGCGTGACCCTGGGCCGGGCCGATGTGCAGCGCCCGATGGCTCAATCGCGCTTCGAGGCGATTGTGATCGAAGACGATGTGATTCTGGCGGCCGGCGCCAAGATTCTCTGCAAAGAGGGTGTGTTGCGCGTGCGGCGCGGCTCGATGGTGGGCGCCAACGCCGTGCTGCTCCAATCCACTGGCGAAAACGAAATCTGGGCCGGGATCCCCGCCCGCTGCATTGGCCGGCGGGATGACCTCCCGGCCGGGGAGCCCCCGTCCGCATGAGCGCAGCGCCCCCCCGGCGAATTTGCGTCATCCCGCGCGTCTCTGGGGTGGGCGGGATGGTCTCGTTCCGCCGCAAGCTGGTGGACGGGCTGGCCCGGCGCGGCGTGGCGGTGAGCGACCGGCTGGACGATGACCCGCCCTGCCAGGCGGTTCTGCTGATCGGCGGGACGCGCGATCTGCCCGGCCTGCTGCGCGCTCGCCGGCGCGGCCTGCGGATCGTCCAGCGCCTGGATGGGATGAACTGGCTGCACCGCCGCCCCGGGCATGGCTCTGGGCTACGTCACTATCTGCGGGCCGAGTATGGCAATTTCATCCTGCGCCTGATTCGCGCCCGCCTTGCCAGCCGGGTGGTGTATCAGAGCCGGTTCGTGCAGGGCTGGTGGCAGCGGGTCTATGGCCCTACCCCGGCTCCGGCGCGGGTCATCTATAACGGCGTCGACCTGGATGTGTATACCCCGGTCGGGCCGGGCGCGCCGCCAGAAGACGCCTGGCGCATCCTGATGGTGGAAGGCAGCCTGATGGGCGGCTACGAGCATGGGTTGGCGGCTGCCGTGGGCCTGCTCACCCGCCTGGCTTCCGACCCGCCGCCTGGCCTGCCGGTGGAACTGATGATTGTGGGCCGGGCGGCCGAGGCCACCCGCCAGTATTGGGAGGCCCACCTGCGCCAGCAGGCGCCCGCCGGCCGGGCGCGCCTGGCATGGGTGGGGCAGGTGGCGGGCGAACGCATCCCCGCCATCGACCGCTCGGCGCATCTGTTCTACTCTTCGGATATTCACCCGGCCTGTCCCAATGCCGTCATCGAGGCCCTGGCCTGCGGGCTGCCGGTCCTGGCGTTCGACACCGGCGCGCTGGCCGAGCTGACGCCGCCGACCGCCGGGCAGGTCGTCCCCTATGGCGGCGACGCCTGGCGGTTAGACCCGCCTGACCTGGATGGGCTGGCCCAGGGAGCGCGCCGCATCCTGGCCGACCTGCCTGCTTTCCGCCAGGGGGCGCGCCGTCAGGCCGAGGCCGCCCTGGGGCTGGAAGCCATGCTGGATGCCTACCTGGACGCTCTGCTGGAAGGATAATCATGCCCGGTTCGAAACTGCTCCTCTCGCTTGCCGCCTGGACGGCTCGCTGCTTGCCCATGCCGGCCCGCCGCTGGTTCTACCGTCACCCGCGCCTGGCCGGGCTGGTGCGCGGGCGGCTCAACCGGGCTGCTCCCACCGGCCTGAGCCAGGTGCAGGTGGCCGCCGGCGGGCTGGCCGGCCTGACGCTGCTGCTCGATTTGCAGACCGAGAAGGACTACTGGCTGGGGACGTATGAGCCGGAACTGCAGGCCGCCGCGGCGCAATGGGTCAAACCCGGCATGGTGGTTTACGACGTGGGGGCCAACGTGGGCTATATCAGCCTGCTGCTGGCCCGCCTGGCGGGCAGCAATGGGCGGGTGTTCGCCTTCGAGGCTCTGCCTGCCAACCTGCTACGCCTGCGGGCCAATCTGTCGCTGAACGATATTGGGCGGCGGGTGAGCGTGATCGACGCGGCGGTGGTGGATGAGGATCGACCGGTGCGCTTCCTGATCGGGCCATCCGACGATATGGGCAAGGTCGAAGGCTCGGCCGGGCGAGAGGGGGTGGCGTATGGCGAAGCTGTGACGGTGAGCGGCGTATCGCTGGATGGGTTTGTTTACCGGGCGGGCAACCCGCCGCCCAACCTGGTCAAGATGGACATCGAAGGCGGCGAAGTGCTGGCCCTGCCGGGGATGCACCGCCTGTTGCATGAAAGCCGGCCCATTGTTCTGGTCGAACTGCACGGCCCGGAAGCCGCCCGCGCCGCCTGGGAAGCCTTCAGCCATGCCGGGTATCAGGTGCAGACCATGCGGCGCGGGCGCGTCCCGGTCAGCCGCCTGGATGAGCTGGATTGGAAATCTTACCTGACGGCCCTGCCCGAAACGCGCAAAATGGGGGGCAGATGAGCGCCCGGCCCGCCTTCTCTGGCCGGGTCGCCATCCAGCAGCGGGTCTTACCAGCCTACCGCGTTCCCCTGTTCGAAGTCCTGGCGGCGGCCTGCGCGGGCGGCCTGAGCGTATGCGCCGGTCAGCCTCAGCCGGATGAGCAGATTCCGCCCGCCGCCGGGCTGCACACGGCCCAATATACCCCGGCCCGTAACCGGCATTGGTTCAACGTCAGCTCACCGCTGTACCAGTGCTGGCAGGCCGGGCTGATCGAGTGGCTGGCAGCCTGGCAGCCCGATGTCTTGATCGTGGAGGCTAACCCGCGCTATCGCTCTACCCCCGGCGCGGTGGCCTGGATGCACCGTCGCGGCCGCCCGGTGTTGGGCTGGGGGCTGGGGGCTGCACCTCTGCCGGGGGTGCTGGGTTGGCTGCGCCAGCGCGGCCGGACGCGCTTCCTGCGTTCGCTGGACGGTATGATCGCCTACAGCCAGCGCGGCGCGGCCGAGTACGCCGCCCTGGGCTTTCCACCCGGGCGGGTATGGACCGCTCCGAACGCCGCTGCGCCCCGCCCAACCGCCCCGCCCCCGGCCCGCCCAGACGGTTTCCAGGGCCAGCCGCGGGTCTTGTTTGTAGGCCGCCTGCAGGCCCGCAAGCGCATCGACAGCCTGCTGCAGGTCTGCGCCGGGCTGCCTGAGGCGCTTCAACCCGAAGTGACGATCGTTGGCGATGGCCCGGCCCGCCCGGCCTTCGAGGCCGAAGCGCGGCGGGTCTATCCGCGGACGCATTTCGCCGGGGCCTGCTATGGAGACGCATTGGATGCTCATTTTGCCTGGGCCGACCTGTTCGTGCTGCCCGGCACGGGCGGGCTGGCGGTGCAGCAGGCCATGTCGTTTGGCCTGCCGGTGGTTGTAGCCCAGGGCGACGGCACCCAGGACGACCTGGTGCGTCCCCCAGGCGGGGAGCGCCCCGCCAACGGCTGGCGCATCCCACCCGACGACCCGGCCGCCCTGCAGGCCGCCCTGGCGCAGGCCCTCTCCGACCCGGCCCGCCTGCGTCGGATGGGATCTGAATCCTACCGCATCGTGGCCGAGGAGATCAATCTGGAGGCTATGGCGGCTGTGTTTGTGCAGGCCATGCAGGCTGTGAGCGGGTGAAACCCCCTATTGCAGGAGGCGCAATTCTCCTATACAATCAGGGCGTATAACCGGTGCAACCAGGCCGGGTTCAACCTGGGGGATGATTTAAGGAGGCCAACCATGATACCGATTGGGGATGATAACACCGGGCGCAGAATCACGCCTGTCGTAACCTATGCCCTGATTGCATTCAACCTGGTGTTTTTCTTCATTGAGATGGCCGGCGGCGACGCGTTCATCGAGCGCTGGGCGTTTGTGCCGGCCCGTTTTTTAGCCAACCCGGTCGGCGATTTCATTACCGTGTTCACCGCCATGTTTATGCACGCCGGGTGGGCGCACATTTTGGGTAATATGCTCTACCTGTGGATTTTTGGCGATAACGTGGAAGATCGCCTGGGGCATACGCTATATATCATCTTCTATTTGCTGTGCGGCATTGGGGCCACTTTCGCCCAACTGCTGGTTGACCCTGGTTCGAACATCCCCAACCTGGGCGCTTCGGGGGCCATTGCCGGGGTGCTGGGGGCCTATCTCATTATGTTCCCGCGCGGCCGGGTGAATGTGTTGTTGGGGCGTTTCGTCACCACCACCTCAGCCATCATTGTGATCGGGTTGTGGTTTGCGCTGCAACTGTTCAGCGGCATCGGCTCGATCGCCGTCAGCGGCGGGGAGGGCGGCGGGGTGGCCTACATGGCCCACGTGGGCGGCTTCATCGCCGGGGTGGTCCTGGCCTTTGTGCTGGGCGGCGCGCGGCGGATGTCTCCAACGGCTTAGTACAATCGATATAGAGGAAAATGCGTGGCGCAGCCACGCATTTTCCTCTATATCGATTCTTTCCTGGCGGGGTAGCTCCCCACACAATCGTGGTGGAGCGTGATGGGCAAGCTGCGCCGAAAGAGGGTTAATCGTGGATTTTGGCGCGCTTCGGGCGGCAAAATCCAGGCGATATCTCTTTCTGAAGGCGCTTGCAGAACGCCATAGGCTGCTCCACGCTTAAGTGGGGTACCCGCGGCGAATGCGGGCGGGTTTGAAAACCGCCCCTACCCGGCCAACGCCTGGCGGGCCAGGGCCATCTGCGCCTGCACCGCGCCAGGGGCCGTGCCGCCGAAGGCCCGGCGGCGGCGCACGCTTTCCAGCGGGTCGAACACCCGGTACACATCGGCCTCGCAGGCCGGACACAGGTCTTGATAGACCGACAGCGGCAGCGCATCCAGCGCCAGGCCCTGCTCGTTCGCCAGGCGCACGGCTTTGCCAACCAGGGCGTGCGCCTGGCGGAAGGGGATGCCCCTGGCCGCCAGGTAATCGGCCAGGTCGGTCGCCATCATACCGGCGTCGATGGCGGCCGCCATGCGCGCCGGGCGCGGGGTGAGCGTGGCGACAGCCTGGGCCAGCGTCGGCAGGGCGGTCAGCAGCAGGTCGGCGGCGGCAAACACCGGCGGCTTGTCTTCCTGCAAATCCTTGTCGTAAGTCGAAGGCAGACCCTTGAGGGTCGCCAGCAGCCCGCTCAGCAGGCCGATCAGCGTCCCGGCTTTGCCGCGCGCCAATTCGAACAGGTCGGGGTTTTTCTTCTGCGGCATCAGGCTGGAGCCGGTAGAGTAGGCGTCGGCCAGCTCGAAGAAGCCGAACTCGGCGCTGGTGAACAGCACCAGCGTTTCGGCCAACTTGCTCAGGTGCACTCCGATCAGGGCGGTGCAGAACAGGAACTCGGCCGCGAAATCGCGGTCGGAGACCGCGTCCAGGCTGTTGGGGGCCGGGGCGGCGAAGCCCAGGGCGGCCGCCAGGGCCGCCCGGTCGATGTCCAGCGGGGTTCCGGCCAGCGCGCCGCAGCCCAGCGGCAGGCTGGCAGTGCGCTCGGCCAGTTGGGCCAGGCGCTGGCGGTCGCGCTGGAGCGGCCAGAAGTGCGATAGCCACCAGTGGGCCAGCAAGATGGGTTGGGCGCGCTGTAAGTGCGTATAGCCGGGCATGAGCGTCTCGCCGGCTGCTTCGGCCTGGCCCAGCAGCGCGGCTTGCAGCCCGCCCAGCGCCGCCTGGAGGGCGGGCAAAGCCTCCAACAGCCACAGGCGAAAGTCGGTCGCCACCTGGTCGTTGCGGCTGCGCCCGGTATGCAGCTTGCCAGCCAGTGGGCCGATCAACTCGCCCAGCCGCCGCTCGACGGCGGTATGGATGTCTTCATCATCTGGCGCGAAAGCAAACTGGCCCTGCGCCAGTTCGGCGCGCACGGTTTGCAGCCCGGCGGCGATCTGGGCGTGCTCCGGGGCCGAGAGCGCCCCGGCCTGCAGCAGACTGGCGGCCCAGGCCAGGCTGCCGGTCACATCCTGCTGCGCCATGCGCTGATCCACCGGCAGCGAGGCGTTCATCTCCCAGGCTGCCGAGTCTAAGCGTTGTCCAAAACGTCCACCCCAGAGGGTCATGGATTCTCCTTGTATCATTTGTAAGGGCGCAGCGGCGCGCCCCTCACCCCAACCCCTCCCCCACTCCGGGGGGAGGGGCTTTGCCCCCTACCCCAACCCCTCCCCCACTCCGGGGGGAGGGGCTTTGCCCCCTACCCCAACCCC
>CAYQDU010000008.1:11951-17438 GCA_964416275.1 uncultured Anaerolinea sp. | reverse complement strand
TCCCCCACTCCGGGGGGAGGGGCTTTGCTCCCCTCTCCCCCTGGGAGAGGGGCCGGGGGCCGCGGGGCCTTGCCCCCTCTCCCCCTGGGAGAGGGGCGGGGGCCGCGGGGCCTTGCCCCCTCTCCCCCTGGGAGAGGGGCCGGGGCCGCGGGGCCTTGCCCCCCTCTCCCCCTGGGAGAGGGGCCGGGGGTGAGGGCGGGTGCGGCGGGCTAATCCCGCTTGAAGCGCGAGTAATCCGGCTTGGGCATGTTCATACCCGAAACCGGCAGGCCGTTCAACCCGCGCACCTTGAGCGACAGCCCGAACAGGTGGATGAAGCCCTCGGCGTCGCTCTGGTCGTACACATCTTCCTGGCCGAAGGTGGCGAAATCCTCGCGGTACAGGCTGAGCTTACTCTTGCGCCCCACCGGGATCACGCTGCCCTTATAGAGCTTGAGGCGCGCTGCGCCCGTTACCGGCCCTTGGGTGCTGTCGAAGAAGGCGTCCAGGGCTTCGCGCAGCGGCGAGAACCACAGCCCGTTGTAGACCAACTCGGCGTACTTGAGCGCCGCCAGGTCTTTGAAGTGCAGCGTATCGCGGTCCAGCACCAGCGATTCGATCTCGCGGTGGGCGGCCAACAGGATCGCGCCGCCCGGCGTTTCGTACACGCCGTGGCTTTTCATGCCCACCAGCCGGTTTTCCACCAGGTCCACCCGCCCCACGCCATGCTTGCCGCCCAACTCGTTCAGGGTGGCTACGATTTGGGCCGGGGAGAGCCGGACGCCGTTGACCGCAGCCGGCGTGCCGGACTCGAATTCGATCTCGACGTACTCGGGCGCATTGGGAGCGGCTTCGGGGGCCACGCTGAGCTGGAACATGCTTTCCTCCGGCTCCAGCCAGGGGTCTTCCAGCGGGCCGCCTTCATGCGAGAGGTGCCACAGGTTGGCGTCGCGGCTGTAGATCGATTTGAGCGTGGCGGCGATGGGGATGCTGCGCGCCGCGGCGTAGGCGATGGCGTCTTCGCGCGAGCGGATGCTCCACTCGCGCCAGGGGGCGATGATCTTGAGGCGCGGGTCGAGCGCCATCACGGTCAGCTCGAAACGCACCTGGTCGTTGCCCTTGCCGGTAGCGCCGTGGGCCACGGCGTCGGCGCCCACTTCGTGGGCCACTTCCACCAGGTGCTTGGCGATCAGCGGGCGGGCGGCCGAGGTGCCGAGCAGGTACTTGCGCTCGTAGACCGCGCCAGAGCGCAGCAGCGGGAACAGGTAATCGCTGGCGAATTCCTCTTTCAGATCGTGAATGATGAGCTGGCTGGCCCCGCTGTTTTTAGCCTTTGTCTCCAGCCCGCTCAGGTCTTCGCCCTGGCCCACGTCGGCGCAGAAGCAGATCACTTCGCAGCCATAATTTTCCTTGAGCCAGGGGACGATAATCGACGTATCCAGGCCGCCGGAATAAGCCAATACCACTTTCTTGATCTTCGCTGAGGGGTTCATCGGATCTCCTTGCATAGAATGGGTGAACGGGTGAAAAAACAAAAAACGGCCCTCCTGTGGAAGGAGGGCCGTTGGTCAACCGGTTGATCTTATGCCGTTAGCAGGTTGGGCCCGCCGGGCCTGCGCCGCTCAAACACAAAATCCCATCCTTCCACGGGAAAGATGGCAGATACGACGAGCGCGCAGTTGGCAGGCGGCGGTAACCATATTGGGCGTGAGTTTATCACCTCCAATGCGGGTTGTCAATGTCGATTTTGTTGGGTTGGGCTGGTGGCGCGATCTCTCACTTGCCGCCTCGCCTTAGCCCGCATATAATTGAAGCATCCCCGCGACGAACAATTGGGATGCGAACATGGGTGCATACAGGAGAGGGGGCCGGGCGGCCCTGGTGCAGGTTGGATGGGTTTTCTTGCTGCTGGGCGTGTGCCTGGTGGGGGCGGCCTTCCAGGCGGTGGGCGCGCTTCAGGCCACCCCGCCGCCCCCGGCAGACACAGTCACGCCCGCGCCCACTGTCGCCCCCACCCCGGCCGTTACGCCCACGCCCACCACCGGGCAGGTATGCGATAAGCAGCCAATCAGCGTTGCGTGTTTCCAGCGTTTCTGGCTCGACATCTCCGGCGTCGGGCGCGAATATCGGGGGTGGCTTGTACCGATTGCCCTGGCGGCCCTGTTCGTCTTTCTGGTGATTGCTTTCGCCAGAGGCCTGGGTAAGGGCGTGGAAGACCTGGCCAAGCGCCTGGTGGCCTGGCTGTGGAGCATTCTGCCTGGCCGCGACCCGCACACCCGCAGCTACCTGAATTGGTTTATCCTTCGCTATCAAGACCCCAAGTTTGGCCCGCGCTCGCTGGCCGGGCAGTACAGCGATCAGCGCCCGGCCCGCCTGGAAGATATTTACCTGCCGATTGAAGTGGCTTTTACCGCCAACGAAGCCGAGCGCGCCGCCTTGGGCAAAGACAAACCGGCCCTGGCCGGGCCGGAAGGCGTACTCAAAGAGCGCCAGGTCGATCTTTTTCAGGCCATCCGCGCCTCGCGCACCCTGGTGGTCATCGGTCATGCCGGGTCGGGTAAAAGCACGCTGCTGCAATGGGCGGGGCTGGTCTGCGCCCACCGGCTGCTGGGCCGGCGGTTTAAGGGCCAGCAAGACCTGCTGAACGCCCTGGGCGAGGCGTTGTTCCCGATCTTCGTGCCATTGGAACGCTTCGATGGGTATTGCATCGAACGCCAGCGCCCGCCCAGCGCGGCCGCCTTGCAGGATTTCGTCACCCACAGCTACCTGGAACGGTGCCAGCCGCAGGAAAGTCAATCGACTGTCAAGCCGCCGCCGCAAGATTTTTTTGCCCGCCGCCTGCGCCACCCGCGCCAGGGCTGCCTGCTGTTGTTCGATGGCATGGATGAAGTCGATCCCCAACGCCGCCCGGCGGTGCGCCTGGCGGTGCAGGAATTCATCGCCCAGGCCGACCACGCTCGCACGCGGGTTATTATCACCGCTCGCCCCTCGGCCCAGGCCGAAGCCCAACCGGCCGGTTCGCGACGGGGCGATGTTTTGCCCCTGGACGAAACCCATCGCGACGCCCTGATTCACAACTTGTATGGCTATTACGAGTCGCACAACGCCCGCCAGCGCAGCGCCGACCTGATCCAGCGCCTGGACGCCAGCAGCCCCGGCGTGCAGCGCTTGGCCGAGACGCCCCTGCTGACTACTATCCTGACCATCATCCACCGGCCGGGCTACGAGCTGCCCTACCAGCGGGCCGATGTGTACGAGCGGGCGGTGGAAACCCTGTTGAACGAAACCCATCGCCAGGATGGCGGCGCGGTTCAACCGGATGAGGCCCACAAGCAAGATGTGGCCTTGCAACGCAGCCGCCTGGGGCTGATTGCCTTTCACCTGCACCAGACCGGGCGCGGCGAGCAGGGACTGCCCGAAAACGATCTGGTGGAAGCCTTGCTGGAGAATTTCCCCGGCGGGGTGGAAGACCTGCCTGCTCGTCGGGAGCAGATCCGCGCTTTCCTGTATCGCGTTTCTCAGCGCGGCGGGCTGTTGGACGAGCGCGATTGTTCCTTCGCCTTTCGCACCCACCGCAGCTTTCAGGAATTCCTGGCCGGCTGGCACCTGGCTCGCCAGTACGCTCCCTACAATTTGCCGCGCCAGGGCCAGTTTATCCAGGAACGCCTGTTGAACCTGACCTGGGAAGAGCCGGTGCGCCTGGCGGCCGGCTACCTGGCGATCGGCGGCGAAGCCGAGGTCAACCAGTTTGTGGCGATGGTGGCCGGGTTGGGCGAAACGCCCGCACAGCGCGACCACGCCGCCGCCCTGGCCGGGCTGTGCCTGGTGGACCTGCCGACCCACCGGGTGGAGCGGGCTTTGCGCGAGCGCCTGGTCCCGGCGATGCTGGATGTCTTCCAGCGCAACCCGCCCACCTTGCCCCTGCCCCTGCGCGACGACCTGGGCCGGGCCATCGGCGAACTGCGCGACCCAGCCGAACCCGCCCGCAGCTTCGACCCGCGCCTGCGCCCCGGCGGGATGCCTGAGATGGTCGAAATCCCGGCCGGGCCGTTCGAGATGGGCACCAGCCGCGAGGACGCCCAATGGCTGAAAGAAAACCAGAACACCCAAACCTGGGACGACGAAAAGCCGGCCCACGAGGTAGTCATCACCCAGGCTTACCGCATTGGGCGCTGCCCGGTGACCAACCGCGAATACCAGGCCTTCGTCGAGGCCGATGGCTATAACCCTGACCGGCCCTGGTGGAGCGCCGCCGGGCGCGCCTGGCGCAAGGGCGAATGGCAGAGCGATTTTTCGGTGTATCGCGAAGCGTACGCTGAACAGATCAAAAAATGGGTGCAGGGGCGCGCCCGGCGCGACCAGCCCACCTTTTGGAATGACCGGCGCTGGAACGGCGATAACCTGCCGGTGGTGGGGGTGTGCTGGTTCGAGGCCGAAGCCTACGCCAACTGGCTGACCCGCACGGTTGGCCCGGCCCAGGGGCGGCCCAAGGGTTGGGCCTTCCGCCTGCCGACGGAGGCCGAATGGGAGAAGGCCGCTCGCTACGCCCCGCCAGGCGCGGCCGCGCAGGGCCAGAAACGCTTCTGGCCGTGGGGCGACGCCTGGGACCCCGCCTGTTGCAATAGTTTCGATGGCGATTCGGGCCTGGGCCGCACTACCCCGGTGGGCCTGTACCCGCACGGGGCCAGCCCGACCGGCTGCCTGGACCTGGTGGGCAACGTGTGGGAATGGTGTCTGGACGGCTACGACCCCGCAGTCTACGACCGGCGGGCCGCCCGGCGGGCCGAAACCGGCCAGCCGATGGCCGATCCGTGCGAGCCGTTCCACAATGCGCGCCTGCTGCGCGGCGGCGGTTGGTACGACGCTCGGAACCTCGCTCGCTGCGCTTGCCGGGACTGGGGCGTGCCGGGTGACTTCAACATCAATCTCGGCTTCCGTCTGGCGCTCTCCCCCAAACGGTTTTGAATCTCTGGCTTCGGGTTTCTGAATCCTGGGGGGTGGCGATGCGGTAGCCCCGCCGGGGCAACGCGGATGCGCGCGGATGGGTGGCTGGGCGGGGTTGCATTCCCGTGCCAGGGCGCAGCAACGCGGCGGGGGCGCGTGGCGTTCGGGGAACCCATGCGTTGCTGCGCCCCTACCTGGGGCAACGCGGATGGGCGCGGATGGGTGGATGGGCGGGCGGGCATTCCCGTGCCAGGGCGCAGCGACGCGGCGGGGGCGTATGGCGTTCGGGGAACCCATGCGTCGCTGCGCCCCTACCTGGGGCAACGCGGATGGGCGCGGATCGTGTCGATCGTGTAGGGGCGCAGCGCCGCCGCGAAATCTTCAATGACCACAGTGCTGGCCGCGTTGCTGCGCCAGGTCGGGGGGATGCGCATTGGTAGACGGGGGATGCGCAGATCGTGCCAGGGCGCAGCAACGCGGCGGGGGCGCGTGGCGTTCGGGAAACCCAGGCGTCGCTGCGCCCCTACCTGGGGCAACGCGGGTGGGCGCGGATCGTGTCGATCA
>CAYQDU010000008.1:0-11851 GCA_964416275.1 uncultured Anaerolinea sp. | reverse complement strand
ACGCGGCGGGGGCGCGTGGCGTTCGGGGAACCCATGCGTCGCTGCGCCCCTACCTGGGGCAACGCGGGTGGGCGCGGATCGTGTCGATCATGTAGGGGCGCAGCGACGCCGCGAAATCTCCAATAACCACAGCGCTGGCCGCGTTGCTGCGCCCGGTCGCGGGGGATGCGCCAATGGACGGGGGGTGGGCATTCCCGTGCCAGGGCGCAGCGACGCGGCGGGGGCGCGTGGCGTTCGGGGAACCCATGCGTCGCTGCGCCCCTACCTGGGGCAACGCGGGTGGGCGCGGATCGTGTCGATCATGTAGGGGCGCAGCGACGCCGCGAAATCTCCAATAACCACAGCGCTGGCCGCGTTGCTGCGCCCGGTCGCGGGGGATGCGCCAATGGACGGGGGGTGGGCATTCCCGTGCCAGGGCGCAGCAACGCGGCGGGGGCGCGTGGCGTTCGGGGAACCCATGCGTCGCTGCGCCCCTACCTGGGGCAACGCGGGTGGGCGCGGATCGTGTCGATCATGTAGGGGCGCAGCGACGCCGCGAAATCTCCAATAACCACAGCGCTGGCCGCGTTGCTGCGCCCGGTCGCGGGGGATGCGCCAATGGACGGGGGGTGGGCATTCCCGTGCCAGGGCGCAGCGACGCGGCGGGGGCGCGTGGCGTTCGGGGAACCCATGCGTCGCTGCGCCCGGTCGGGGGGATGCGCATTGGTAAATCAGGGGGATTCGCGCCCGCGACGCCCTGACCCATAAATGAGAAAACCTCCGCCTGGTACTCTGGTCGTATTGCGATGTTGGATTAAAAAGATATAATTTATTATATTGCTCTGCTTTTATTGGTGTCGACAACTGCATACTCCGTCGGAGGATAACCCGCAGAGGGTAGAAAGTGAGTTCTGGTATGAAGCGCTTGCTTCCGCTCGCATTGGTTATCGGGGTGATCTTCCTGATCACCGGCGGCCTGGTTTCGCTGGCCGCCCCTTCCGGGCCGCCAAGCCCGCCCATCAACCTGCCCGATTCCATCACCTCCCCCAACTTTGGCTACAACATCCGCTATATCAACGACAATCCGTACAACCCGGCCGCCCCGGCCCCCGGCTCGGATATGAATTTCTTTCCCGATTCGCAGGCCCAGGCGATCATCGACGCCCTCAACAATAACAACCCCGCCAGCCCCGGAATCCCCAACGGCTATCATGCCGGGTACGCCAACCTGAGCTTTCAGGCCCCCGATTTTGGCGACCCAACCCGCATGATCTTTGCCTGGAACTGCAACCCGGCCAACTGCGACAGCGGCTCGGCCCCTGCCGACCAGATCGATATGCCGGCTCCGAATTACATCAACAAATCTGAAGCCTGCCTGCGCCTGGTGAGCGGGCATGAGCTGTTCCACCACGTTCAATATGCGTACATCTCGTTTGGCAAGTGGCAGCAGTGGGGGACGATGCCGGTAGAAGGCACGGCCCGCTATATGCAGGACAAGATTTTCACCGACCTGGACGGCAACGCCGGCTGCATCACCTATCTGAACCAGGTCAACGCCCTGCTGGGCGCGCCCAACCAGGATATTTGGGCCAGCTCGTATACCTCGGCCCTGTTCTGGAACTACCTGGGCGAGCAGCTTGGCTCGCTCGGCGCCGAGCCGAACGTGGGCGCCGATTTCGTGCGCACCTTCTGGGAGCGGGCCCAGGCCGACAATGACTCGCCCGATACGGTCAAGGCGGTGCGCGAAGCCATCGCCGCTTACACCGGGGCGCGCACGCTCGAATCGCTGTTCCAGGATTTCACCATCGCCAATTACACCAAAGGCATGAACCTGGCCGCCCTGCCCAACGCCGCTCGCTATCGCTACATCGATGAAAGCGACGGGGTCAGCGGGGCCTACAACGCCGTCCCGGTCAGCAACGCCGCCCTGGGTTCGACCCTCGCCAGCAGCGTCAACCGCTGGTCGGCCCAATATTTCCAGGCCAACGTGTCCACCTGCCCAACCGGTGTGGTGGGCTTCCAGGCCACCGGCGGCCCGATGGGCTTCGGCCTGGCGGCCATCAAGGCCGGCAATGCGGTTGACCGGATCAACTATGCCAGCGGAACCAACTTCGCCCGCGCCTTCCTTCAGCGCTCGGCCTCGCCGTATGCCAGCCTGGGCTTTATCGCCACCGGCGGCGATGGAAGCGCCAACTTCACCTACAAGTTCGACTGCGGCCAGGTGCGGGTGGTCATCATCGAACCGGTGGCCCCGGATAAACGGGCCTACGTGGGCGAACTGACCGCCCCAGAGCCGTTCCTGATTAAGCTGCGCGTGGTCGGCCCGACCTCGCTCGGAACCCCCTCGGTGCAGGGTCTGCTCGCCAGCGATTTCAAGGTCTTCGTGGGCGATCCGGCTATTGCGACCAACGAAGCCCCCATCCTGACCTCCAACTACGTCCAGGGCGATTACTGGCTGGTGGCCCAGGCCCCTACCAAGCTGGCCGGCAGCCCCGATACCTACCCGCTGACCGTCCAATTGGGCGATCTGGCGGCCAACACCAAAGAAGGCGCGGTGGTGTACCAGACCAAGAACGTCGATCAGGTGTTGGTGATCGACAAGTCGGGCAGTATGCTCGACCCCGGTTCGGACCCCAAGATCGATGCGGCCAAGAACGCCGCCGCCCTGTTCGTCGATTCGGCCCGCAGCACCGACCAGACCTCGGTGGTCAGCTTCAACGGCAACGGCGCGGAGCCGAACAACGACGCCCAGATGTTGTTCAACCTGGCCCCGGCGACGCCCGGCAACCGCGGCGCGGCCAAGACCCAGATCGGGCTGATCAGCGCCGGGGGGGCCACCTCCATCGGCGATGGGCTGACCGAAGCCCGCAACGAGCTGCTCTCGGCCCGCGGCCGGCCTGTGCCGCCCACCGAACGCTGGATCGTGCTGATGAGCGATGGCATGGAGAACGAAGCCGCCTTCTGGAGTACGGTGCGCAGCTCGCTGGTGCTGACCACCGGCATCAAGGTCAACACCATCGCCCTGGGCCCGTTGACCGACCAGGTGCTGCTGCAGGCCATCGCCAACGACACCGGCGGCAGCTACTACTACGTGGATGTGAACCCCGGCGGGCCTCGCCCGGCGGCCGCCGACGCCGGCGGCGCGGAGCGCCCCACGCTCCTCCCGGCGGTGAGCGTGCAGCTTTCCGATGTGTACGCCCTGGCGGCCGAGAAGATCCAGGTTCACGAACGGCTGTGGGAAGCCGGCGGCAGCCTGGGTTCGGGCGGCTCGGTGAACCTGCCTATCCCGGTGTTGGAGGGCGGCATCGACGACGCCCTGGTATCGGTGGCCTTTGGCGATGGCTCGGTGAAACCGACTCTGTTCCGGCCGGATAACAGCCAGGTGCAGAACGGGGTAGGTGGGGCCGAAGTCTATACCGGCGGCCAGCATGTCACCTTCCACCTGGGCAAGCTGGATCCGGGAACCTGGCATTTACAGCTCGACGCAGCCTCCGGCAGCCCGCAGTACCAGGCCATCCTTTCCGGCCATAACCGCCAGGGCGCCCAACTGCGCCTGTTCCTGGGCAGCTACAACGGCCCGCAGGCCGGTACGCCTGGCCCGAACCAATATCTGGTCGGCCAACCCATGCCGATCTTCGCCAGCCTGACGGACAGCAAAGGCCCGGTGTTGGGGGCCAGGGTGATGGCGACCATCCAACACCCAGACGGCAGCAGCAACGACCTGCCGCTCTTCGACGACGGCAATCACCAGGATGGGGTCGCCGCCGACGGCGTGTATGGCAACCGCTACACCCGCACCACCCAGGGCAGCCGCTCTGGCCAGCCGGATACGGTCTACTCGCAGAACGGCAGCTACCCGGTGATGCTGCACGCGGCCGGCAAAGACAACCTGGGCCAGGAATTCGCCCGGATCGCCAAAGGCGCGTTCAACATCGCCGAAGTGCGCGAGCAAACCGGGGGGCTGGGGGATAAGGATCAGGACGGGATGCCCGACCTGTACGAGCAGCTTCACCCCTGCCTGGACCCCTCCACGCCCGATACCGGCCCCGACCCGGATGGCGATGGCCTCTCCAACGGCGACGAATATAAGCTCGGCGCCGACCCGTGCGAGGCCGATACGGATGGCGGCGGCGAGAGCGACGGCTCGGAGATTGCCCGCAGCGCCAACCCGTTCGACCCGGCCGACGACGCCCTGCCCCGGCCTATCGACGTGAACGTGATCGACAAGCTGGCCGATCACGTGCGCCCGCAGCCCGACCTGAGACCCAACGCCAACCTGATCCGCTACCCGGTCAACCCGGCCTACAAGTCGATCCGCCTGCTGCGCAGCCTCAGCCCGACCGGCCCGTTCGCCCAGGTGGCCCTGTTCGATGCGGCTGCCTTCGGCGGGTTGTATCACGATGAGGGCCTGACCAACGGCGTCACCTACTTCTACCGCCTGCAAGGTGTGAACCTGAACGGCGCTTTCAGCGCCCCCAGCCACGTCTTCCAGGGGACGCCCCACGCCGACCCGTTCCCGCCCATTGGCAGCGTGACGATTGCCGGCGGCGCGCCCATCGTGCCGACCTCGGTAGTAACGCTCTCGTTCTCCGTCGATCCGGTCGTGTCGCCGGGCGCTCGCCCGGAGGCCAGCGAAGCCAGCCAGATGATGATTAGCAACTCACCCGGCTTCGCCGGAGCGGTCTGGCAGACCTTTGCCCCTACCACCACCTGGACGCTGGCCCCCAACGCCAGCGGATACGCCCTGGTGGCGGCGCGCTTCCGAGATGCGGATGGAAACGTATCGGAGACCTATTACGATGACGTGAAGGTGACTGCTCCCGGCGGGTTGGGCCACATCCACCTGTTCATCCATCTGCTGCGCTGGCTGCGGCTCGGCCCGCGCCCGGATGCCGATGGAAGCGCCGCCCTGCAGGCGCCCCTGGCCGATAACCTGGCCGGTACGCTGGCGCGGGTGAAGGGTCACAGCGACTTCCCGCCGGCCTTTAGCGACGCGCAGGGCAACCTGATCCTGCCCGACCTGCCTCCCGGCGTGTACGATCTGTTGGTCGAGCGCCCCGGCTTCCAACCCATAGAGATCAAGGGCGTTGCCGTAACCGCCGGGCAGACCACCAGCCTGGGCGATGTATCCCTTCTGGAAAAGGCGATCCTGCTGCCAATCGTGTTTCGCTAGATCATCGACCGGGGGAGCTTGACCGCCAGCAAGGCGTCAAGTTCCCCCTGGCCGCAGCTATCCCGGCTTTGCCGGGCGATTCAGAAGCAGTCTGTCAGGGTGACTGTGCCGCACAGCGTGCGGCACAATCACCCTGAATATCTTTCCTGGGGCGCTTGGAGAGCGCCGCGCCGGCCCACGGTTTCGCGAGATGTGAATTTTACGCGCCGATCGGGGAAGAATGATGTAAAATGGGGGGAATTATCTTGATGATGCGTTTTCCAGGACAAGAAACCTGTTGCACACCTTTTTTCATTCTTGACAGAACTGCTGGATGCTAACCCGCCTAGCGGGTCCCGTATTTGGCATGCGCTCAAGGTGGTCTTGCTGGCCCTGGCCCCGCCGGCGATTCTGATGGCTGCGGCGGTCGTCGTCTCGGAGCGCTCCGGGTTTGTGGTCTCCAGCCTGGTGCGCGACCCGGCCTCGATCCTCGACGTTTCGCCTTTCACCGGCATGTTCTCATCCCTGGGGGTGCTGATGTGGGGGGCGGCGGCTACGCTGAGCTACATGGGATGGGCCATCCTGCGCCGCCAGCCCGGCCAATCCAGGCAAGCCGGGCTGTTCCTGTGGGGGGCGCTGCTCACCAGCCTGCTGTGCCTGGATGATCTGTTCCTGTTCCATGAAGAAGTGTTTTGGGAACTGCTGCGAATTGGCGAAAAGCAGTTCTATCTGCTGTATATCCTGCTGGGCGCCTTTGGCGTGATCTACTATCGCAAGGAGCTGGCGCGCTCAGAATACCTGTACCTGCTGGCCGCGGTGGGCCTGCTGGCGCTCTCGACGGGTATAGATGCCCTGCGCGATCCGGTGGCCCCCTGGGAACACCTGCTTGAGGAAGGCCCGAAGTGGTTGGGCATCTGCGCCTGGCTGCTGTTTTGGGCGGCCCATTTCTACCGGACGATTGTCGGGCAGATGCCCCGCCGCTCTTAATCGACCGGTTCGGCCTGTAACACCTCCCATTCTTCCATTAATTGATCTAACTGCGCCTGGGTATCGGCGTAGGATTGACCCAACGTTTGCACCTGGGCCAGGTCGGCCGGCGGGTTCTCCAGTCTGCGGGCCAGCCCGGCCAGGTCGGCCTCCAGGGCGCCGATCTGGTCTTCGACCTCTTTGAGGCGCGCCCGGCGTTTTTTCTCTGCGGGCGAGAGGCTGGGGCGGTTTCTGCGCCCGGCCGGGGCGGCTGCGCCATTGGCGGGTTGAGCCGCGCGGGCGGCGGCCGCCTCGGCGGCCAGCTTCTCCTGGTATTCACGGTACTGCGTGTAGGTTCCCTCGAAGGCTTGCAGCATAGACTGGCCGGGCCTGATCTCCCAGATCTGCGTTCCCAGGGCGTCGATCAGGTAGCGGTCGTGCGAGACCAGCAGGATCGTCCCCTGGAATTCGTCCAACACCTGCTCCAGAATTTCCTGAGAGGGGATATCCAGGTGATTGGTTGGCTCATCCAGCAGCAGCAAATTGGCCTGGGCCAGTGAGAGCTTGGCCAGCGCCAACCGGCCGCGCTCGCCGCCCGACAGGGTGCCGACTTTCTTGAACACATCCTCGCCGGTGAACAAGAATTTTGCCAGGTAGTCGCGGATTTCGCCAATCAGCATATTCGGCGCCACTTGGTCGATCTCTTGGGCCAGGGTGCGCTCGGGGGCTAAGCCTTCGTGAGCCTGGGCGAAATAGCCGATGTTCAGGCTGGCGCCCAGCACGGTTTCGCCCTCCAGGGGCGGCATCTGTCCCAGGATGGTCTTCAGGAAGGTGGTCTTTCCGGCCCCGTTCGGGCCGATCACCGCCGCGCATTCGCCGCGCTTGAGCAGCAGGTCGGGAGCGCGGAACAACGGCTTGCCTTCATCGGCGTAGCCCACCGCCAGGTCGCGCGTGCGCAGCACCAGGTCGCCAGAGCGGTGGCTGGCGTGCAGGTGCAGGTTCAGGCGCGGCAGGCGGCGAATGGGCGGGCGCAGCCCACGGATGCGCCGCTCGACTTCCTCCACCCCCATCGGGCTGGTCGAAACTGCAACCTGCTCGCTGATCTGGGCCCAGTTCTGGTTGGTCACGGCCTCGAAGCCCAACGCCTCGATGGCCTGCACCTCCCGGCTCAGGCGTTTCAGCCGTCCCTTGGCCTGCTGCACGTTCTGGCCGGAGATGTTCTTCTTCACGTAATCCAGGTCTTTCAGCAGGCGGGCTTTTTCGCTCTCGTAGACCTGCATCCGCAAATCCCAGCGCTCCTGGCGCTGCTGCAAGTAGGCGCTGTAGTTGCCGCGATACAGTTCGATTCCTTCGTGGCTCATCTCCCAGATATGATCTACCACCCGGTCGAGGAAATAGCGGTCGTGCGAGACGATCAGCGTGGCCCCCACCCACTGACGCAGGTAGCCCTCCAGCCATTCGACCGCCTGGATGTCGAGGTGATTGGTCGGCTCGTCCAGGATCAGCAGGTCGGGGTCGGACAGCAGCAGGCGGGCCAGCACGGCCCGGGTGCGCTGCCCGCCAGACAGGTGCGGGATGGGGCGGTGGAAGTCGTCGACCTCGAAGCCCAGGCCGCTGAGGGTCTGGCGGATGCGGGTTTCATAGAGGTAGCCGCCCCGGCGCTCGAACTCGGCCTGCAGCTTGCCATAGCGGTCCAGGGCTTCTTCGGCCTGGGCGGGGTCGGCGGCGCCGCTCATAGCCGCTTCCAGGCGGGCCAGCTCGGTCTCCATCTGGCGCAGATCGGCCAGAGCCGCCAGGCACTCGTCCCATAAGCTGTGCCTGCCATCCAGGGCGGCCTCTTGGGGCAGGTAGCCGATGCGGATATTTTTGGCGCGCTGCACCGTCCCACGGGAAGGTTCCTCCAGCCCCAGCAGGATGCGCAGCAGGGTGGTTTTGCCCACCCCATTCGGCCCCACGATGGCGATCCGCGCCGCCTGGGGAATGCTGAGAGCCACATTTTGAAACAGGTCTACCGGGCCAAAAGACTTGGCTAAATCGTTCGCGCTTAAAAGTGCCATCCACTTCCCGTTCGTTCGTTATTTCGGGGGTTGCTGCCTGGTGCAGCCAGGCAGCAACCCCCAATCGTACTTCTTTCCCGGCGAAGCCGGAAGAGCCCAAACTTTTTACCGGCGGGCGCAGCCCGCCATTTACACCCACTGCGGTTCAATGGGGCGCTTGTGTAGATCTGGGGTTGCTTTTGACGATCTATGTTTTCTTGGCGCTCATTATACCGTGTTATAATCGCGGATTGTTGCGCTTGCAACCGAGAAGGAATTTCTATGGCACAGGTAGAAACGAAATCTAAAGGCAGCCTTTCACAAAAGGATATTTCTAATCTCATCAAGTATGCCCTGCTGGCCGGCTTTGGGGTGATCATCCTGCTCACCGCTTACCTGACCTATGCCGGGACGCGCGATTTTGTAGCTCATTGGACGATTACCAACCTGCCCGGCGCCACGGTGCTGGACGCCACCTCGACCCCCAACGCGGCCGGCGAGATCCTGCCCACCACGCCCGACCCGCTCTCGGGCGGCAGCCTGGCCCCCACCCCGCCCCCCTGGGACGGCTCGAACCGGGTCACCATGCTGGTGATGGGCCTGGATTATCGCGACTGGGAAGCCGGCGATGGCCCGCCTCGCACCGATACGATGATCCTGTTTACCATCGACCCAATCCACCGCACCGCCGGGATGCTTTCGATCCCGCGCGACCTGTGGGTGAGCATCCCCGGCTTCGAGTATGGCCGGATCAATACCGCCTACATGCTGGGCGAAGGGGCCAAACTGCCCGGCGGCGGCCCAGCCATGGCCGCCAAGACGGTCGAAGCCCTGTTGGGCGTGCCGGTAGATTACTACGCCCAGGTCGATTTCGGGGCCTTTGTGCGCTTTATCGACGAGATTGGCGGGGTCACGGTCAAGTTTGACGAAACCATCAAGCTCGATCCGCAAGGCACCGGCAACACCAAGAAGTTCAAGCCTGGAACCTATACCTTGCCCGGCGACCTGGCCCTGGCCTACGTGCGCCTGCGCAAGACCGAAGGCGGCGATTTCGACCGCTCTCAACGCCAGCAGTCGGTCATCATGGCGATCCGCGACCGGGTGCTGGAATACAACATGCTGCCCACCCTGATCTCGAAAGCGCCGCAGTTGTATGGCGAGATTTCGTCCGGCGTGCATACCAACCTGAGCCTGGATCAGGCCGTGCGCCTGGCCTGGCTGGCAGCCCAGATCCCCGAAGAAAGCATTAAGCGCGGCGCGATTGGCACCGGGCAGATCACATTTGCCAAGTCCCCGGATGGCACCCAGGATGTGCTGAAGCCGCGCACCGAGCAAATCCGGGCCTTACGCGACGAGGTCTTCAGCGAGGCCAACCCGGCCAAGCCGGTAGCCGCCAGCATGGACATTAAAGAACTGCTGGCTCAAGAAAACGCCCGCGTACGCCTGCTCAACGGTAGTTCAGTGCCTGGGCTGGCCGCCAAGACGGCCGAGTATCTCAAGAGCCAGGGCGTGAACATCGTTGAAACCGGCAACGCTGAGGCCTACGCCGCCGGGACCGAGATTGTGTTCTACAGCGGTAAGCCCTACACGCTTAAGTTCTTGATCGACCTGATGAAGATCAATAAGTTCCGGGTGCGCACGATTTTCGACCCTGCCAACACGGCCGATATAGCCGTCACCGTAGGTGATGACTGGGCCCAGGCGGGGGTGATGCCGCCGTAAAGTGGGTAAGTTTGTGGAGCGGGCTACGCCCGCTCCACAAACTTTTAAGCCTTTCGATGGATACCCTCACCGGCGCGGTAGAGCGCATCACCTATTACAACCCGGAGAACGGCTATACCGTGCTGCGCCTGAAACCGGAACGCGGCGGGCGGGCAGCCGGGTTGAGCCGCGATGGGCTGGCGACGGTGGTGGGCAATCTGCCGGAGCTTTCGCCCGGCGAGCATCTCAAGCTCGGCGGAACCTGGATCACGCACCCCAAGCACGGCTTACAGTTCCAGGTCGAAGCCTGCGAACAGGCCCTTCCGGCCAGCCTGGCCGGCATCCGGCGTTACCTGGGGTCGGGGTTGATTAAAGGTATTGGGCCGCGCCTGGCCGAACGGATTGTAGACGCCTTCGGCGCGCAGACGCTGGACGTGATCGAACAGCACCCCGAACGTTTGCAGCAGGTGGCCGACATTGGCCCCAAGCGCGCCGCCGGGATCGCCGCTGCCTGGGAAGAGCAGAAGCAGGTCAAGGAGATCATGATCTTCTTGCAGGGGCATGGCATCAGCGCCAGCCTGGCGATCAAAATCTATAAGCAGTATGGCAACGAAGCCCTGGAGATCGTGCGCGGCGACCCCTACCGCCTGGCGCGCGACATCTGGGGCATTGGTTTTAAAACCGCCGACCGGATCGCCCAGGCGTTGGGCCTGCCGCCCGACCATCCCTCCCGGCTGGAAGCCGGGGTAGTGCATGCCCTGAACCAATCTACCGATGAGGGCCATGTTTACCTGCCCCGCCCCGATCTGGCCCAGCAGGCCGCCGCCCTGTTGGATGTGCCGGTTGAGCGGGTGGACCCGGCCATCGACCGGCTGGCCCAGGAACAGGTCGTGCAGCAAGAACCGCTGCCGGCCGCCGCTGGCGCTGAAAAAGACATTCCCCGGCAGGCCGCCGAAGCCCAGGCGGATTATCTCTCCGTTCCGGCGGTATATCTGGCCCCGCTGTATTACAGCGAGGTGGGCGCAGCTAAACGCTTGCAGGCCCTGGCCTCAGCTTTCCCCACCCGCTTGAGCGACCTGCCCCCGGCCTTCATCCCGCTTGACCCCGATCTTTCGCCTGAACAGCAGGCCGCCATCCGCACCGCCCTGGGCAGCCCGCTCAGCGTATTGACCGGCGGCCCCGGCACGGGTAAGACCACCACCCTCAAAGCCCTGATTGCCGCCCTGGAAGCCTCGAGTAAAAGCTACGCCCTGGCTTCGCCCACCGGGCGGGCCGCCAAGCGCCTCTCGCAGGCCACCGGCCGCCCGGCCAGCACGATCCACCGCCTGTTGGGCGTCTCGCCAGCCGAGGGCTTCCAGCACAACGCCGATAATCCGCTCGACATCGACATGCTGGTGATCGACGAAGCCTCGATGCTCGACCTGCACCTGGCCTACAACCTGTTCAAGGCCATCCGGCCCGGCACGCACGTTCTGCTGGTGGGCGACATCGACCAGCTTCCATCGGTGGGCGCGGGCGATGTGCTGCGAGATGTCATTGCCAGCCGGGCCGCCCCCGTCACCCGTTTGAGCGTGATCTTCCGCCAGGCGGCCCATTCGCATATTATCACCAACGCCCACCGCATCAACCAGGGGCAAATCCCCCTGTTCCCCGAAGGCAGCGCGGGCGGCGATTTCTTTCTGTTCCCGGCCGAAACGCCCGAACAGGCTGCCGATTGGGTGCTGGATGTGACCGTCAACCGCATCCCGCAGAAGTTCGGGCTGGACCCTCAGGAACAGGTGCAGGTCTTGGCCCCCATGTATCGCGGCCCGGTGGGCGTTCACAACCTGAACGAACGCCTGCAAGAGCGCCTTAACCCACCTGCGGCCCACAAGCCGGAGCGCAAGCTGTTCGGCCAACTGCTGCGGGTGGGCGATAAGCTGATGCAGCTCAAAAACAACTACGATAAAGACGTATACAACGGGGATATTGGCCGCCTGATGGGCCTGGACCTGGTGGAGCAAACCCTGACGGTGGA
>CAYQDU010000007.1:0-54130 GCA_964416275.1 uncultured Anaerolinea sp. | reverse complement strand
CGCCAGCAGCCAGTGATCGCCGTAGATACCGAATCCAACAGCCTGTTCGCCTACCGCGAACGGGTGTGCCTGGTGCAGTTCTCGATCAAGAACGGCGCGCAGGTCCTGGATTATCTGGTAGACCCGCTGGCGCTGGACGATCTTTCGCCCCTCGGGCCGGTGTTTGCCGACCCGCAGATCGAGAAGATCTTTCACGCCGCCGAGTATGATCTGCTGTGCCTGAGCCGCGATTATGGCTTCGAGTGCAACCGTCTGTTCGACACCATGCAGGCCGCCCGGATTTTGAGCCACAACGAGCTGGGCCTGGGGGCGCTGCTGGAGGTCTATTTCGGAGTGGTGCTGGATAAGCGCCATCAGCGGGCCGATTGGGGCGAGCGCCCGCTGACGCCTTCGCAGCTCGATTACGCCCGGCTGGACACGCATTACCTGATTGATCTGCGCGATCAACTCTATAACGAGCTGGCCGAACGCAACCTGGTGACCCTGGCCGAAGAGGATTTCCGCCATACCACCCTGGTGAAAGGCGGCGAAGGCGGGGGCCGTTCGGCCGCCGAGCGCCCGGTGGAGTGGTGGCGGGTGAGCGGCGCTTCCGACCTGACCCCCCAGCAGGCGGCTGTGCTGCAAGAGCTGGTGGTCTACCGCAATCAATCGGCCCGCCAACTGGATCGCCCGCTGTTCAAGGTGATCCAGGATCATATCCTGGTGCAGATCGCCTACCGCCAGCCGGCCACCATGCGCGAGATGGGACACATTCCCGGCATGACCCCGCACCAGGTGCGGCGGCATGGCAAGGCCCTGCTGACAGCCATCCAGCGCGGCCTGCAGGCTGAGCCGGTCTATCCGCCCCGCCCGGTCCGGCCGGATGAGGGCTATCTGGCTCGCCTGGACGCCCTGCGCACCTGGCGCAAACGCCTGGGCCAGGAGGTGGGGGTGGCCTCCGACGTGATCCTGCCCAAAGATTTGATGGCCGACCTGGCCGCCGCAGCCCCCCAAAATATGGCCGACCTGGCGCAAGTGATGGCCGATTTCCCCTGGCGCCTGGAGCACTTCGGGCAAGACATCTTGAACGCCTTGAACCATTCCTGATGGAAGACGGCTGCGGCCCGGTGCAGAACCGGGCCGCAGCCGCTTCCGACCTCAGATGGTATCATCCTACCCCGGCTAAGACGGGGGTACCCCCAGATCGGAGGAGCTATGAAAATCACATTTCACGGCGCGGCGCAGACGGTGACGGGTTCGCAGCACCTCATCGAAGTGAACGGCAAGCAGATTTTGCTCGATTGCGGGCTGTACCAGGGTAAGCGGGCCGAGGCCGAGCGGCGCAACCGCACCTTCCTGTTCGATCCCAAAGACCTGGAAGCGGTGATCCTCTCGCACGCCCACATCGACCACAGCGGCAACCTGCCCAGTCTGTTCCGGGCGGGTTACAGCGGGCCGGTGTATGCCACCAAAGCTACCGCGGCCCTGGCCAGCATCATGCTGCTCGATTCGGCCCACATCCAGGAGACCGACGCTCAGAATATTAGCTGGAAGAACGAGCGCAAGGGTCTGCCGCCGGTGGAGCCGCTGTATACGATGGCCGACGCGGCCCTGGTAGCGCCCAGCTTCAAGCGGCGCGATTATCACCGCTCTTTCCCGGTGACAGATGGCGTGACGGCCACGTTTTACGACGCCGGGCATATCCTGGGCTCGGCCGGTGTGGCCCTCGACATCGAAGAAGAGCGCCCCGGCGGCGGGCTGCGCAAGCTACGGGTGTGGTATTCGGGCGATATTGGCAGGCGCGGGCTGCCCTTGATCCGCGATCCAGAACTGCCGGAAGGGGCCGATTATCTGCTGATGGAATGCACCTACGGCGATAAACATCACGATGACCCGCAGAAAGCCTATGCCGAACTGCGGGATGTGGTGACCCGCACGATCCGGCGGGGCGGCAAGGTGATTATCCCGGCTTTTGCCGTAGGCCGCACCCAAGACCTGGTCTACGACCTGAACCGCATGATCGTGAATGGGGAAGTGCCGCGTGTGCCGGTGTACGTAGACAGCCCCCTGGCCGTGAGCGCCAGCGATATTTTTATCAAGCACCCGGAGTACTTCGACGCCGAAACGCGGGCCTTCATGCGCCCGCACCGCGAGGCGCTGGAGTTCAAGAGCCTGACCTATACCCGCTCGGCCGACGAATCAAAGGCCCTCAACGAGCGCAAAGACCCGATGATTATCATTTCTGCTTCGGGCATGGCCGAAAATGGGCGCATCCGCCACCATTTGAAGTACAACATCGAAGATTCAAGAAGCACCGTGCTGATCGTGGGCTGGCAGGCCCCCGATACGCTGGGCCGGCGGATTGCCGACCGGGAAAAGCAGGTGCAGATCCTGGGCGACGAGTACACCGTCAAGGCCGAGGTTGCCACCATCGGCGGGCTTTCGGCCCACGCCGGGCAGAATATGCTGGTGGAGTATGCCCTGGCGACGAAGGACACGCTGAAAGAGGTCTTCCTGGTGCATGGCGAGCCAAAACCCGCCGCCGCCCTCACTGCCCGCCTCAACGATGCCGGGCTGAAGAACGTCTGCTACGCCGAGTGGCATTCGAGCGTAGAATTATAGCGCAGGAGGGCTGCGGGCGGCTCAGCCGGCCCGCAGCCCTCTGATAACTTTGCCCTACTTATGCAAATACCGCGGATGGGTCATATTCTCCGGCGAAAGCACATCATTCAGCGCTTCCCGGCTCATATAGCCCTTCTCCAGCACCAGGTCATACACCGCCCGGCCAGTTTGCATGGCTTCGCGGGCGATCTCGGTGCTGCGCTCGTAGCCCAGCAGCGGGTTCAGGGCCGTTACCAGGCCGATGCTGTTTTCCACCTGGCGGCGGGTGTGCTCGCGGTTGGCGGTGATGCCATCCACGCATTTCTCGGCCAGGGTGCGGCAGGCCCGGCCCAGCATGTCCAGCGAGGTGAACAGGTTGAAGGCGATCACCGGTTCGAAGGCGTTCAGCTCCAACTGTCCGGCTTCGGCCGCCATGGTCACGGTCATGTCGTTGCCGATCACCTCGAAGGCCACCTGGTTGACCACCTCGGGGATGATCGGGTTGACCTTGCCGGGCATAATCGACGAACCGGGGGCCATCGCCGGCAGGTTGATCTCGCCCAGCCCGTTGCGCGGGCCGGAAGACAGCAGGCGCAGGTCGTTGCAGATCTTCGAGAGCTTCACCGCCACCCGCTTCAGCACCCCCGAAAGCTGCACGTAGGCCCCGGCGTCTTGAGTGGCTTCCACCAGGTTAGCCGAGCCGACCACCGGCACGCCGGAAAGCTGGCGCAGCTTCTCGGTCACCAGGCGAGCGTAATCGGGGTGGGCGTTCAGCCCGGTGCCGATGGCCGTGGCGCCCATGTTGATCTCGCGGATCAGCGATTGGGCTTCGGCCAGGCGCTGGATGTCCTCGCCCACCATCACGGCGTAGGCCTCGAACTCCTGGCCCAGGCTCATTGGCACTGCGTCTTGCATCTGGGTGCGGCCCATCTTGATGACGTTGGCAAACTCTACGCCTTTCTTGCGCAGCGAGGTCTGCAGGTGGGCCATCTCGCGGCTCAGCCCGTCCAGCTTCATGCTTAGGGTCAGGCGCAGGGCGGTGGGATACACATCGTTGGTCGATTGCGACATGTTGACGTGGTTGAGCGGGTGCAGCACGTCATAGAGGCCCTTCTCGTGGCCCAACAATTCCAGCGCCCGGTTGGCGATCACCTCGTTGGCGTTCATGTTGGTCGAGGTGCCGGCCCCGCCCTGGATCACATCCACCACGAATTCGCTGTGCAGCTTGCCGCCCAGCAGCTCGTCGCAGGCCGCGGCGATGGCCCGGGCCAGGCGCGGTTCCAACAGGCCCAGCTCCATATTTGCCAGGGCGGCCGCCTTTTTGATATAAGCCAGCGAATGCACCAGGCGCGGGTAATGCGAGATCGGGATGCCGGTAATGGCAAAATTTTCCAGGGCGCGCAGGGTTTGCACGCCGTAATAGCGTTCGGCCGGCACGGCCCGCTCGCCCAGCAGGTCGTGTTCAATGCGGGTTTGGGGCTGCGTTTCAGTCATCTTTTTCCCTCATCAAGATAACCATAAAAGGTTCTTCCGCCAGGGCGGGAATTTTTCTACCCTCAATTATACAGTCTTTAGACGCACAAACTGTCCATTCGGATAGGTACAGACTTCTCTCTCAGCCAGCGCCGCCAGCGCGAACCGCGCTTATACTGGCGCAGTCATTCACAAACATAGATTGTAGAGAAAGGGCTTTTTAGCATGAATCGCAATACCAAGATTATCCTGGGGATCGTCGGTGGATTGGTGCTGGTGTGCATCTGCGGGGCGGCCGTGGCGTTGGGCGGCGGGCTGTTCGCGGCCAACAAGGCGATTGATTTTGCCGCTCAAAATATGACCAACGATCCGCAGAAGATCGCCGACCTGGGCGACCAGATCGCCTCCTTTGACGCGCCGGAAGGCTTCAAGGGCGAGTTCGGCATGGATTTGATGGGCATGACGATGGTGGGCTACACCGGGGCCGATCAGCAAAGCCACATCTTTATGATCCAGTTCCCGGCCAACACCAACCTGAGCGTCGAAGAGATGGAGCGTCAGCTTAATCAGGCCATGCAAAGCCAGCAGACCGGCTATGGCAACCAGGAAATGAAGGTCATCGAAAACCGGGAAGTAACCGTCAAGGGTCAAAAGACCACCGCCAATATTGCCGAAGGTTCGGGCAACAACGGCACGTTCCGCCAGCTTTCAGTAGCCTTCAACGGCAACGGCGGCCCGGCCCTGCTGGTATACAATGTGCCCGCGGCAACCTGGGACGATACTGCCGTTGATGACTTGCTGGCCTCGATCCAGTAAGACGAATCTTACACTTTCGATAACGGCAAAGGGAGCGCCTGGGCGGCGCTCCCTTTGCCGTTATAATGTTAAAAACGCTGGAGAATGTATATGAACCGCGATCCGAAAATCATCCTGGGAATGACCCTGGGCGTGGTAATCATCTTTGCCAGCGCCCTGGGGGCCTATCTGGCCTTGCGCCGCTTGCCGGAACTGGTTGCCAGCCAGTACAGCGCCTTCGGCGCGGGCGAGCAAACCATGAGCGACGACCCGGCCGACGTACGGGCCGCGGCCGCCTCGATTGCCGCCTTCGACCTGCCGTCTGGGTTCAAGCCGCAGTTCATGACCGATATGTACGATATGGTCATCGTGGCCTATCAGCGCGGCGTCGATGAAGTCATTATGCTGATGCAGACCACCGACACGTCGGAAGGCAGCGTGGATGAATTACAGCAGTCTATGCGGGATGAGACCGGCGAAGACGAGATGAAGGTGGTGGAACAGCGCTCGATCCAGATCAAAGGCCAGCCGGCCGCGCTGACGGTTTACGAATCCACCGCGCCCGGCGAGGTTCAGCGCTGGCTGTACACTACGTTCAAGAACCGCTCTGGCGTTGTCCTGCTGTCGGTCTACGCCCCGGCCCACGCCTGGAACCAGACCGAGATCGACGCATTTATCGCCTCGATCCACTGAACGCTGATTCTGGCGCCGCAGCTGCACATCTCCCTAAAATATAGCGAAATTTCTGCCCTTGGCGGAAGAGCCTAAATTCCTCGAGGGGGTTTGTCACATGAAGGGTGATAAAGCCCGCTCGACTTTTCCACAATCCGTCCTCCCTTCCTGCCAGGAAGGGAGGACGGATTCACTTGAACAGGCGAGCGAAACCGGGGTAAAGAGGTTGCGTGGGGAGCTACCTGACAGGCATGCGGCGCTGTTTTTGGTCAAAGGCCAGATAGCGTCCTTTGGGAAATGTAGGAGGTTCAGGTACTTTACTATAGGGACTTCCCCTATTGTCCTTTTCTATCCGCTGCTGTATACCATACGATGGAATAGAAACGGAGGCAACGATGAGTATCGAGTCGATTACCAATCCACGGGTTCAAAAACGCGAAGTACAACGCTTGACCGATTCACCCGTGGCCCACAGCCTGTTTGGCGATGTGCGCTGGGCATGGTTGTGGTTGATCTTACGACTGTATGTCGGCTGGGAATGGGTTTCGGCCGCCCTGACCAAGATTGGCAACCCGGCCTGGACGGGCAGTAAGGCCGGCGCGGCCATCAGCGGGTTTGTGCAGGGCGCCTTAGCCAAGGCCAGCGGCGAGCATCCCGATGTGCAGCCCTGGTATGCCTGGTTTTACAGCACGTAGTTCTGCCCAATGCCAGTCTGTGGAGCTACCTGGTGTCGTTTGGCGAGCTGCTGGTGGGCATTGCCCTGATCCTGGGTCTGTTTACCGGAATTGCGGCTTTCTTTGGCAGCTTTATGAATATGAACTACCTGTTGGCTGGTACGGTCAGCTCCAACCCGATTCTGTTTGTCATTGCCACCTTTCTGGTGCTGGCCTGGAAGACCGCCGGATGGTGGGGGCTGGATCGCTGGGTGCTGCCTGCATTAGGCACACCCTGGCGGCCGGGCCTGGTGTTTCGCGGCGAATCGGGTTACGTCGCCGGCGAGCGTCGCGGCCCAACCGAAGTGTTTTAGCCCGAGGAAATCGAATAGGGGGCGGCGGTTAACCGCCGCCCCCTATTCGATTTTGGATAACCGGCGCAGGTCAGCGCCCACGCCGCGGGCGGGGCTTGCGTTTGCCGCCTCCGCTGTGGTCCTTATGCGCCTGGCCGGCCGCCCCGGCAGGTGGTTCTTCCGCCTCCGGTGGGGCCAGGGGGGCGTGGAAGGTTTCCTGGTAGAAATCGTCCAGCAGCATCGCCAGCAGGCTCTGACCGGCCTCGTTTTCGCCCAGGCTGTGGGCTAAGGGCAGGAAGCGCTGCATTCGCTCGGTTTGCAGGCGGTCGCGGTTGCGCAGGCGGGCCTCCAGCAGGGCGGTGATCCGTTCAGACACCACCCGCTCGACATCTTCATCGCTGGGCAGGGGCTGCTCTACCATCGGTACGGCAAAGCGCTTCGCGATCCGCAGCAGGTCGTAATGTTCTTTGCTGTTCACCAGAGTGATGGCTGTGCCGCTGCCTCCGGCTCGCCCGGTGCGCCCGGCCCGGTGAATGTAGGCTTCGGGGTCTTCCGGCGGCTCGTATTGGATCACATGCGACAGTTCCGGCAGGTCGATGCCGCGCGCCGCCACGTCGGTAGCCACCAGGAAGCGCAGCTTACCCTGACGCACCCGGTTCAGCACCTTCTCGCGCGCCGCCTGGGGCAGGTCCGAACTGAGCGCGTCGGCGTCGTAGCCGAAGCGCTGCAAGACCACCGTTACATATTCCACCCGGGAACGGGTGTTGCAAAAGATCAGCGCCGAAGGCGGATTCTCGACTTCGATGATCCGCACCAGGCTGCGATCCTTGTCCATGCCCGGCACGGTGTAATACTGATGTTCCGTCTCGGTCACGTGGATGTGATCGCTGCTCAGGTTCATAAACCCCGGTTGGCGCAGGAATTGATGCGCCAGGCGGATAACCTGGGGTGGGAAGGTGGCCGAGAACATATAGGTGCTGACATGGCGCTCGGGCAGGTAGATCTGCACTTTGCGCATGTCAGGGTAGAAGCCCATCGAGAGCATACGGTCGGCTTCGTCGAAGACCAGGAATTGCAGCGCTTCTAACGACATCGACCGGCGCAGCAGATGATCCAGCACCCGGCCGGGCGTGCCGATCACCAGGTGCGCCCCGGCTCGCAGGGCATCGAGCTGCTGGTCATAGCCGACGCCGCCGTAGACCGCCAGGGAACGCGCCCCGGTGGCCTGGCCCAGCACTTCGGCTTCGTGGGTCACCTGTTGGGCCAGTTCGCGGGTGGGAACCAGCACCAGGGCCTGGGTTGTGCGGGCCATGGGGTTGATCATCTCGAGCAGAGGTAGCAGATAGGCCCCGGTCTTGCCGCTGCCGGTGCGCGATTGGATCATCATATCGCGTTGGGCAAATAGATAGGGCAGGGCCTTGGCCTGCACCGGCATCAACTCGCTCCAACCGGCCGCCGCCGCGCCCTGCCGCAGCCGTTCGGGCAGATCAGCCAGGGTGGCTTCGGGCAACTCCTCGAGCGTCGCATTGGCCCCCAGAGGGGGCTGCGGAGCAAAAAACGATTCTACCGGAGCTGGCTCCGGGTTGTTTTCAAGTTCTTCTTCCATGGATATTTAACCTGCTTCTTTTCTGAATGCTATCATCTTACCATAAACTGATCCTGCTGTTAGGAAGGCTCTTGCGCCGAAGGCGGGTCTGACCTGTATTTTTGGGGGGCTGCCTCGCCATCCGCACCCCCAACCATACAAATTTTCCCGACCGGGCCGGAATAACCGTGAGGTAGGTGCTTCTCCTACATATTTGATGGGTAATCTCCAATAATTTTCTTTTGGGACTACTCATACAATTGGGGGAGGACGCGTTCGCGGCGCGGCCGCTGAGCGACAGTTAATCCTGCGTAAGCGAGAAATGAGATAAAATTTGTAGGATGAAACGAAATCAATCTGCTCCTCACAATCCTGTCAGTGGTTGGTTTGGCCTGGTCGTTTTGCTGGTATTTCTGGCAGGCTGCCTTCCCAATGGCGCCCTGCGCGCCACCCATGAGGCCGAAACATTGACCCCGCCCATTCCCGCCCATACCCCCGGTTCGAACCTGGCAAATACCACCCCTCTGCCCACCAGCTCGCCCACGCCGCAGCCTACTCCCACCTTCGAGGTGCGCCTGGCCTGGTTCTACAAGCCTCCGGAGGAAGAGCGTCAACTGGAAGAAGTGGCAAAATCGTTCAATTTCTTCATTATGACCAAAGGCGACGAGCCAGAGCGCAACCGTCTCCTTTCGTTGGGTGCCGAGCGGCCTATGCTGCAATACCTGCGCTTTGAGGCTATCCAGGACCCCGGCGGCTGCGAGAAGAAGCCCTGGAATAACAACGTGGCTTACCTGCCGGGCGATTTCTGCCGCATCAGCAGCGAGCACCCCGACTGGTTCTTGCTGGATAGCGGAGGCGACCGGATTGTGGACAAATATCAGGGGGTCAAGTTTTATTTGATGGACCCCGGCAACCCCGAATGGCGGGCCTTCTTCCTCGACCGCATCCGTCAGGCGCACTTCGATCCCAACTGGGATGGCGTTTTCCTCGATAACGTGGAGGTATCGCTGCTGGTACGCGACAAGCAAGATGAAATCCCTGAGAAATACCCGGACGAGGCCAGCTACCAGGCTGCCATCCAGGGCTTTTTAAAGTACCTGCATACCAATTATTTCGAGCCGCAACACAAGCTGTTGTTTGCCAACCTGGTAGGGCGCGGCAACGACGAAACCTTTCTGCAAAGCATTGCCTACCTGGATGGGGTGATGCACGAAGGCTGGTCGGTCGATTGGCCCAAGCGTTGGCGGGCGGCCGAAATCTGGGAGCGCCAGTTAGCCATCGCCGAAGAGACCCAGGCCCAGGGTAAATTTATCATCCTGGTGGCCCAGGGCAAAGAAGACGATCACGAGGTGCAGCGATTTGCCTATGCTTCGTACCTCCTGGTTGCCAATGGTCGGGCGGCCTTCCGCTATGCCAACAGCGACGACTACAACGCCGTCTGGTATTATGATAACTACGCTCTTCAGCTCGGCAAGCCATTGGGGCCGCGCTATCAAAGCGGCGATGTCTGGCGGCGCGACTATACGAACGGCTACGTATGGGTGAACCCGGAAGAACATACCGCCGAGGTGGCCCTGAACACGCAGACCAGCCAGACCGCCCCGTGAAGCCGGAAATCATTTGCGCGGCCAGGTTAAGGCTGTGTCCTATCCGAACAGCGGTAAACGCGCACCCCATTCGAGGTAAAATTGATCATGCCAGGGAGATAAATTCGGATGGACAAAAAAATAGCCTTTGTACGCGTGAAGCCCTTCCCAATCCCCAATCGCATTCTGCCGGATATACTGAGCCAGTTTTTTCCGGAATATCCCCTGGAAGTGATTGATGTCATGCAAACCCTGCGAGCCGACCGGCTGGCTTTTGCGCGCAATCTGCTTTCGATGGCGCGCGCCTATGGCAAGGCCCTGCTCACCGGTCGGATGAGCCGCTCGGAGGCTTTCTATACCACCCCCTATTTATTCTCTTATGTGCGCTGCCAGATGCAGGAGCGGGTTCAGCCCAAGACCCATGCCTTTACCTTTCAGATTCAATCGCTGTTTGATGGCAGCACCGTGGGCGTACCGCATTTCGTGTATACCGACCATTCTCACCTGGCCCGCCTGTATTATCCCGATTTCGACCACCGCAAGCTGCGCCCCGCCTCCTGGATTCGCCTGGAACGGGGGATTTACGAGCATGCCGAGCTGAACTTTACCCGCAGCAGCAATATCTCTCAATCGCTAATCGAGCAATACCACATTCCGCCAGAGAAGGTGGAATGTGTGGGCGTGGGCAGCAACCTGGATGAGCGCCAGATCCACCTGGATAATGATGACTACCGGAATAAGAATATTCTGTTCGTAGGCATCGACTGGAAACGAAAGGGCGGCCCCGATCTGCTGGCGGCTTTCAAGAAGGTGCTGCAAACCCACCCAGACGCCCACCTGACCATCGTCGGCGCTTCGCCGGAGGTGGATGGCTTGCCCAACTGCACCGTAGCTGGCCGCGTGCCAGTGGACGCGATGGCCGCCTATTACGAGAAGGCCAGCCTCTTCTGCCTGCCCACTCACATGGAGCCGTTTGGAGTGGTGTTTATCGAAGCCTTGAATTACAAGCTGCCTATCGTCGCCACCCAGGTCGGCGCCATCCCCGACTTTGTAAAGCCGGGGGTGAATGGTTTTCTGGTCGAGCCGGGCGATGTGGATGGCCTGGCGACCTACCTCAACCAACTGCTCTCAGATCCAGCCCTGTGCCAGGCGATGGGCGAGCAGGCTTACTCGCTGGCGGCCAACCATTATTCGTGGAACCGGGTGGGTGAGAAGATGGCGGCTTCGATCCGGGCGGTCTTGAACCGTCCGTGCGAGTAAGCGAACGGGCGAGCTTCGCGGTTTCATGGGCAGCTACCCGAAGGCGGGATTCGGTCGATATGGGGGGAAGTTGGGCGGTGAAACCGCCCGGCGCCATCCCATTAAACCGTGGGGCAGGCGTGGCGCTCTTCGAGCGCCTTCAAAAAGAGATGCTTCGTTAGTTTTGTCGCACTTCGTGCGACAAAACTAACGATTAGCCCTCTTTCCAGGCGAGCGAAGCTCGCCAGTCACCTCCACCACGGTCGCGTGGGAAGCTACCCACCGCCCAACTTCCCCAAAAACCGAGATCTGCGCGGCGAAGCCGGAAGACCTCGGGTGGAACAAACCGGGGCGATTAGCTGGCCCGGTTTCGGCGCTGGCGAGCGAAGGCCCCCAACACCGCCAGGATCAGCACCAGGCCGCTCAGGGCCGCCGCCACCACGATGGCGGGCAAAATCCAGGTTGGGCGGGCCTGGGGGGGGACGTTCAGGTTCATCTGCGGCTGCACCACGGCCATCACGTTGGGCGCGTTGGTGGCTACGGCCTCGATGCGCGGCATTGAAACCCGCGTATCGCCGGTGATGATCTGTTCGTTGTTGATGACGGCGAAGTTGCCCGCCAGCTGCGAGCGCAGCGAGGCGTTCACCAATGCCGAGGCCGCCCACTGCACGCTTTCCGCCGTATTGCCTACCGCTACCATCACCAGATTCTGATTATTCCACGGCGAAGGCAGCATCTGTACATAACCCACCGGCGAGTCGTTGGGGATGCGATAGGTGACCTGCATGCTGGCCTCGCGCGCCACTTCACTGCCGGCCTCGAACGGGGCGGGCAGCGACTCGTTCAGCGCCGTCATGATGGGCAGTTGGCTGGGCCGCCCGATGATCAGCAGGTTATACTCCGGTAGGGCGTCTTCTGGCACTTCATCCCCATAGAACACGTTGAGTGCGGTCACGGGGCCGTTGGCGCGGTCGCCCAGGAAGCGAGCGATGCCCAGGGCGGTCTGCCAGGTGGGCAGATCGTTGCGCTGTAAAACCAGCGCCGTGGAGGAGAGCGTGGAATTCAAGATGAAGGGCATCGGGTACACGCTCATGTCGTAGGTCAGTTCGGCGGTGGCCTGCGATGGGTTGAGCGGCAGATGCAGGCGCGATTCGGGCCAGATGGTGAAGAACTGGCCGTTGATATCGGGGCCGATGCAGTTATCGCGCAGGGCCAGGGTTACGCGCAGGTCCAACCGGTTTTGACCCGGCAGCCCGGCCGATGCCGGCAGCGGGATCTGCATGTGGTTGTTGGCCTGCTTGGCGGTGTCGTCGTTGAAGCGTACGCTGCCAATGGGCTGATTGTTGAGCAGCACCACCAGCCCAGAGCGATCGTAATCCAACAGGGCTGAGTGGCCGTACACCAGGTCGAACACAGCGTCGCTGGCCAGAGTCTGGCCGGGCGGCAGATAGAACTGGTAGGAGGCGGTATTGATCCCTAACCGTTCCAGGCTGTTCACTTCGTATCCCATATCGCCCAGGGTCTGGTCCAGCGGTTGCGAGACGGGGATGGGCGTGGGCGATACCTGGTCGACAATCGCCAGGTTGGGCGAGCGGTTGGGTCGCAGCAGTCCGGTGGTGATTGCCTGGGCGGCCTTGATTACCGCTGCGTCGGTGTTGCCAGAGACCACCAGCACGACTTTGCCAGAGTTGGCGGTCGAATTCACCATCTGAATCACGCCGTCGTCTGGGCCGCCGCCATCGAGGCTGAACTGCCCGCCCCCGGCCTCGATCTTGGGCGGCAAAGGCAGGGCCAGTTCGTTCAGCATAGGCAGCGACCCAGACTTGCCCACCAGGATGAGGTGCTGGGTGGCTTTCTGCTCGGCGGTGAGCTGCCCGGCGGTGGTCAGGGTCATGGTCAGGGCGTTGTTGGTCAGGTTGCCCAGGCCGGCGGCCAGGGTCATGGCGGCTTGCAGCTCGGCGGCCGCCGGATCATCGGGGACGACGATCAGCGCCGTATCCGGGTAGATCGAGTCCTGGTACAGCGGATACGGGAAGCGCACCAGATCGGTGGATGGCGTTGTGATCTCGTGCGGCAGAAGCACCTGCGAGCTAGGGTAGATGATGACGTTCATCTGCTGGTTCAGGGTGCAGGTCAGGCTGCTATCGAGGATGAAAGTTAGCTCCATGCGCCCATCCTGCCGCCGCGAAATCAAAGCCCGTTCGGGAATTTCCAGCCGCTCGTTGATTTCGCCGATGCGGTTGAGCTGCAGGACGCCCAACGAAACCCCATTCAAGCGCACCTGCATCACCCCGCCGTTGACCACGTTATACTCACCCGTCCCCTGGACGCTGGTATTGAAGGCCACGGTCAGGAACAGGTTAAGGGCCGAGCCACCGATGGGTTTCCAGTCGGCCGGCAGGCCGAACAGGAAGTTGTGGGTGTCATATGGGCCGGTGAGCAGAATTTCATCCTGATTGAGCTGCAAGAAGGTGAAGGCGTCGGCCGAAGTGATCGGCGCATTCACCCCCGGCGCCAGGGTGGCCGTGGGGGTGGTTTGCAGCGTTGTGGTCAGCACCTGCCCGGCGGGCGCGGCCGGGGTAAGCGGAACGGGGGTGGCCGTAGGAGTCTGGGCGGCAACCGGCACAACCAGTCCCACCAGCAGACTCAGGCAAAAGATACCTGCCAATAGATATTTGCTCATTGTGTTTCAGTCCTCCTTCGACATAAGATCGCGGATAAAGCGCCGCTCCTCCAGGCGCATCCTATAACGCGGATGATGTAATCGTCTGCGCCTCCAATGGCGCACAGCGCCGGCCAGATGCCCTTAACCCGTGGGCATCGCCGGTTCAGGCTTCGGTCTTGCGGACCGCCACCGCCTGGTACAGGCTTGCCACGCCTTGCAGCATGGCCTGGCGGGAAAATTCCTGCGCCACCCGGCGGCGGGCGCTGTCGCGATAAGCCTGGGCGCGGGCCGGGTTATCCAGCACTTCCAACACGGCCGCCGCCAGGGCGGGCGCATCGCCGGGGGCAACCAGACGCCCATCTTGCCCATCCCGGATGGCTTCGTTGTTGCCCAGAATATCGGTTGCGACGGCCGGCGCGCCGGCCGCCATAGCCTCCAGCAGCACAATTGGGAAGCCCTCCCAATGGGAGGCCAGCACGAAACAGTCCAGGGCAGGCAGCAGGGCGCTCACGTCGTTACGCTGGCCGGCCCAATGCAGGCAGCCATCCAGGCCCAGCCCAGCCGCCAGGGCGCGCCCCTCGGCCTCCAGCGGGCCGTCGCCGATCCAGACAAAATGAACGTCCGGGCGGGCGGGGTGGATCTGTCCGGCCATGCGCACGAAATCCAGGGGCGCTTTCTGCGCGCTCAGGCGGCCTACGCTGCCCACCAGCGGGGCCTGGGGCGGAACCCCCAGGGAACGTTTCTGGGCGGCGCAATCGACGGAGATTTGCGGCCCAACTTCGACCCCGCTGTACACGGTGGTGAATAATTCTGGCTTGCCCACCCCATAGCGGGCGGCCAGGGCTTGCTCGCCGTTGGCTACGGTCATGATGCGGGTGGTCAGGTAGCGGGCAGCCAGGCGCTCTAACAACGCCAGCCCGCGGGCCTGGAGCCTGCCTGCCCCAGCGTGGAACGAGAAGCAGTGGGGCGAATAGATCAGCGGGGTGCGGCTGCCGGCTGCCGCCAGGCGGGCCAGATAGCCTGGCTTGGAGGCATGGGCGTGGATCAGGTCGAACCGTCCCTGGCGGATGATGCGCCGCAGGCGCAGCGCCAGGCGGGCGTCGGAAAGCGGGTCGATCTTGTAGCGGTTCATCGCCAGAGGAAAGGCGTTCAGGCCCCAGCGGCGCTGCAGCTCGGCGGCGAATTCGGCCCCGTTTTCCGACAGGCAGGCCACCGTCAGCTCGAAGCAAGCCGGGTCCAGCCCGGCCGCCAGCCAACGCACGTACTCGGCCACTCCTGCGGTGGATTTGGTCACCTCCAGCACGCGCAAGGGCCGGTTCATGCTGCGCCTCCGGGGGCCAGGCTGCCCAGGCCGCGGCGCTGGAGCAGGCCCAAGTAAAGCGCTACCGTGCGGTCGATCATCGCCTCGAGGCTGTACAGGGCGGTTACCCGCTCGCGCCCGGCCTGGCCCATGCGCTGCGCCAGGGCCGGGTCTTGCCCCAGGCGCAGGCAGGCCGCTGCCAGGGCGGCCGGGTCGCCGGGGGGAACCAATAGGGCGGTTTCGTCGGGGATGGACACGGTACGGATGCCGTCAACCGCCGTGGCGGCCACCGGGCGGGCGGCGGCCATGCCCTCCAGCAGCGTCACCGGCAGGCCTTCCCAGCGGGAGGAGAATACCAGCACATCCATGGCCGCCAGCAGGGCCGGAATATCGGCGCGCAGGCCGGTGAAAACGAGCGCCTGTTCCAGCCCCAGGCTGTGGGCTTCGGCTTCCAGCTCGGCCCGCAGGGGGCCGTCGCCGATCACCAGGAAGCGGGCTGCCGGAAGCCGGGGCAAGACCTGGGCAGCAGCCTGCAGGAAGGTGTGATGATCTTTCTGTGGTTTCATCCGGCCAATAATGCCAAATACGGGCGCGTTGGGGGCCAATCCCAGCCCGGCCCGCGCCGCCTGCCCGGCCGCTTCCTGGCCCACAAATCGCCGGGTGTCCACCCCGTTGTCGATGGCGACGATCTTCTGCGGGTCGATGGGCGTATGGGCCAGGTAATAGTCGCGCACCTCGCTCGAGACGGCAATCAACCGGTCGGCCAGGCGGGCGTTAGCGGCGTACAGGCGTGCAGCCAACGCCTGGCGCGCCCAGGGATCGCTGTTGTGCAGGGTCGAGACGACGACCGGAACACCGGCCAGGCGGGCGGCCGGTCGGCCGTGGAAATCGCTCTTGAACAGATGGGTATGCACGATCTGCGGCGGGTCCTGGCGCATCAGGCGAACCATGCGCACCAAGAGCAGCGGGTCGACCCGCGCCAGGCGCGGCAGGCGGGTGAGCGGCAGACCCATAGCCTGTAGATCGGCGGCCAGGGGGCCGGGCGTGCTGTAAGCCACGCTCACCCGAAAACCGCGCTGGCGCAGGCCGGGGGCCAGGTCGCGCATCAGCATCTCGGCCCCGCCCACGTTCAGCCCGTCGATTATCTGCAAGACATGAAGGCGCGCTGTATTCATTGCGGGCCGGCCTCCTGGTGCAGGATCGGCGCGCTGGACGGGGTTCCTGACAGGCGAGCGTACAGCGCCTCGTATTGCGCGCCCACCACCCCGAAATCGTACTGGCTGAAGATGCGTTGCTGGGCGGCCTGACCCAGGCGCTGGCGGCGCTCTGGATCACGGCCCAACTCGGCCAGGGCCTGGCCCCAGGCGGCGGCCTGGCCTACCGGCAGCAGCAACCCGCAGCGGCCCTGTTCCAGCACAGCGGGGCTGCCGCCCACGGGGGTCGCCAGGCAGGCCAGCCCGGCAGACATGGCCTCCAGCAGGGCATTGGAAATTCCCTCGGCGGCCGAAGGCAGCACGAACAGATCGGCGGCCTCGAAGTAGGGCCGTACGTCGCTCTGCTGCCCGGCAAAGGTTACATGCCCGTCCAATCCCAGGGCGTGAGCCTGGTGGGCCAGGGCCGGGCGTTCGGGGCCGTCGCCCACCAGCAGCAGGTGCAGACTGGAGCAGGCGGGCAGGGCCTGGGCCAGCCCTTCGAGCAGGGTGGGCAGCGATTTCTGGGCCGCCAGCCGCCCCACGTACAGAGCGATGACCCTGTCTGGGATACCCAGGGCCGCCTGGGCCTGGGTACGCGAGCGGCGGGGAGCAAAATTGCGGGCATCGATGCCATTGTTCATCGAGTAAAGACGCTGCGGGTCGAACCCGGCGGCGCGGGCTTCGGCAGCCATGACCTCATCCAGCACGATGATGCCATCGGCCCAACGCCGGAAGACTGCCAGGCGCAGCCGCCCGCGCCGGGTGGCCTGTGAGACGTGAATATCACCGAACGCGCCGCTGTTGCCCAGCTTCACCAGCACTCGTTTGCCCAACAGCCGCCCGGCGATGACGGCCGCGAAGGCCGGGCCGAAGGCCAGGTGGGCGTGCAGAACCCGATACTGGCGGCGTAATTTCCACAGCAGCCCCAGCGCGCCCAGCACGAACGTCAGGCTGCGCAGTTTGCCCGGCCCCCACGGGCGCGGGCGCAGCACCGTATAACCGGCGCGGGTTTCGCTCCCGGCCAGACCAGCCGCCCGGCGGGTGATCACCCACACCGGCCAGCCGCGCTGCGCCAGGTAGGCCGAAAGCCGCTCGGCCTGCTGCTCGGCCCCGCCTACCGGCAGGGGCGGGAATTCGTTCACCAGCATCACGACGCCATTCATAGGTTCACACGGTCAGCGGAATCTGGTCGAGTGTGTCCAGATAGTCGCACACGTTGGGGGTAACTTTGGCGTACAGTTCTAACAGGTTACGCCGCCACTGGGCCCGGTTGTAGTGGGCCTTGATGTGCGCCAGGGCCGCCCGTCCCATCTGCTGGCGCAGGCCGGAGTCGGCCATCAGCTTGCACAACGCCTGGGTCAGGGCTTCGGGTTGGGCCGGGGGAACCAGCAGGCCCGTGCCGGGCGTGACCACATTGGGCGTATCACCCACGGCGGTAGCCACCAGCGGCAGCCCGCAGGCCATGGCTTCCAGCACTGTCACTGGCAGTCCTTCCCAGTGCGACGAGTTGACGTAAATATCGGCCGCGTGCAGCAGATGCGGCACGTCTTGACGCAGGCCCAGCAGGTGAGCATGTCCCACCAGTTCCATCTGCCCGATCTGTGCCTTGAGTTGCTCGTAGAGCGTGCCGCCTCCGGCAATTGCCAGAGCCGCCTGCGGATAAGTCTGGCGCAGGGCGGCAAAAGCGTTGATCAGGTCAGGAAAGCCCTTGGGCAGCGACAGGCGGGCCACTGAAAAAATCAGCGGGCGCTCTGGGTCGCCGGTGATGTCACGGCGCAGGGCCAGCCGCTGCTCGGCCGGGATGGGCGGGATGGGGTCGATGGCGTTGGGCAGTACGTCTATTTCGCGCCCGGTGCGCTGAAAGCCCACCCGGGCCACTTCCCAGCCGTTGCCCATCACCCGCGTCGCCAGGCGGCGCAGGGTGAAGTTCTCGATGCGCACCCGGCGGGGGGGAAAGTAGCGTGGATCGGTGCCGGCCGAGCGCAGCGAGGCGATCACAGGCGTGCCGCTCAACTTCCCGGCGGTTGGGCCGATAATGTTGGCATAGGTCAGGTGAGCGTGAAGCAGGTCGAAACGCTCCTGGCGCAGAAAGCGCACCAGGCGGGCAAACGAGCCGGGCGAGAACAGCTTGGGAAAGGGGAAGTTGACCACCCTGACCCCGTTCTTCTCCAGCAGCGCCGGCAAAGTAGAGTTAGGAGATGGCCCCAGGCTGATAACCGTCTGCTCGATTTCCAGGGGGCGCAGCGTTTCGGCCAGGAAAAGCTGCATTTTCTGAGCCCCGCCCCAATTGAGGCTATCGATCATTTGAGCGATGCGCATATCAATGACTCCGGCTGGCGGCGAGGCGCAGCTTGCGCGTCGCTTCCAAAACAACGTCGCGCTGCAAGAACCACAGGGCAGCCGCATAGGCCAGGCCGCCTGCGCCTGGAGCCAGGATTAGCTGCGTCAGCGGCGAGGCGTCTTGCAGCGCCCATAGAACGATCACCACTACCCCGGCCATGAACAGGGTTGCCAGGCTGGCCGGGCGCAGGGCCGCCGCCAGATCGGCCATCGGCAGCTTCAGCAGGCGGGCTGCTACGATCAGGTTCAGGCCGCCGCCAAGCAGCGCCACCAGGGCCTGCATCCAGCCTACCGCCACAATCGACTTTGGCCCTACCACTGCCCAATACAGGGCCGGGAACAGCATCGCCAGGCGAACCAGCCCCAGCCAGGTCAATACCTGGGGGCGGCCTTCGGCCTTATAGGCGCTGCCGGCGTTGTAGGCCAGCGAGAGCAGCATGGCGTAGATGGCAATCGCCTGGATGACCGGCACGGCTTCGATCCACTTCTGGCTGAACACCACCAGGGTGAAGGGTCGGGCCACCAGGGCCAGGCCAATGCCCAGCGGCATCGACATCAGCGATACGTAGCGGGTGGTCATGAAGAACCCGCGCGCCAGGCTGCCGGTGGTTTCTTTCATGCGGGTGTAGACCGGGAACAGAACCGTGCTGAGGATGCGGGCAAACTGCAAGATCAGCAGGTCGGGCAGGCGGAAGGCCAGGGTATACACCCCCAAGGCCTCGCTGCCCAGATAGCGCCCCACCAGCAGATAATCCAGATTGAGCAGCAGGATTGCCAGCGAATCGACCCCCACGATATGCGCTCCATAGCCCAGCAGCGAGCGCGCCAGCGTTGGGTCGAACTCGAAGCGCGGATGCCAGGGGGTGACGATCCACAGCGAGATGACGTTTGCCAGCACGCCCGCCAGCTGGCCCAAGATCAGGCTCCAGGCCCCATAGCCCAGGTAAGCGAATACCACCGAGGCCAGGCCTTTCGTCATGGCCGAGAGGAAATCGGGGATGAAGATGCGGTTGAAGGCCAGGGTCTTGCGCAGGATGGCGTTGTGGGTGTCGCCAATGGCGCTGAGGGGGAAGGTGAGCGCCAGGACGCGGATCACCTGCGCGGCCCGCTCGTCGCGGAAGTACAACCCGGCCAGCGGGGCCACCAGCCAGGTCAGCCCAAACAGGCCGATGCTCACCAGAATCCCCAGCCAGAAGGCGGTGGAGCGGGTGCGCGGGTTCTCGCGGTGATAGATCAGAGCCGGGCCAATGCCCAGGTCGCTGGCTACGTCGAGGAAATTGATGGTAGTAACGGCGTAGGCCACCACGCCGAACTCATCTTTGGTCAGCAGGCGAGCCAAAATGATGGTGCTGAGAAACACCATCAGCTTGCCGGCGAAAAAGGTGGTATAGCGCCAGGCCGTTCCGTGGATGGCAGCCCTGGAAAAGCTGGGCTGCGCCTTTGGATCACTCATCGCGTAATCCCTGAAGCACGCGTTTCTTCGACTTCTTCCATGCTCACCCGCGCCACCTGGGCCGCGGCCAGCGAAACGCCAATCAAAATCCAAAAGACATTGGCGTAGGCGCTGTTCTTGACAATCGCAGCGGTCATATAACCGGTCAGGCTGGCGATCAGCCCGGCGGTTACATAGGCGGTGTCCCGCAGCCCGATCTCCTGGAACTTGCGTTTGGCGTCAAACAGCCCGCGGAGGACCAGGTAGATCAACCCGATGAACAGGCCCGCCCCGATGAGGCCCTGTTCCGAGAGCATTTCCAGGTACAGGCTGGCCGGAGAGCGTGGGTCGCGGCGGGGGTCGATGCCGATCTGGCGCGAGTAATCCTGATATTGAACGCGGAAATTGCCCAGTCCCACCCCCAGAAGAGGGTTGTCCCAGAACATTTGCATCGCGGCGGTGTTTTCGCTCAGCCGGCCGCGGAAGGATGGGTCGGAGATCTGCTCGGCCTGGGTGGGCGCAAGCTGAAGCAGGGTGTTGATCCGGTCTGTGTAGGAGGCGGGCAGGAAATTCAGCAGGCCCACCAGCAGCGCCCCGGTAAGCACCAGCGGGAAAATGCCTGGCCGGCGCATCAACAGCAGCACCGCCACTGCCGCCAGCATAGCCAGCAGCCCGCCGCGCGAGTAGGTGAAAAAGACGGTCAGGATGCCGGCTGCGGCGGTCCAACCGGCCACGATCTTCAAAGCCACACTGCGTTCGTGCCACAGCCGATCGAGCGCCAGAGGAATAATCAGGGTCAGCACCTGGGCGAAGGCGTTGGGGTTGGCGTACGGCCCGGTCATGCGGTTGCGGCTGACCTCGCCCGACACCTGGCTTTCGATGTTGCCAAAGCCGCCATATTCGTTGCTGAACGTGCCGGTGACGTACTGGTACACGCAGATGGTGCCCATCAGCAGCCCGGCCAGGATGAAGGCCCACACCGCCCGGCGCAGCGACGTAGGCCGCTGCACCAGGAAGATGATAATCACGCCGCCGATGGCGTCTTTGATGAACCCTACGAACGAGGTCCGCGCCGCGTCGTAATCTGCGGCGTGCAGCAGCGAGGCCAGCCACAGGATTCCAAAGGCGCCCAGGATGATCGCCACCCGGGCCCAGCCCACCGGCCGCTCGCCATACAGCGTGAAGCGGATCAGGATGACCAGCATCAACATTCCGGCCAGCGGTTGGGCCAGCGACGGCAGATGATAGACGCTGATTGCCACGTTGGAGAGCTGGGTGGTGGTGATAAAGATCAACGCCAGCAAACCCAGCTCGGGCTGCACCAGCGCGCCGGCGAAGATCAAGGCCACCGGGATCAACAACAGCGCCAGGTAGCCGCTCTCCCCAACCGCCAGGGCGACGATCACCCCAGCGGCGAGCAGCAGCGCGCCAAACACCGCCGCCAGCACACTGCTGCCGCGCCCGGGCCGGTTGGCCGGCGATGCCGGGAGCAGAGCGTCGCCGTTCATGGAACCTGAACCTGGCTGGTCTGCGGTTTGGTTACGCTGGCGCTAAGCTCGGCCAGGCGCTTGCGGCGCCCCTGGGCCAGGGCTTCTTCCGCCCGGTTAATCAGCGAGCTGACCGATTCCTGCGGCTGGCTGACCGCCATCCCAACGTAAGGATCGAGGCGCACAGAGTCGTTGGATTGGCTGATGAAGATCGGCTCGGTCAGGGCCTGCCGCACCCGGTCCATCGTCCGCTCTGCGGCGTTTACCGGGGTGGAAGGCAGCATAACGGCAAACTCGGAATCGCTCCAGCGGCCCACAATATCGTTGCCGCGCAGTTCATTGCGCAGTTTGCGCGTGATTTCGTGCAGTAGCTGCTGCGACAGGACCGGCGGCAGGGTGTCGATCAGGTCGATCAGACCGTCCAACTGGATCAGCCCCAGGCCAATGTTGCCGGTGATGCTGCGGGCCTGCGCTTCCTCCAGCGTGCGCTGGAAGTAGCGGTGGTTGTAGGCCGCGGAAGCCGAGTCCAGCAGGCTGCGCTGGCGCAGTGCGGCAATTGGGGTGCGGATCTGCTCGCGCAGGATTGCCAGCACGGCCCCCAGCACCGCGCCTAATACCAGCGCCAGGCTGGCGTCGCGCACGGGCTGCGGGCTGACCGGGGTGTCTTTGGCTACGGCAGTATCCAGGAAGTTCACATCGTACACCTGGTTCAGGCGGTTGGTGAACTGAATGGCCTGATAGCCAATCGTGTTTGCCAGGTTGGCCGCCGCTTCCGGGTTCGGGCCGGTGACGGTCAACTCCAGCACGCTCGATTCGGGCAGCACCACAGCCTCGTAGCTGTAGCCCTTCAGGTCTTCAGGCTTCAGCTTGAGTACCGCCAGCGTATCGGCGTAAATGCGTTGGCTGTTCATCACCTCGGCGTATGTGGAAACGATGGAACGCCGGTCCAACGTGTCCAGGCTGTTCACCACGTCGCGCCCGCTCATCTGCGAGGGGTTGGGACTGATGATGAACCGCGCTGTAGACTCGTATTGGGGAACAGCCATATAGGAAGCGGTTAGCGAGGCGATGACTGCCACCAGGGCCGCCAGGGCGATCATCCACCAACCGCGTTGCAGCATTTGGAAATATAGACGGATTTCCATAATCTATCTCCTCCTTCGGCGAATAACTGAATGAGATGCAGCTTTATTTCAAGCCGCATCTATCCCTTATACAGACGAATGATAATAATGCTTTAGTGAGCGCCGCGCTGGGTAAGGACTGCGGTGAATGTACGAATCAGGATCTGGATATCCAACCACAAGCAACGATGCTCAATATAAGCTACATCCTGGCGCAGCCGGTCGTCAAACTCGGTTGAGGCGCGTCCAACGATTTGCCATAACCCGGTCAGACCTGGCTGTACGTCCAGGCGTTCGGTTTGCCAAAGCTTATATGTTTTTGCCGAGAATGAAGTCGGCCGCGGGCCAACCAGGCTCATTTCTCCCCGTAGGATATTGAATAACTGCGGCAGCTCATCCAGACTGGTTTTGCGTAAAAATTTTCCGATCCGCGTGATCCGGGGATCATTGGTGATCTTAAAATCCGGCCACTGGAGTTCGTTTAAGTGCATGAGCTGCTTTTTCATTTCCTCGGCATTTGGCACCATTGTACGGAATTTATACAGCTTAAATTGTTTCCCACCTTTACCTGTGCGCAGTTGCGAGAAGATCGCTGGCGCTCCAGGCGAATTGATTTTGATTAGCAAAACGATCAGGCCCATCAGCGGCAGCACCAGCGGCATAGCGAGCAGCACAATGCCAAGGTCCATAATGCGCTTGGCGATGAGATAGGCGCGCCCCTGCAGCAGGGCTTTGCGTGGGTCGATTTGCGAAACCCAGGAATAGTCGGCGTAATGAACCGAGATGGAGTCGGATGTTCGAGTAGTAGTCATACGGCAGTCTGTGGCTCACGTTGTTCCAGCCGGGCCAGGTCTTTCTCGCACTGGATTTTCAGGTCCGCTCGTTCGATGAGGGTTTCAAAGGTCAGCGCTTCGTCGGGGAAGGTCGCCAGGCCGCAGCATACCCGAACGCCCAATTGCTCGAAGATGCTGTTTTGCAGGCGATTTGCCAGCAGCACGGCGTCTTCGTTGTTGGTGTCGGGGCAAAAGACTACAAAGCTGTCTTTGTCAATCGCCTGGTCGATAATCAAGTCGGTGCGGCGGGTAACGTCTTTGGTGATCCGCATCAGGCTGGTTAGTACGTAGCGGGTCATCATAGCCTGCTGGATTTCCAACACCGAGCGGTTAAGCGTCACCTGCACACTGCCGGGATCTGGCTCAACGACCATCACGCTGATGGGGTAGCTGTGCCGGCGGCTGCGCATGATTTCCTTCTGGACTTCATCATACGCATGGTTGATGTGCTGCACCCGGTGGCTGATGTCAGCCAGGGTGATATTCTGCACTGCTTCCTCAAAATCCCTCAAGTGATCGGCCACGTTGCGCGCCAGCAAGACCGCCGCCATTACCAGGCTGACTTCAGTGATGGTCAGATAGGTATAAACGCCTCCCCAAATAGGCCGTTGTAGCAGATAAGCCGTGGTGATCCGCGCTACCAAAAAGATCGCCAGCCAGATCGCCACGACATAGCGCAGCGGCATTTGCCCCAACGGACGCAGCATCACAATGGAAGCCACGGCAACCAGAATGATGACGTACACGACGGAAGAAATGTCAATCGTGTTGGCCCGCCCCAGGTCCAGGCGTTCCACGTTATAGACAATTGCTAAGAAAATCAATAAATACAAAACCGCTTTTCTCATAGTATTACCCCTGGTATTCGTAGGGCGGCCAGAACAAATAAATTTTATTGCAACTATCCCGGCCTCGTAGAAATAAACTATGCCGGGCAGTTGTATAGACGCAGTATACCATGCCGATGGGCGGGTCTATGTAATCGAAAACGATTTTCTTTGTAGGTAATCTTGAACTTCGGCCTCGGCAAATGGCTTATAAGAATAATTCTCACCTTATTTATCTAAATATAGGCTGCATTGTAACACCGAAGATGTTAATTAAGTCGTAAAAAAAGATAAATTCGGGTCGATTATAATCGGAATGAATAAATTCTCAGAAAGTCTTTATGGCTCTTGCAGTCTACCCCCAAGAAACCGTGGTGGAACGCCAGGCGAAGCTTGCCTGGCGAGCTTCGCTCGCCGGTTACCTCCGCCACGGTTTAATGGGGAGCTGCTTTCGGGTAAGCCGCCGGTTTATAATCTCAGGATTGGCCTGGCGTGGCTAAAGCTCCGGCCCCGGCGGCGGGATAAACCGGGTAGATTGCCGGTTCGATGCCTGTGGCGGCCTGGTAAGCTTGTGCGGCAGCCTGGGCAAATGCGTCCACAGCCGACGGTTCAACCAGGGCTACCATGCAGCCGCCGAACCCGCCCCCGGCCTGGCGGGCGGCAATTACCCCTGGCGCGGCGGTCATGGCCTCGAACATAGCCTGCATGGCCGGCGCGCCGATCTGGTACAGATCGCGCGCCCCCACATACGAAGCGTGCATCAACTGGCGCAGCGTGGCCGGTTGGCCGTTGGGCAGAGCCGCAGCCAGGTCTAGCACACGCTGGTTTTCCTCCACGATAAAGCGGCAGCGTTTTTCCACGCATTCGGACAGCGCAGCGTGGTGGGCTTCGAGCTGGGCGCAGCTCACATCGCGCAGCGCCGAAACTTCTGGGCAGCGTTCGTGCAGCAGCCGCACCCCCTCCTCGCATTGGGCCCGCCGCTCGCCGTATTCTGAGCCAAGCAGATTGCGCTGTGCGCGCGTGTCGCAGATGACTACCTGCAGGCCGGGCGCCAGCGGCACGTCGCGATGAGTCAGATGGCGGCAGTCGAGCAGCAGGGCGAAGCCCTGGCGGCCCAGGGCCGAGCTGTACTGATCCAGAATGCCGCAGTTGACCCCCACGAACTGGTTTTCGGCCCGCTGGCCCAGCACCGCCAGCTTTACTGGCTCGATCTGGAACCCGCCGGCCATTTGCAGCGCCACGCCTATCGCCATCTCCAGGGCGGCGGATGAACTAAGCCCGCTGCCGAAGGGGATGGTGCTGTGGATCAGGCCATTAAAGCCGATGAGAGGATAGCCCACATCTTGCAGCGCCTGGGCCATCCCGCGCACATAGTTCGTCCAACTTGCCTGGGCATCCGGCTCGATTTGATCCAGGCTGAATTCGGCCCCGCCTGCCAGATTCAATGAATGGATGGCAATCTTGCGGTCGGCGCGTGGACGGAAGGCGATCCAGGTATCCCGGTCGAGGGTCATGGTCATCACAAACCCCAGGTTGTAGTCGGTATGGCTGCCCATCAAATCGACCCGGCCGGGGGCGCGGCTCCACAGGCTGGGAGCCTGGCCGTAGCGGGCAACAAACGCCTGGGTGATCTGGTTCTTGCGTTCAAAGTGGTTCATAGATTACCTGCTCTTGCTCTACGCGCGCAAAGCCGCTAACAAGGCGGTCACGTTTTCCAGGGGGATGTCGCTCATCAGGCGGTGGGAAGGGGCCAGCAGCAGGCCGGTTCCATCGGGCGCCAGCGATTGGCGGCAGGCGGCGGCCGCCGCCTGCACTTCGGCCGGCTGGCCGGCGGGCAAGACGGTCTGGGTCGAGATGCCGCCATAAAAAGCCAGCCGGCCGCGGAAATTCTTGTTCAGCCAGGCGTGGTCGATCACTTCCGGCTGGACGGGGTTGAGAACGGTCAGCCCAATCTCTACCAGGTCGGGCAGGATTTTTTGGATCTGCCCGTCCGAATGCATCAGCACCGGCAGGCCGTGCTGGCGGAAGGGTGCGAACAGGCGCGCCAGGCGCGGCTTGAGATATTGGCGGAAGAAGGCCGGCGAGAAAAGCAGGTTCTTTTGCGCCCCATAGTCGTCGCCAAAATAGCCGCCGTCTACGCCCAAATCCAGGTAGCGCTCGATCAGCGCCAGCTGGATGTCGGTGATGCGGTCGAACAGTTCGCCTGCAAAGCCGGGGTCGAGGCCGATGTCAAGGAAAAGCTGCCCGAAGCCGCGCAGCGACCAGGCACGCTCGAACAGGGCAAAGCCAAAGTTGGGTGCGATGAAATACTCCTGCCCATAGGCTGCAATCGTCTGGCGGGCGCGGTCGAGCAGGCCCGGCTGATGCGGGTCGGGCCAGGGGTAGGCGTCCAGGTCTTGGCTGGCGGCCAGCGGGTTGTGACGGATGTAATAGCCTTCCTCGCTGGTGTCATGCCCGGCGCCCCACCAATCAAAGCGGGTCAGACCGTCGGCGCTGAGCGGCTCGTCTACATTCAGGTCTACCCGCAGCAGATGGTTATCAAGAAAAAAGGGCAGGTCGGTTTCTGTTACGCCAAAATGGGCCGCCATGCGGCGGCCCATTTTGGCGGTATAGTTGATCTGGGTGGGCAGGCGATCCACCGGCTGGTGGGTCAGCGCCCGGCGCAGCCGTTCTTTATGAGTCCATTCCATCGTGGGATTTCCTCTTCAGATTTTGGACGCGGATTGGCGCACACGCTGCGCCCGCTTCAGAAGATGTTTATCTGGCTCTTCCGGAGCTACTACCCCACTCAAGCATGGTGGAAGGGGCTGGCGAGCTTCGCTGAAAGAGGGGTAATCGCGGATTTTGTCGCACTTCGTACGACAAAATCCGCGCAATATCTCCCTTTGAAGGCGTTCGATGAGCGCCATGCCTGCTCCACGGTTTAATGGGGTGCTGCCCCATCTGCGAGCCTCCGTCTTCCTTTCAATTCAAAGTCCACTGAGCGGCCGCAAGTCGTCCCAGGCCAGGGCGTCCAGGCCGCTCACGATCTGATCGGCCAGCGACAGGCGTTCGGCGGGGTGAGTGGTGGTCACGGCCAGGCAGCGCATTCCGGCCCGGCGGGCGGCCTCCACGCCGGGCAGCCCATCTTCGATCACCAGGGCCTGGGCCGGGGCGACGCCCAACTGCCGCGCTGCTTCCAGAAACACCGCCGGGTCGGGCTTGCCGGGCATATCGAAGGCCGAAACCAAAGTCGCAAAGTAGCGAGCGATGCCCAGCGCCTCCACCAGTACGACCAGGTTTTCCGCCGGGCCGGAGGAAGCCACCGCCTGGCGCAGCCCAGCCTGTTGGAAGCGTCCTAACCAGGCCGGCACGCCCGGCAGCGGCTCCACCCGCCCTGGAACCATCCGGCGGAACAACTGCTCTTTGCGCTGGCTGATCTCCTGGCGCAAGGCGGGGTCTGAATCGGCCCCCAGCAGCAGCTTCAAGATGCTCTCGTTATTCATCCCGAAGGTATCGGTGAACTTCTGGCGGGTATAGACCAGCCCATAATCCTTCAGGGTCAGCGTCCAGCTCTCGAAATGCAGGTCGGCGCTGTCTACCAGCACCCCATCCATGTCCCACAATACGGCCTGGACAGGCAGACGGGGCAGACTCATGGCTGGCCGTACTCGGTGGCATAGCGATTGCGGGCGCGGGCCACCTCTTCCGGCGGGATTTCGATGGGCTGGCCGAGCTGCATCGCGTAGAACACCGTGCGGGCCACATCTTCCACCATCACCGCCGCCTTCACCGCTTCTTCTGGGGTGCGCCCAAAGGTAAACACGCCGTGATTTTGCAGCAGCACCGCCGGGCTGGGGCTGGCCTCTACCGTGCGCACCACCTCCCGCCCGATTTCGTCATTGCCGATTTTGGCGTACCCGCCGCACGGGATCGGCCCGCCGAATTCGTCGCAGATGGCGGTCAGCACCGCCGGGATGGGCCGGCCCACCGCCGCAAACGCGGTAGCAAAATTCGAGTGGGTGTGGACGATGCCGTTTACATGCGGTATGTGGTTGTAGATGTATCGATGGGCGTGCGTGTCGGACGATGGTTTGAGCGTGCCTTCTACTACCTGCCCATTCAAGTCAAGGATGACCATGTTTTCGGGGGTCAGGTCGGCAAAATAGACCCCGCTGGGCTTGATGACCATCAGCCCGGCCTCTCGATCCAGCCCGCTGACGTTGCCGCTGGTCCAGGTGACCAGGTTATAGCGCGGCAGGTCCTGGTTCAGGCGGCAGATTTCGGCGCGTAGCGATTCTAATAACATCCCAGGGTCTCCTGTTTTCAATTGATGAGTTTGCCGCCGGCGCAGCCGGCGGCAAACTCATCGGGAAACAAAGCTTCTACTTCTGCCCCAACACTTCGGCCTTGAGCTGCTTGAGGCGCTTCATCACGTCGTTGGCGCCGCGTCCGAAGGTATCGTGCAGGGTGCTGTACTCGGCGTACAGGCGATCATAGACGCGCTTGTGATCCAGGTTGGGCTGGTAAACCTCGTCTGGGCGCAGGTGCGCCATGCGCTGCGAGGCCTCGAAGACCGTATCGTAGCCGCCGGCGGCTTTGCCGGCCGCCACGGCCCCAAACATAGCCGATCCCAGGGCCGGGGTCTGCTTGGCAGCCGCCACCCGCAGCGGCATCCCGGTCACGTCGGCGTAGATCTGCATCATCAGATGGTTGCGGTCGGGCAGGCCGCCAGTGGCGATCAGTTCCGTCACCGGCACGCCGTGATCGTTCAAGGTCTCGATGATCTTGCGCGTGCCGTAAGCGGTGGCTTCGATCAGCGCCCGGTAGATGTCTTCCGATTTGGTCGCCAGGGTCATGCCCAGCAGCAGGCCGGTCAGGTCTACGTCTACCAGCACGCTGCGGTTGCCGTTCCACCAGTCCAGGGCCACCAGGCCATGCTCGCCCGGCTTCTGGGCGGCGGCTTTTTCTTCCAACAACTGAAGCACGCTGACGCCGCGCTCGGCCGCCTCGCGCTCGTAGATCGCTGGAACGCAGTTTTCCACGAACCAGGCGAAGTGATCGCCCACGCACGACTGCCCGGCCTCGTAGCCAAACAGGCCGGGGATGATGCCGTCTTCCACGTAACCGCAGATGCCCGGAACCAGGTGTTCTTCGGCCCCCAACACCATGTGACAGGTGCTGGTGCCCATAATCATCACCATCCGCCCCGGTTCAGTAACGGTGGCGGCCGGCACGGCCACGTGGGCATCCACATTAGCGATTGCCACCGCCGTGCCGGGCTTCAGCCCCATCCAGGCGGCGGCCTGTTCGGTCAGCGCGCCGGCCCGTTCGCCAATCGAATAGATCGTGCGCGACATCTTTTCGTCGATCACATGCTCCAGGCGCGGGTCAAGGGCGGCGAAGTAGGCGTTGGGCGGATAACCTTCGCGCTTCGACCACATGGCCTTATACCCGGCGGTGCAGGAATTGCGCTTTTCCTGGCCGGTGAGCTGCCACACCACCCAATCGGCGGCTTCCAGCAGCCGGTCGGCGGCGGCGTAAATCTCTGGGGCCTCGTCCAGGATTTGCAGGGTTTTGGAGAAGAACCACTCCGATGAAATCTTGCCGCCATAGCGATCCAGCCAGGCCTGGTTCATCTGGCGGGCGGTGGCGTTGATCTTGTTGGCTTCCGGCTGGGCGGCGTGATGTTTCCACAGTTTGATCCAGGCGTGGGGGTTGGCGCGGTATTCGGGCAGCGCACACAGCGGCGTGCCGTCAGCCTTGACCGGCAACATCGTGCAGGCGGTGAAGTCGATGCCCACCCCGATCACGTCGGCCGGGTCCACCTTGCTTTGGGCCAGCACGGCTGGCACGGCGTGGCGAAAGACCTCGATATAGTCGTTCGGGTCTTGCAGCGCCCAATCTGGCTCCAGGCGAATATTCGTGCCGGGCAGCTTCTCGTCGATCACCCCGTTGGCGTAAGCGTGGACGGCAGTCGCCACTTCCTCGCCGGTCGCCACGTCTACCAGCAGCGCCCGCCCCGATTCGGTGCCGAAGTCCACCCCGATGGCATATTTACGTTGGCTCATTTGTGACCTCCAAATGTGATTGATCCTGACGGCTCGCTTTAGTTGGGTTTTCTCCAAAAGAGGTTGAATAGGGAATTTTGTCGCACGAAGTGCGACAAAATCCCCTGACGATCTTTTGGGGGCGCAGGCAGAGCGCCATCGGCTCTTCCACGGTTAAGTGGGGAGGCGCCCCTGCGTTCTCTGCATATTCTGTAGTGAAAAGTCTCTCCCACCGAGTATGCGGAGTGCGCGGAGATTAGCCGCCGTGATAGTACACGTTCCAGCCCAGGTATTTGGTCAGGGCTTCGTTGACAGCCGCCGCGCATTCCGATGGGTTGATGGCGACGTGATGCTCAAAGCCGTTATTGCAGATGTAGGCCAGCAGCTTCTGCAGATTGGGAATCTGCACCACGCCGTAGCCGCCGAAGGTCTTGAGGGGATCGTTGGTGAGCTTGCCTTCGCCCAGGTAGGCCATCACCTTGCCGTTCAGGTCGTCGGTCGAGACCCGGCAGTAGGTGAAGGGCATAGCTTTTACCCGGCCCACGATCGTGCCGTAGGTATTCTCTTTGCCCACCGTGCCGGCGATGATGGCCTGGTAGTCCATGGTCGGGATGTCGTTCACATCGATGCTGGTTTCTACGAAGATGTCTTTGGGCAGGTTGGAGCAGTGGAAGATCACGCCCTTATCCGGGTCGGAGCCGTAGTTGTTGTTCCAGTCGACCAGCGCGCTGGATTTGCCGGAGGCCAGCACCATGGCGTACATGCCCACCACCCCGGCGATGTCGGTTTCGCAGGCCGATGGCAGCAGTTTGTTGCTCATCATGCTCATCAAGGTGCAAGGCACTACGCCGTAGAACTCTTCCATGGCCGTCCAGCACTGCAAGGCGCTGGCGACCAGCCCGTTTTCGTTCAGCCAGCCGTCGATGACCGCGCCCAGGCGCGCCATGCGCACCAGGGCCGCTTCGGGAATGCCCTTGGCCGGCACGTAGGCCCGCATCTCGTCCATCTTTGCCAGCAGTTGCGGGTCGTTCTCTTTCAGCTTGGCTGCCCGGCCAAAGATTTCCGACAGGTCAACGGTCTCAACGCTGATCCCGAAATGTTCCAACAGCTTCTCGCTGTAGCGCACGGTCTTGAAAGCCGCCGGGCGGGCGCCGATGGCCCCCAGGCGAGCAGTCTTGAGGCCGCGCGCCACCCGGCAGGTGGCGACGAACTTGCGCAGGTCGGCCCGGAAGCTCTCGCTTTCGGGGTCAACCGTGTGCAGGTTGGTCAGGGTGTATTGGATGTTGTACTGGCGCAGGTTGCTGGCGCAAGACATCTTGCCGCAGAACGAGTCGCGCCGGTCGGCGATGGTCATCTTCTCGGCGTCATCGGGGAAGGCGTGGATCAGCACCGGCACGTTCAGTTCTGACCAGCGCAGGGCGTTGGCGATAGCAGTTTCCTCGCCAAAATTGGGCAGGGTGATCAGGATGCCGTCGATCTCGTCGCGGTGGGCCTTGAACAGATTGGCGCACTTCTGCGAATCGTCCAGGCTGAAGACCGCCCCGTATTGGGTGTCTTCCGGAGTCAGGCAGATGGCCCGAATACCTTCTTCTTCCAGCACTTTCAAAATAGTCTTGCGTCCGCTGTCGGCCAGATGAGCGGGGAAGAAGCCCCGGTTGCCAACCAATACGGCCAGGGTGGGTTGTTTGGTCAGGATTTGCATATAGTTTCTCCTTCAGAAGAGTCTGATCTTTGATCTGTATTGGGGGGCTGCGGATGGCGCAGCCGCCCGCAGCCCCCAATCCGATTAAGCGCCTTTCAAGCGGGTTGAGCTTTCGCGTACCAATAGTTCCGGCTGCAGGATGATCGTGCGCGGGCTGGCAGCCCGGCCCTCGATGTGCAGCGTTTCAATCGCCTGGACGATTTCTTCCACTACCGTGCAGCCGAGCTGCGATTGATCTTGCACCATAGTAGTCAGCGGCGGCCAGTAGTAAGCCGATTCAGGCAAGCCGTCAAAACCCACCACGCCCAACTGGCCCGGCACATCGATCCCGTTGCGGCAGGCGAGCTGCATCACGCTCAGGGCCATCTGGTCGTTGCCGGCGAATACAGCGTCCATTGCGGGATACTGAGCCAATAGCTGGCGAAAGGCAACCTCTCCGCTGGAGGAGGACCAGTTGCCTTCCACACATTGATGTTCGGCGGCCGGCAGGCCAGCCTTTTTTAGAGCCGTCTGCCAGCCAGCTTTACGCTGGCGGCTCTCCCACCAGTCCAGCGGCCCAGAGATATGCCCGATGTTGCGATAGCCCTGCTGCAGCAGGTGGGCGGTAGCTATTTGACCGCCCATGAAGTTGTCATAGGCCACAATCGATAGGCCGGGCTGCGCCTCCATCGTTAAGAATACCACCGGGACGGGGCATTTGCTCAACAGCTTGTCCACCGCATTGCGGTTATCCCCCACCTGGGGAGCGGCCCAGACGATGCCATCCACGTGGCGGGCCAGGAGCGTTTGGGTCAGCGGTTCGACGTCTTCCGTGTCGAAACGCGGCAGTTCTTTGAGCAGCAGGGCGTAGCCCAGCTCTTCGGCCTTACTCACAATGCCGCTGAGCGTGCGGGAGGGGCCTAAATAGCGCAGCCCGGCGGTAATCACGCCCAGGGCGTAGCTGCGCTGCTGGATCAGGCTGCGGGCCAGGGCGCTGGGCTGGTAGCCCAACGCGGTGATCACCTGCTGGATGCGGGTGCGGGTTTCGGGGGCTACGTCGGGGCGGTCGTTAATGACCCGCGAAACCGTCTGCGTCGAAACGCCGGCGGCTTTTGCTACTTCTTTAATCGTCGCACGTTTGGATAAATTCATGGGGAGACTTCCCCTTCCGGGCGGTCTGTTATCGTTCCCGATAACGATAACATCATAGCAAATCCACCGGGGTTTGTCAAGTGGCTTTCTGCCGGCCGCCCGGCCTGCAGCAGCGCCAGAGCGCAGATGCGCCAGCCTCGAGTGCGGAAGCCGCCTCTTATGGTCGTCCATGTGGCCGGAACCGCCCTATTTATCGGTTCTGCAGGTCGAAAAAGGACATCCCCGTCCATTCGGCGAAGTTCTGATCTGGCGCGCCTCTTGACACGTACCTGCTTTTTTGCTAAGATAGAATTGTTTATGTGAACGATAACGGGAACGTTACCGGAAACAACACTGTGGTAATTCCTCGAAGTGAGTGCAAATTGAATACTGTGTCAACCCAATCCATCGTCATTGATGCCGCTCCGCAGCCTATCTTGCTCGATATGCGCTCCATCTCGAAGCAGTTCCCCGGCGTGCAGGCCCTCCAGCAAGTCAATTTCGACGTGCGCAAGGGGGAAGTGCATACTCTGGTAGGCGAAAATGGGGCCGGAAAATCGACCTTGATGAAGATCATCGCCGGGGTCTATGAGCGCGACGGCGGCGAGGTGACCTGGAAGGGCGAGCCGGTGACCTTCACCACCCCACGCCAGGCCCAAAAAGCCGGGATTGTGACCATTTACCAGGAGCTCAACCAGGTCCCCCAGCTTTCGGTCACGGAAAATATCTTCCTGGGCGACGAGATCACCCGCGGGCTGGCCCTTAACTGGAGCGAGATGCACCGCCATGCCCGTGATCTGCTCTCCAAGCTCCACCTCGATATCGACCCGCGCCAGCCGGTGGGTGAACTGGGCGTCGGGCATCAGCAGATGGTCGAAGTAGCCAAGGCCCTGCACCAGAAGGCCGATCTCATCATCATGGATGAGCCGACTTCCTCCCTCAGTCCACGCGAGATCACCAATCTGTTCAGCATCGTGCGCGAGCTGCGCGCCAATGGCGTCTCGATTATCTACATCAGCCATCACCTGGAAGAAGCCTTTGAGATCAGCGACCGCATTACCATCTTGCGTGATGGACGGCATATCGCCACCCAGCCAGCCGGCGAACTGAACATCGACAGCCTGATCCGCCTGATGGTGGGGCGCGATCTCTCTGAAAAATTCCCCAAAGAACCCACCCCGCGCGGCCCGGAAATGCTGCGCGTGGAAGGACTCAACCAGCAAGGCATTCTCACCGACATCAATTTTGCGGCTTATGCTGGGGAAATCCTGGGGGTGGCGGGGTTGGTAGGGGCCGGACGCACCGAACTGGCCCGCGCCGTGTTTGGGGCCGACCGCATCGACAGCGGCAAAATCTACGTCGAAGATCGGGCGGTGACGATCCACAAACCGCAAGACGCCATCCGGCACGGCATTGGCCTGCTCACCGAAGACCGCAAGCGCCAGGGCCTGTTCCTGCTGCTGCCGGTGAGCGAAAACATCAGCATTGCCGTGTTGGATCGGTTGATGCGCGGGCTGCGCATCGACCGGCGTAAAGAAGCCGGCCTGGTGCAGCGTTTTATTGACAACATGGCGATCAAAACCGCCGGGCAAGAGCAGTTAGCCGTCAACCTGTCGGGCGGCACCCAGCAGAAGGTCGTGTTGAGCAAGTGGATGGCAACCGAGCCGAAGGTCTTGATCTTCGATGAGCCGACCCGCGGCATCGACGTGGGCGCCAAGGTTGAAATCTACCGTATGATGAGCCAGTTGGCCGGGCAGGGCGTGGCGATCATTATGATTAGCTCCGAACTGCCGGAAATCTTGGGCATGAGTGACCGGATCCTGGTGATGGGCGGCGGGCGGGTGCGCGGTATCCTGAACCGGGCCGAAGCCAGCGAAGAACGCATCATGGAACTCGCCACCGGCGCAGACAGAGCCACGGCGGCCGAATTATTCAAATCTCGATAAGGCTGAAGCAACTATGACCAATCCTACCCTCACTGCCGGGCAAACCGCCGGAAAAGCCGGAAACCTGATCCGTAAAACGTTGGCCAGCACCGGCCCACTGTTTGTGTTGATCATCATGTTCGCCTTCCTGTGGGCGGTGTCCGAGCCGTTTCGCACCCCTACCAGCCTCATGCTGATCGGCCTGGAGGCGGCGGCGATCGGCGTGGTGGCCGCTGGGCAGACCTTTGTCATCCTCACCGGCGGGATCGACCTGTCGGTGGAAGCCATGGTTTCGTTCAGCGGTGTGGTGGCGGCCATTCTGATCGCCGGGACCAATGTGGCCGGTGGGCAGATCGCCTTTGGGATCGCCTCCTGGCAGGCGATCCTGATTGCAATCATCGCCGGAACGCTGATCGGCCTGTTCCAGGGCGTGCTGATTACCCAACTGCGCATGAACCCGTTTATTGTCACCATGGGCTTCAAGGGCATCTTGTTGGGCACGTCGCTGGTTTGGACGCGCGGCGCGGGGATCAACATCAAGAAAGACGCCTTCTTGACCTTCCTGACCGGCTATCTGGATATTGGCGTGCTGAAAATCCCTATGCCGCTGATCCTGGCTCTGATTGTGTATGGGATTTGCTGGTTTGTGCTGCACCATACCAAGCTGGGCCGCTACACCTATGCCATCGGCGGCAACGAAACCGCCGCCCGCCTGTCGGGCATCAATGTCGATCTGGTCAAGATGGTGATCTACGGTATCAGCGGGTTCCTGGCGGCCATCGCTGGCATCCTGGTGATGGGCCGTCTGCAATCGGGCGCTTACCAGAACGGCACGGATATGACCCTGATCTCGGTAGCGGCCGTAGTGATCGGCGGCACGGCCCTGTCTGGCGGGGTGGGCGGCATTTGGGGGACGCTGGTGGGCGTGTTCATCATCCGCATCGTCCAGGCTGGGCTGGTGTACCTGTCCTTCCCGTCCAACGCCAAAGACATCGTGATCGGCGCGATTATCGTGCTGGCGGTGGCGTTGGATGTGGCCCGGCGCGGCGAAATTCCCTGGCTGCGTCTGCGCTCACGTGCGCGTTAAACGCTCAACTTCACGTTAAACGGAGGCCGAGTGGTTCGGCCTCCGTATGAATCGGCCGGCTCGCTCAGCCAATCGGGCCAGGCTGGAAAACGAAAAACTCAAGGAGTCGAAGGGAGAAACAACCGAAATGAAAACCCGCAAGCATCTTTTCACCATTCTCTCGCTGATCGTCATCTTCTCGATGATGGTTGGCTGCGTGCAGACCCCGGCTGCGCCGCAGCAGACCCAGGCTCCGGCGAAAACCGAGGCCCCGGCCGCCCCGGCCAAGACGGAGGCCCCAGCCTCCCCCGCCGCTGGCGAGGGAGGCGAAGGCACGTATGTCGGCTTTGTGCCGCCGGCGCTGACCAGCCCGTTCCACGTGGCGATGGCCGACGGCGCGACCGCCAAGGCGGCCGAACTGAAGTGGAAGCTGGACGTGCAGGCCCCGGCCAGCGAAGGCGACTTTGCCGCGTTCGTGACGACGGTGCAGCAGCTGCTTGAAAAGGGCGTCCAGGCCCTGTCGATCAACCCCATCGGCACCGACTCGGCTGTGACGGCGGTCAAGGCGGCCAACGAGAAGGGCGTGCCGATCCTGGCGCACAACTTCATTACCCCCTTCTCGGAAGGCAGCGTCACCTCGTACATTGGATATGACCAGTGGGGTGGGGCCGAGAAGCTGGCCAAGCACACCTGCGACCTGCTGGCGAAGAAGTACAACACCACCCCCGACAAGACCCAGGGCAAGGTGTTCATCCTGCTGGGGATCGACTCGATCTTCTCGCACCGCCGGACGGGCGGCTTCAAGGCCGGGCTGAGCAAGAACTGCCCCAACGTGCAGGTGGTGGGCGAGCAAACCGGCGAATGGCTGCGCACCAAGGGCCAGGAAGTCGCCAGCATCGCCTGGCAGAAGGACCCCGACATCGACGTATTCTACGGCAACAGCGATGAGATGGCGATTGGGGCCGCCCTGGCCGGCGAGCAGTTGGGCAAGAAGATCAACGTGGACTTCTTTGCGGTCGGCATCGACGGCAATCAGCCCACCCTCGATCTGCTCAAAGAAGGCAAGTTCAGCGCCACCCTGGGGGTTGACCCCAAGCGCATGGGCGAGACTGTGGTCGTGACCATGCAGAAGGTGCTGAACGGCGAAACCGTGCCGCAGATCATCCTGACCCCCTCGGTGGTGGTTACGCCCGAAAACCTGGCCGACTACCTGGACGGCAAGCTGTGGACCGAGCCGGTGGCTGGCGCTCCCGAAATGGATAACGACCAGCCCACCGTGCCGGAAGAAGGCGCTCCGGCTGCCCCGGCTGGCGGTAAAGCTGGCGAAGGCACGTATGTCGGCTTTGTGCCGCCGGCGCTGACCAGCCCGTTCCACGTGGCGATGGCCGACGGCGCGACCGCCAAGGCGGCCGAACTGAAGTGGAAGCTGGACGTGCAGGCCCCGGCCAGCGAAGGCGACTTTGCCGCGTTCGTGACGACGGTGCAGCAGCTGCTTGAAAAGGGCGTCCAGGCCCTGTCGATCAACCCCATCGGCACCGACTCGGCTGTGACGGCGGTCAAGGCGGCCAACGAGAAGGGCGTGCCGATCCTGGCGCACAACTTCATTACCCCCTTCTCGGAAGGCAGCGTCACCTCGTACATTGGATATGACCAGTGGGGTGGGGCCGAGAAGCTGGCCAAGCACACCTGCGACCTGCTGGCGAAGAAGTACAACACCACCCCCGACAAGACCCAGGGCAAGGTGTTCATCCTGCTGGGGATCGACTCGATCTTCTCGCACCGCCGGACGGGCGGCTTCAAGGCCGGGCTGAGCAAGAACTGCCCCAACGTGCAGGTGGTGGGCGAGCAAACCGGCGAATGGCTGCGCACCAAGGGCCAGGAAGTCGCCAGCATCGCCTGGCAGAAGGACCCCGACATCGACGTATTCTACGGCAACAGCGATGAGATGGCGATTGGGGCCGCCCTGGCCGGCGAGCAGTTGGGCAAGAAGATCAACGTGGACTTCTTTGCGGTCGGCATCGACGGCAATCAGCCCACCCTCGATCTGCTCAAAGAAGGCAAGTTCAGCGCCACCCTGGGGGTTGACCCCAAGCGCATGGGCGAGACTGTGGTCGTGACCATGCAGAAGGTGCTGAACGGCGAAACCGTGCCGCAGATCATCCTGACCCCCTCGGTGGTGGTTACGCCCGAAAACCTGGCCGACTACCTGGACGGCAAGCTGTGGACCGAGCCGGTGGCCGGTTCGCCCGAGATGGACAACGACCAGCCCACCGTGCCGTAAACCGAACGTGTTGGTTCCATTGAGCGCAGGGGAATTCCCCTGCGCTCAATGCGCAAAAAAAACTGTTCGTGTTTGAAGAAGAGAGGAGAACGTCTGAAATGAAAGTCTCACCCATTCGGATCGTTGTGTGTGTGCTTTTGCTGGCGGCGTTTGCCTTGCAGGGCTGTACCCCGGCCCAACCGGCACAGCCGGCAGCCACCCAGGCTCCTGCCGCCCAACCAGCCGCCGCCCAGCCGGCCGCTGCCGAAGGCGCCAAGTGGTGCAGCGGGATCAAAATCGTCTTCTTCCCTGGCGGCCCGGCCGGCGGCGTGTTCGCCAACAATGTCTACAACGGCGCCAAGCAGGCCGAGGCCGATCTTGGCCCCAGCGTGCAGTATATGTTCTCTGACTGGGACCCGCAGAAGATGACCACCCAGTTCAAGGAAGCCGCCGGCACCAAGCCGGATGGCATCGCCGTCATGGGGCATCCCGGCGATGACGCCTTCGACGCCTTGATCGACGACGCCGAAAGCCAGGGTATCATCGTCACCAGCCAGAACACCCCCCTGCCCAAGGCCGAAGAAAAATACAAGACCAAAGGCTTCGGCTATGTGGGCGCCGAACTATACCAGGCCGGTTGGGATTTGGGGAGCGAAGCCGTCAAACGCTTTGGCCTCAAAGCCGGCGACCGGGCGATGATCTGGGGGCTGCTCTCGCAGCCGACGCGCGGCGAGCGCACCAAAGGCGTGAAGGAAGCCCTGGAGAAAGCCGGCCTGACGGTGGACTACATTGAAATCGACGCAGCCACCAACGCCGACCCGGCCGCCGGGGCCCCAACCTTCGCCGGGTATGTCTCTTCGCACCCGGATGTAAAGCTGGTGGTCACCGATCACGGCGGCCTGACCGCTACGATGGAGACCTATTTCAAGGCCGCTGGCAAAGGCCCGGATGACATCTACGGCATCGGCTTCGACCTGTCTCCGGCTACCGCCGCCGCCATCAAAGGCGGCTGGACCGATCTGGTGATTGACCAGCAGCCCTGGCTGCAAGGCTATCTGCCGATCCTGCAGATCTGCCTGACCAAAGTGTACGGCTTCTCGGCCCTGCACATTAATACCGGGGCCGGCTTTGTCGCCAAAGACAATATCGACTTCATCGAACCGCTGGCGAAAAAGGAAATCCGCTAGTCTTCTCCTTAGCTTTGGGTTGGCGGGCAGCCGCGCTGCCCGCCAACCCTACGGCTCATTTGCTCTGTTGGCTCTGGCGGCTGGCTGCCCCGGCGCAGCCGCCAATAGCGGCCCTTCTGGGGAGGTGTTTGCATGGAATCTTTATTGAAGATGGAACATATCTCCAAATCGTTTGGAGAAGTTAAGTCGCTGGTAGATGTGGATTTTGAGATTTATCCCGGCGAGGTGGTTGGCTTATTGGGGGATAACGGGGCGGGAAAATCAACGCTAATCAAGATTATCACCGGCTACCATCGCCCTGATCCTGGCGGGACGATCTACTGGCGCGGGCAGAAGGTGGAGCATCTTACTGTTGAAAAGAGCCGCAAGCTGGGCGTCGAGACGGTCTACCAGGAGCGGGCTTTGGCCGACGAGCAGACGATCTGGCGCAATATCTTCATGGGCCGCGAGATTACTAAAGCCCTGGGTATTTTGGATGTGGGCAAGATGAAGTCTGAGACTCAAAATTTGATGAACCAGATGATGGGCTTCACCTCCACCGCTGTCACCCCGGATAACGTGGTGCGCACCATGTCGGGCGGCGAGCGCCAGGGCATCGCCATCACCCGGGCCTTATACTTCCAGGCTGAATTGATTATTTTAGATGAGCCAACCATGGGCCTTTCGCTTTCCGAGACGAAGAAGGTCCTGGAATTTGTCGGTAACATCAAGAAAGCCAATAAATCGTGCATTTTTATCGATCACAATATTTTCCACGTCTATCCGGTAGCCGACCGGATTGTGGTCCTGGATCGTGGGCATATCGCCGGGCAGTTCATGAAAGGCGATCTGAGCCTGGAAGAACTGATCGACCGGCTGTACCTGGTGGCGCAGACCGGCAACCTGGGTAAGAATCGCAATAACGCTGAATAAGGAGCCGGGTGCATGAGCGTTCAAACGGAAATGGAAAAAATCGCCGACCCGCGCCGGGCCAACCCTTCGTCGGCCTGGGTGCGCTGGGCCAGGCGTTATGGACTGCAGATTGGTATTTTGGTGGTGGGGCTGGTCATCTGGGGGGTGTTTATTGCTTTTGCCCCGCTGACGTTTCTTTCGCCGCAGATTTACCAGGCGTTCATGTCCTCCACGCCGTTTTTCGCCATTATTGCCCTGCCGCTGACGATGGTGATTATCGCCGCCGAAATCGACCTGTCGTTCCCCTCCATCATGGCGTTTTCGGTCACGATCTTTGCAATTGTGCTGACTCGCACCGGCAACGTCTGGCTGGCGCTGCTGGGCTGCCTGCTGGCCGGAGCCCTGGCGGGGATGTTGAACGGCGTCATCGTGGTCAAGATCGGCATTCCGGCCCTGGTTGCCACCATCGGCACGCAGTTCTTCTGGCGCGGGGTGGTGCTGGTGATCAACGGCGGCAATGGCACCTCGCTGGTGCCGGTCAAGGATACGCCGCTGTACGATCTGCTGGTGGGGCGCGGCCTGGGCATCCCGGCCCAGATGGTGTGGACGATTATCATCGCGATCGCGGTGTGGTTCTTTCTCAACCGCACCCGGCCGGGGGCGCACCTGTACCTGGTGGGCGATAATGTGGACAGCTCGCGCCTGATGGGGATCAACGTAGACCGGCGCAAGATCATGGCCTTTGGCATTGTGGGCCTGGCGGCGGCCTTCTCTGGGCTGATTGCCAGCCTGGAAGTCAACTACTTCTGGCCTACCCTGGGCGAGGGCTACCTGCTGCAAACCCTGGCTTCGGTCTACCTGGGCGGCACCTCGGCCTTTGGCGGGGTCGGCACAATTTTCGGCACCTTTGTGGCGGCCTTCATCATCGGCGCTATCAACGCTGGGATCGTGGCGGTGGGCCTGGCCGGGTTCTGGACGCAGTTGATCTACGGCCTGATTATCGTCATCTCGGTTTCGATCCAGACCATCCTGGGCCGCCGCCTGCGGAAGTAAGATGGTGCTTGCTTAACCGGCGTTTCTGGTAGCTGCCCACTCAACCGTGGTTTGGTTAACCGGCGAGCTTTGCCTAGCGAGCGAAGCTTGCCCGCGAAGATGGTTTAGGGGCTTTTGGCGCACTTGGCGCGCCAAAAGCCCCTGAATAGTTCTTTTTTGTAGGCGCTCCGAGAGCGCCAGTAGCTCTCCACTCAATCGTGGTGGGGGTGACTAGCGAGCTTCGTTCGCCAGGAAAGAGGATTAACCGTGGATTTTGTCGCACGAAGTGCGACAAAATCCACGAAACATCTCTTCTTGAAGGCGCTCGAAGAGCACCATACCTGTTCCACGGTTTAATGGGGTGTATTCCTAACCTTCTCTCCTGACGATTGTTAAAGAGTCTGGTAGAATTCAGACAGGAGAGATCGGATATGACCGCAGAAGAAAAGTTAGCCCATCAGCGATTAAGTGTACTCCAGTTAGCAGAAGCGCTGGGCAACGTTACCGAAGCTTGCCGTCAGCGCGATATTTCGCGAACCCAGTTCTACGAGTACAAACGCCGCTTTCAGACCCACGGTCTGGAAGGGTTGAAGGACCTGTCGCCCATTCACAAGTCGCACCCCTTTACCACACCGCCAGAGACGGTCGAGAAGATATTGGAGTTGAGTATTGAACACCCGACCTGGGGTTGTGACCGCTTGAGCGACCAGTTGAAGTTCCAGGGAGTAAATGTCTCCTCGCCGACGATCCAAGCTATCCTGATCAAGAATGGCCTGGGCAGCCGCTACGAGCGCTTGCTCAAGCTGGAAGAAAAGGCGCTGGAGCAAAGGATTGAGCTGACGCCGCAGCAGGTGGTTCAAATCGAGAAAGCCAACCCGGCTTTCAAGGAACGCCATGTTGAAAGCAGCCGGCCAGGGGAGCTGTTGAGCCAGGACACCTTCTTTGTGGGGACGCTCAAGGGCGTGGGCAAGGTGTATTTGCATACTGTGGTGGACACCTTTGGCAGCTATGCCTTTGGCTTTTTGTACACCTCCAAGCAGCCCGAAGCGGCCGTGGCCGTGCTGCATAACGATGTGCTGCCTTTCTATCAAGCCCAGGAGATCCCCGTCGAGAAGATCCTGACTGACAATGGCCGCGAGTTTTGCGGGACGGGCAGCCATCCGTACGAGTTGTACCTGCAACTCAACGAGATCAAGCACCAGCGCACCAAGGTCGCTCACCCGCAGACGAATGGGTTTGTGGAACGCTTCCACCGCACCGTGCTGGATGAGTTTTTCCGGATCGCTTTCTGCACCAAGTTCTATGACTCCGTCGAAGACTTGCAAGCCGACCTGGATGCCTGGCTGATTGAGTACAATACTCAGCGGGCGCATCAAGGCTATCGCAACCGGGGTCGGCGTCCTATGGATGTGATTCAAGATTACATAAAACAGCGCCCGGAACCTTTGCCCGCTTCACCAGCCGCTGCTTCGGCTCAGCCCGGAGCGCAGCCGGGGTCAAGGGCGGCGAGCGATAGCGAGCCGAGCGCAGCGTCCCTTGACCCCGGCGAGCACCGAGGTACAATCTCCGAAGCGGCTGGTGACAGCTCTGAACGGAGAGAAGGTTAGGAATATACACCAGCATATCCATAATGTAAATACCAGATATGACAATACCTACGCCAATTTTCCAATACACATGGATAATAGAGTTTCATTCAACGCTAAGATCTCCGGCGATTGAGGACTGAAATTCTCTATGAGACAAAAACTTGTTTCTGCCCCCTGGCTGGCCGAACTCGTCGCCCTGGCAGGCGGGGTGTGGGCCGCCGTGCAGCTCTACGCCTACGCCCACCTGCAAGAATCGGTGTTAGACGAGGGGGCTTACGTCTATAAAGGCTGGCTGTTCGTCAGTGGGCAGTACACGCCCTACCAGCCCTATGGCCCGTGGACCAACCACATGCCGCTGGCCTTCCTCCTCCCCGGCTGGTTCCAGGCCCTGCTGGGGCCGGGGCTGCGCACTGCCCGCTACGTCTCGGTGGGCTGGGCGCTGCTGTTCCTGCTCGGCCTGTGGATCGTGGCCCGCCGCCTGGGAAGCCGCCCATCGGGCGGACGCAGCCTGGGGTCAGTGGGCGGGCGCTGGTGGGGCGCGGCCGCGGTCTGGCTGATCGCCCTCAACCCGTTCCTGCTCAAATCCTATAGCACCGCCGTCACCCAGGGCCAGATCGCGGCCATGCTGGCCTGGACCCTGGTCTTGACCCTGGGAGAAGATCGTCCCTTGTGGCAGATCATCCTCGGCTCGCTCCTGGCCGGGGTGATGGGCATGACCCGGATCAACCTGCTGCCGGTGCTGCCGCTGCTGGTCCTCTACCTGTGGTGGCAGGCGGGCCGCAAGCCGGCCATCGCCTCGGCCCTGGCGGGTGGGGCGGTGGTGATCCTGTTCCACGCCCTGTATTGGCCCGACATCTTGCAGGTCTGGACCCGCCTGCCCAAAGCCCTGACCCCCTTCCTCGACCCCTTCCGCCTGCCCAACAGCTATAAATCCTCCTGGAAGCCCGACGTATCGCTGGATGGGCGCATCCTGAGCTGGTTCCACAGCATGCGCTTCCAGTTCACCGCCATGACCGGTCTGCTTGCCAGCCTGCTGTGCTGGCCGCGCAAAAATCGCTGGAAAAGCCCGGCTGATTTCAAAATGGCGGTCTTTCTGGCGGTGTTGTTCGTGGTCTTGCTCATCGCCCATCTTTCGCAGGCCCTGGGCAAAGATTACTGCGTGTTCTGCCTGGCGGGGTACGTCTCGTTCTTTGGCGAAACCGGGCTGCTGCTGCTGATCCTAACCCTGCCGCTGTGGCGCACGCAGCTTCCAATCTGGGCCCAGGTTCTGGCCCTGCTGGCAATCCTGGTGACCGCCACCGGCATCGGCTACGGCGCGTTCGAGCAGATCGACCAGGCCGTGTACGACCTGAACGTGCCGCGCTGGCTGATCGGCGATGCCGGGGCGGGCAGCGTGCCGCTGGGGGCGATCATCACCAATAAATACGCCCTCGACGCCCAAACCCTGCGCCGCCTGCTGCCGGCCGCCTTTGGGCTGCTGGGCGGGGTAGGTGTGCTGCTGCTGGCCTTGGGGGTATGGATGTGGTACCAGCGCAGCAACCCGCGCCCGTCCAACCCGGCCGACGAAGCGCCGCCGGTTGCGCCGCTGCGACCCTCTTACGGCTACCTGGCCCTGACGATCTTCCTGCTGCTCGGCACGCTGTTCAGCGCCTCGCCGGTGCTGGCCGGGGGCTACAGCACCTACGACTGTTCGCAAGACGTGATTGCCGCCCACGAGGCCGCCGGGCGGCGGCTGGCCGAAGCCATCCCGCCTGGCTCGTCGGTGTATTGGAAAGGCCCGCTCTCGGCTGCCCCGCTGCTGTACGTTCCGGGCATCCACATCTTCCCGGCCCAGATCAATGACGGGTATTCGCACCTGGAAGACTCGCCCGACCTGGACGCCGTGCAGCGCTTCGGGCGCTGGAACGAAACCCTGGCCCGCCAGTGGGCCGACCAGGCCGATTTCATCCTGATCGAGCAGCGTTCCTACCGCGGCTGGCTGCGCGATCTGGTGACCGGCGGCGGCTTCACTGCCCTCGCTCCCACCCCGCCCACCGCCGCCTGCCGTGATAATGCGCAAATCCTGATCTTCAAGAGAAACCCGTGAGCAAACGGACTTCAACGCTGTTCCTTTCGTTCTGTCTGCTGGCCCTGGCCGGCCTGCTGTGGCTGGCCGGGGGCGAATTCCTGCGTTCCATAGCCGGGGCGCGCCCGCTGGCGGCCGGGCTGTTCAACCGGCGCTGGCTGTTGACCAACCTGGAACTGCTGCTGTTCGGCCTGTGGATCGTGGGCGGGCTGGCGACGGCGGCGGGCTGGATTGCAGCGCAGCGCAGCCCAGCCTGGCGCGCCCGCCTGGCGCGCTGGATGGTCTGGCGCAGCCATTGGCCGCGCTTGGCCTGGCTGCTGGCCCTGGTTTTGACCATCTACCCGGCCTTTTTCCTGCTCAATACCTTCTGGGGCGACCTGTTCCGCGGTCCCTACCTGCGCCTGCTGCTCTTCCTCTGCACCACCGCCCTGGTAGGCGTGGTTTTGCCGCTCGACCCGGCCAACCTGGTCAGCGCCCGCAGCCTGGGCTACGCGGTGATCTTTGCCGGGGGTATGTTCGGCCTGGTCGCCCAGGCGATGACGGTCAACAACCATCCCTTCTCGCTCACCTGGTCGGAGGGCAACCGGCTGTATGAGTACTCGCTGCCCTTTATCAGCGGCCGGTATCAATATGCCGGAGAGCTGAGCGGCATCCGCCAATCGGGGGGACGCTACTGGCTGTGGGGGCTGCCGTTCTTGATCCCCGGCGCGCCGATCTGGGTGCATCGCCTGTGGAACGCGCTGCTTGCCACCCTGCCGCACCTGGCCCTGGGCTATCTGCTGGCGCGTTGGAGCGGCCTGGGGCGGGCCGGACGCGGGATGTTCGCCCTGTGGGTCTATCTGTTCCTGGCCCAGGGGCCAATCTACACCCCGCTGATTTTGTGCGCCCTGCTGGTGGTTCTCCCCTTCCGCCCCTCACCCCCCGGCCCCCTCTCCCCGAAGAGGAGAGGGGGGAAAAATGCTCTGCCGGCTCCCCCCTCTCCCCAGAGGGGAGAGGGGTTGGGGGTGAGGGGTTTGCTGCTGTTCGCTGCCCTGGCCGCCGTCGCCGGGTACTATGCCGCCGCCAGCCGCTGGACATGGCTGCCGGCCGTGCCGGTGTGGGCGGCCTTCCTGCTGCTGGCCCTTCGCCCGGCGGCAGACGAGACGCGGCCCTTCTGGTCTCAGCGTAATTGGCTGGCGCTGTGGCCCGCCGCCCTGGTATCGCTGGTCGGGCTGGCGGGGGGGCTGCTGGCAAACCCCAAGTTGTTGATGCCGCAAAAGCTGGCCCAAAGCACGGCTCTGTCGCAGCCGCTCTTATGGTATCGTCTGTTGCCCAGCGCCACCTACCCCGAAGGCGTGCTGCTGGCCCTGGCTTTGGCGGCCGGACCGCTGGCAGGGCTGCTGCTGTGGCTGGCCGCCTCCCGGCGCTGGAAGCTGACTGCCTGGCAGGCGCTGGCCTACCCGGCCGCCCTGCTGCTTTTGCTCGGCGGCGGGCTGGTTGCCAGCGTCAAGATCGGCGGCGGCAACAACCTGCACAACCTGGATATGTTCCTGGTCTCGCTGGCGATTTTGACCGGGCTAACCCTGCGCGGCAAAGACGAAACCCACCTGAGCGGCTGGCCCTGGCTGGCGCGGTTGGCGCTGGCCCTGGCCCTGGTCCTGCCCGCCTGGGGGGCGGTGCGCTCGGCCAGCCTGCCTAAGCTGCCTCCCCAGGATAGCACCCGTAAGGCTCTGGAAGCTATCCGTAGCCAGGTGAGCGCCGCTCAACAGACCGGCGAAGTGCTGTTTATCGACCAACGCCAACTGCTCACCTTTGGCTATCTGCGGGATGTGCCCCTGGTTCCCGAATACGAGAAGAAGTACATGATGGATCAGGCCATGTCTGGTGACGCCGACTACTTCGCCGGGTTCTACCGCGATCTGGCTGCTCACCGCTTCGCGCTGATCGTCAGCGACATGCAGTTCACCCTGCAAAAAGACAGCAACTATGCCTTCGGCGAAGAAAACAATGCCTGGGTGCAGTGGGTGGCGCAGCCGCTGCTGTGCTATTACACCCCCCTGCGCACCATGCAGAATGTGGATATTCAACTGCTGGTTCCCAAGACCGAACCGGTCGATTGTCCATAGATTACAATAGAAAAATTCCCGCCTGCGGCGGAAAAACCAGAAATTTCAAGGTATTTTTGTGGGCGAAGCCCACGAAAATACCTCTTACAGAAGAATGATTATGCCAAATGAAACGTCATCTCAGGTGGGGCTGCGCCGGCTGGCTGGGCTGGGGCTGACCGCCGCAGCCGGGCGGGCGCTGGTTGAATTCTATGCCCGCGCCCCGCAGTCGGGCGATTGGATCGGCAAGCTGTCGCTCAAGTGGGGGCTAGGCTTTATCGGCGTCGGCCTGCTGACGCTGGCGGCGCTGGCGGTGTGCTGGCTGGCGCTGCTGCGCCCGGCGCGCCTGGCTGGGCTGGAAGCGCGCCTGGTAGCGCGGCGCGCCCGGTTAGGCAAACTGCGCTGGGGGCTGGCGGCGCTGGCGGCGCTGCTGCCCGCCATCCTGTTGATCTATACCCCGCTGGGCGACCTGCTGGATGCGCCCTTCCTGCGCCTGGCGGCCCTGCTGGCGGCGGCCGGGCCGCTGGCCTTCCTGATCTGCTCGGACGAGCAGCGGCTGTTTCGCCCGGCGGCCTTTCTGGCTGCCCTGCTGGCGGTCGCCAGCCTGCACATCCTGGCCGAACGGTTGAGCGGCGTCAGCGCCTATCCCTTCTCGCTGGGCTGGTCGGAGGGCAACCGGCTGTATAACTTCTCGGTGCGGGTCGATCCGGGCCGCTACGTCATCCCAGACGCCAGCGGGCTGCGGCGCAGCGCGCCGGGACGCAATTTCCTGTGGGGGCTGCTGTTCTTCCTGCCCCACACACCTATCTGGCTGCACCGCCTGTGGGATGCCGTGCTGTGGACGGTTCCGTACCTGGCCTTCGGCTGGTCGCTGGGGCGTTTCGCCGGGCTGTCGAAGCGCTGGCTGTGGCTGTTCAGCCTGTGGGTGTTCGTGTTCCTGTTCCAGGGGCCGATCTACACGCCGCTGATCCTGAGCGCGCTGCTGGTGGGGCTGGCAACCCGGCCGGGGCGCTGGCTGGCGGCGGCCATCGCCGCTCCGCTGGCCGATTTCTACGCCGCCGCCAGCCGCTGGACGTGGCTGCCCGGCCCGGCCGCCTGGTCGACGCTGCTGCTGCTGGCCGATTTCAAGACCCGCAAGGGTGAATCGCTGGGCCGCCTGGTGGCGCGCCTGCTGCCGGTGGGCCTGATCGCCGCCCTGGGACTGGCCGGGGGCGCGCTGGCAAACGACCGCCTGTTCTCGCCCAAAGAGCTCAAATCGTCCACCGCATTGGCCCAACCGCTGCTGTGGTACCGGCTATTCCCCAACGTCAACTACCCGGAAGGCATCTTGTTCGGCCTGCTGATTGCGGCGCTGCCGCTGACGGCCCTGCTGCTGTGGCTGGCGCTCAGCAAACGCTGGGCGGTGAACTGGGTGCAGGCCGCCGCCTATCTGGCCTCTGGCCTGGTCTTTTTGGGCGGCGGGCTGGTTGCCAGCGTCAAGATCGGCGGCGGCAACAACCTGCACAACCTGGATATGTTCCTGATTACCCTGGCCGTGCTGGCAGCCATCGCCATTCGCCAGTTGGGGCCAGGCGGCGGAGCGCGCCCCTGGCCGGGCTGGGCGCAAGCGGCGCTGCTGCTGGCCTGCCTGCTGCCGGCCTGGAACGCCGTGCGCCTGGGCGGCCCGCTCGACCTGCCGGCGCAGAAAGCCACATCCGCCGCGCTGCAAACCCTCCAGACCCGCCTGAGCAAAGCCCAAAAGCGCGGCGCGGTGCTGTTCATCGACCAGCGTCAGCTGCTCACCTTTGGCGACATCCAGGGCATTTCGCTGATCCCCGATTACGAGAAGAAATACATGATGGACAAAGCTATGGCCGGAGACGCTGCCTACTTCCAGCAGTTTTACGCCGACCTGGCCGCCAAGCGCTTCTCTATGATCGTCAGCGAGCCGCTGTTCGCCAATGTGCAGGACATGACCTCTGGCTTCCAGGAGGAGAACAACGCCTGGGTGCAGTGGGTGGCCCGCCCGCTGCTGTGCTACTACGCCCCGGTGGAAACGCTCTCAGAGGCGCGCACCCAGCTTTTGGTGCCGCGCGAGAACCCCCAGGGCTGTCCATAGTTATGCGATAGGATTGCGGGATGACGCAGCTATCCCGCAATCCTGTCGCATAACTATGGGCGCATCTCTGCGCTGAGGCGCTCGATGACCTCGCCCAGCGGGACCATCTCCTTCTCGGCCCGCTCGCGGCGTTTGAACTCGACCATTCCGGCCTGCAGGCTGCGCTCGGCTACCGTCAGGCGCAGCGGCAGGCCGATCAGGTCGGCGTCTTTGAACTTGACGCCCGGACTTTCTGGGCGGTCGTCGTACAGCGGCTCGAATCCGGCCGCACACAGGTCGGCGTACAGCTTCTCGGCCGCCTCCAGGGTGGTCGGGCTGCCCTTGCCCGTCAAAACAACCAGATGCACCGGGTAAGGCGCTACCGAAAGCGGCCAGATCAGGCCCTGCTCGTCGTGATGGGCTTCGGCGATGCAGGCCAGCAGGCGGCCGACCCCGATCCCATACGATCCCATAATCACCGGGCGCTGTTTGCCCTCGGCATCCTGAAAGGTGCAGCCCAGGGCTTCGCTGTAGCGTGTTCCCAGCTTGAAGATATTGCCCACCTCGACCCCACGCACCGCCCGCAGCGGGCTGCCGCAGTTAGGGCAGGCGTCGCCCTCGCCGGCCGCGGCGATGTCGATCACCTGGGCGGCCTGGTAATCGCGGCCATAATTGACGTTCAACAGGTGATAGCCCTCCCGGTTGGCCCCGGCCACCAGGTTCGGGCTGGCGGGCAGGGCGTCATCGGCGATTACCAGCACATCCCGCAGGCCCACCGGCGAGGCGTAGCCCGGCACGGCCCCCACCGCCCGGATTTCGTCTTCGGTGGCCGGGCGCAGTGATTGGGCCTTGAGGGCGTTGGACAGCTTGGTTTCGTTGACTTCCATATCGCCGCGAATTACGGCAAACACAAACTGCTCGCGCAGGGCTTTGCCCTGCGCCTCGCCGGGCTGTGGAATCGTAGCTACCAGGAAAACCGCCTTGGCGGTGCGGGCTTTGGGGACGCCCAGGAAGGCCGCCAGGTCTTCGATGGATTTGCATTCCGGCGTCGCCACCGGCTCGGCTGCCCGCGCGACCTCGGCCGGGGGCAGGCGCTTGCGCATCCCGGCCACCTGGCGGTTGGCCGAGAAGCCGCATGAATCGCAGAACAGTAGCGTATCCTCGCCGATAGGGGTCAGGAACATGAATTCGTGGGCCAGCTTGCCGCCCATCATGCCCGTATCCGACTGGACGGCGCATACCGGCAGGCCGCAGCGGTTGAAGATGCGAAAATAGGCGTCGTAATGAGCCTGGTACTGGCGATCCAGCCCATTCCAATCTGCGTCCAGGCTGTAACTGTCTTTCATGGTGAACTCGCGCACCCGGATCAGCCCGGCCCGCGGGCGAGGGTCGTCGCGGAACTTAGTCTGCAGATGGTAGATGATCTGCGGAAGCTGGCGATAGGAGTGGATTTCGCGCCGCACCAGGTCGGCGGCGGCTTCTTCGTGGGTCATTGCCAGCACCATATCCCGCCCAGAGCGATCCTGGAAGCGGGCCATCTCGGCGTCGATCTCGTACCAGCGGCGGGTTTCCTTCCACAGGTCGGCTGGCTGGGTCACAGGCATGGTCACTTCCTGGCCGCCGATGGCGTCCATCTCCTGGCGGATGATGGCTTCGATGCGGTTCATTGCCCGGCGGCCCAGGGGCAGGTAGCTGAAGATGCCGGCCGCCATCGGGCGGATGAACCCCGCCCGCAGCAGCAGTTGATGGCTGGCAACTTCGGCCTCGGCCGGGGCGTCGCGCAGGGTCTGGCTGAATAATTTGGACATGCGCATAGCGGACCTCCTGAGAAAACGAATTCTATAGAAACAAAAACCCCTCCGGGCTTTCCGTCCAGAGGGGTGGTGAGGCGCAAACCGGGTTTTGCTAGCCGTCCAAACCCAAAAGACCGAAAGCCCAATAACTCAGGCCCGGCGCAGGGGTAGGGAAACCGGCAGGGATGCCCAGTATCATAGCCGATAGTTTACCACACAATCAGTTATAATCAACGCGATGATGGAATTATTTTCCCTGGGACAATACCGAATTGAAGCAGACCTGGATGCGCTGTGGGCGGCTCCGGGCCTGCGGCTTAACCGCTGCCGGGCTGTCGACACGGTTCGCAAGCGCCCGGCCCTGCTGAACCTGCTGGAGATTGACCCCAGCCTGGACGCCCGCCTGGCGCCGCGCCTGCTGGAACAGGCCCAGGCCGCGGCCGACCTGGTGCATCCGCACCTGGGCTGGGTGTGGGAGACCGGCCAGATCGAAGGCCGGCAGTATATCGCCGAGCGCCTGGCCCAGGGCCAGACGTTGGCCTACCGGCTGGCTGAGCGCGGCCCGCTGGGCTGGGACGAAGCCCAAAAGGCTGTTGCCCAGATTGCCCAGGGGCTGGATTTTGCCCACGCCCGCGGTTGGGTGCATGGGGCCTTGTCTCCTGCCCAGGTCTGGCTCAGCCCTGAGGTGGGCGCGGTGGTCACTGGCTGGGGGATGCAGCGCGGGCTGCGCTCCGTTCACCTGGATGCGCCGGCCCTGGTGGGCCGCACCGCGCCCGATCACCCGGCGGCGCAGGCGCTGCTGCCCTACCTGTCGCCGGAGGCGCTGCTCAGCGGGCAATCTGGCCCGCCTGGCGACCAATACGTCCTGGCCTGCCTGTGGTACGAAATGCTCACCGGGCAGCCGGCCTTCCCGGCCGCCAGCCCGGAGGAATTGCTGGTGCGGCAGTCGGAAGGGCTGCGTTTCCCCGGTCTGTGGCCGGAAGGCACACCCTGGGAACTGGAGACGGTCCTGGAGCGGGCTACCGCCGAAACGCCGGCCGGGCGCTACCTGACCGCTGGCGAGCTGGCCGCCGCCCCGCAAAAGCTGGCCGACGAGCCGGGCTTCTCAGCCGAGGAGCGCGCCCGGCGGGCCGAGCAGGCTCGCCAGCGCCGTGAGGCGGCCGAACAAGCCCGCCGCCAGGCTGAGGAGACCACCCGCCTGGCCGCCCTGGAGCAGGCCCGCCGAGAGATCGAAGACCGGGTGCGCCGGGCGGCGCAGCCCCTGTCAGCCAGTGAGCCTGAAGCCGGTGAGGCCGCAGCCGCTGAGACGCCCCCCCCCGCCCCGCCGGAAGAACCGGCTGCCCGGCCTCTGGTCGAAGGCGCTGAAACCCTGCCCGGCCAGCCACCCGACGCTGACCATCTGTCCCAGCCGGTGGTAATGGCGGTTGGGGCAGCCGGGCCGGGCGTAGCCGCCCACCACGCGGCGCGCGGCCTGGGCGCGGGTCGTAAACCGGCCGTCCAGGCTGATGTGGCCGCAATGGACGAGGCTGCCGCCATCGCCCCGCTTGCAAGCCCAGCCGCGGCGGAAAGCGCGGCAGAACCGGCCGCCGTACGCCCCGAACCCGGGCCTGCCGAGCGGCCCCCGGTCTGGCTGGTGTGGGCCGGGCTGATCCTGGCGGCGGCCCTGCTGTTGGGGCTGTGGTGGAGCGGACGACCCGGCGCAGCCGGGCCGACCGCCACCTTTACCGCTACCGCCGTTGTCTCCAGCCCTACCCCGCCCTCGGCGGCCACGGCCACGCCGCGCCCCGGCGGTTCGCCCACCGCCAGGCCGCTGCTGACCCAGGCAGCCCCGCTGGAGGGCGCTGCGCCGCTGACGGTTACCGTCACACTGACCGCCGCCCACGCCCCCCAGACCGTTGTCGCCACACCCACCTTCACGGTTACCCGAACGGTCACATCCACGGCCACATGGACGATGACGCCTACCGACGCGCCTACGGCGACGCCTACCCAAACGCCTGTTCCTTCACAGACGGGCGCACCCTCTTCTCCGACTGCCCAGACCCGTGCGCCGCAGCCTACGATTACCCCCCATCCGCTGCCCACGAAGGACCCGGAAGACACCCGGCACAATAACGGCCCTACCCGCCGACCCTGAACGCCGCCAGCCGATACACCGATGAAAGCAACTTCTCCAGCAGTTTGGTTTTTGATCCTCATGGCGGCGGTCGGCTTACTGACCGCCTTTGCCCCGCTCGAAAAGACGCTGGGGGCTAACGCTCGCCTGGTTTATCTACACGGGGCCTGGGTGTGGACGGCAATAGCCGGCTTTATCATTGCCGGGCTGGCCGGCCTGATGGGGCTGCTCACCCGCCAAACCCGCTGGGACGATTGGGCCATGGCCTGGCAGCGCACCGGGTTGAGCTTCTGGCTGACCTTCCTGCCCATGTCGTTGTATGTGATGCAGGCCAATTGGAACGGCCTCTACCTGGACGAGCCGCGCTTTCGGGTCCCGCTCAACCTGGCGATCCTGGGGCTGTTGATCCACGTGGGGCTGACCCTGCTGCAAAAACCCAAGTGGTCGTCTTTGCTGATCCTGTTGTTCGCGGTTTATCTGGTGGGAACCATGCAGCAGGCCGAGTCGATCCTGCACCCCGATTCGCCGATCTTCAATTCTAACAACCGTTCCATCCAGGCGTTCTTTGTTGGGCTGCTGATCCTGCTGCTGCTGGCAGCCTGGCAGATGGCGCGCCTGTGGAATCGGCCGGCGCTGTTGCGCCAGCCGGCTGAACCAGCGGAATGATGCGCGCCGGCTGCCGCAGGCCGGATATTTCTCTCCAACACAACGCGGGAAAGCGACCTCTGATGCGCTGCCGCGCAGCGCCTCCCACAACAGCAATTTTCCGGCGCAGCCGGGGAGATCGGGATATGATTAGAATAAAATCGGTATCTTCGTTGGTGTGGTTTCTAGCAACCCTGGCCGCCATTGGCCTGCTGGCGTCTTTTAGCCCGGCTGAGAAGACCCTGGGAGCCAACGCCCGGATCGTCTACCTGCACGGAGCCTGGGTGTGGGCGGCGCTGGCCGGGTTTGCCCTGGCCGGGGCCGCCGGGGCGGCCGGGCTGTTGACCCGGCGAGCAGACCTGCATACCTGGTCGCGCATCCTGGGCCGTACCGGATTGTTCTTCTGGATCACCTATCTGCCG
>CAYQDU010000006.1:0-59759 GCA_964416275.1 uncultured Anaerolinea sp. | reverse complement strand
CCCCGACAGCACCATCGACGTACCGGGCGGCCCTGGCCTGGGGGTGACCATCGCCCCCGAAGCCCTGGAGCGGGTGACCCTGGCAAAGATGACTCTCTAAGCGGAATACGGCGCTTTGTCTGGCCGCAAGGTGACAACTGACACTGTTTCGCCCGTCGCCGTTGGGCTATAATCTACAATATAGACAAACATTCGGAGGTATCAGATGGCGGAAAAAACTTGGGAGACGGTAAAAGTATGTCGCTGCCAGCATATTGGGCAAGATGTTGCGCTGGAAGCTGAAGTGGTATATCCGGCCGAGTGGCTGCCCGACCAGGCTGCGCGTCTGCTGGCCCATCGCTGCTCACACGGATTGGAATGCAATCAAGATGGGCGCGCCGCCTGCCTGTGGGCCGGCAGCAACCCCGCCTTCGACCCTTTTCTTGAGGTCTTGTGACTCGCTGAATCAAAAAAGGACGGCCATCTGGCCGCCCTTTTTTGATTCCGGTTCTTCCGGGGCGCCCTCCATAATAAACCGTGGAGTGGGCATGGCGCTCATCAAGCGCTTTCAAGAAGAGATGTTGCGTGGATTTTGCCGCACTTCGGGCGGCAAAATCCACGATCAACCCTCTTTCCAGGCGAAGCCGGAAGGCCCTGGATTGACTAGATCACCCCTAATTTTTTGCCTACCTTGCGGAAGGCATCCAGCCCCTGATCCAGGTCGGACTTCTGGTGGGCAGCCGAGATCATCACCCGGATGCGGGCCTTGCCGCGCGGCACGGTGGGGAAGCCGATGGACATGCCAAACACACCGTTCTCGAACAGCTCGCGGCTGAACTGCTGAGCCAGCGGGGCCTCGCCCAGCATGACCGGAGTAATGGGGGTCACGCTCTGGCCGGTGTCGAAGCCCATCGCCTTCATTTCAGCCTTGAAATAGCGGGCGTTTTCCCACAGCCCATCCACCAGGGCGGTCGATTCTTCCAGCAGATCCACCGCCGCCAGGCAGGCGGCCACGTCTGGCACGGTCATAGCCGACGAGAACAGGAATGGCCGGCCGCGCTGGCGCAGCCACTCGACCACCAGCGGGTTACCAGCCACCACCCCGCCCACCACGCCAAAAGCTTTGGACAGCGTGCCGACTTCGATATCCACCTTGCCGTGCAGGTTGAAGTGATCCACGATGCCGCGGCCGCCTTTGCCCAACACGCCTTCGCCATGAGCGTCGTCCACCATCAAGATGGCCTCGTAGTTCTGGGTCACCTCGTAAATCTTATCCAGCGGGGCGATATCGCCGTCCATGCTGAATACGCCATCGGTGATGACCAGAACCTTCGGGTATAGGGCCCGGTTCTCTTTCAGCACCCGCTCCAGGTCGGCCACATCGCAGTGGGCGTAGCGCAGGATCTTCGCTCCCGACAGGCGCGAACCGTCGATAATCGAAGCGTGGTTCAGTTCGTCGGAGATAATTGCATCGTCTTTGCCCACCAGGGCCGGGATGGTAGCCCCGTTGGCGTTGAAGCCCGACTGGAAGGTGATAGCCGATTCGACCCCCTTGAAGCGGGCCAGGCGCTGCTCCAGTTCCAGGTGCAGTTCCATCGTCCCGGCAATCGAACGCACGGCGGCCGGGCCTAAGCCGTATTTCTCCATCGCCTGGCGGGCGGCCTGCAACAGCCGCGGGTGATTTGCCAGCCCCAGGTAGTTATTCGAGCAGAAGTTCAGCACGCGCTGGCCGTCTACCACCAGCCAGGCGCCCTGCGGCGAACCCAGCGTGCGGATGCGGTTGTACAGCCCGGCATCCCTCAGCCCCTGCAGTTCCTGTTCGATCCATTCCAGTTTATTCGCCATCGGTTTTCCTTTCTTTCAGATTTCGATTGGGCTTGCGCCCGCCAAAGCCAAACAGCCGTCCCACGAACGACCCGGCGGTGGGCAGATCGATATCAGACAGGCCTTCTTTTTGCCATTCTTTAGAGCGCCGCCCGCGCTCCCAGCGCTCGCGCTCGCTGCGCAGCTTGCCCAGCCATTGATCCAGGGTGGCTTCGTCGCCTTCTTCGATGGCCGAGCGCAGGGTTTCCAACGAAAGCAGCGCGTCGGTCACCACCCGCAGGGCGTTTTCACGATTGTAGAGCGCCATTGAGCGCAGGTGGCTGGCCTTTTCCGAGCGCAGCAAGGCCTGGGTGGCCTGCTGGTAGGGCTGCCCGGCCAGCTTCCGGGCTTCGGGCCAGCCGGGCTGCTCAACGGTGGCATGCACCATCACGGCGGCCAGCAACTGCGGCAGCAGATGCACCGCCGCCATCACCCCGTCCATCTCCAGCGGATCAGCAAACATCGGCCCCGCCCCCAAGAGCTTGGTCAGGTCGGCGGCCATCTTGAGCGCGCCGGGGTCGGTGTCGGGCGGGGCCACAATGCCCATCAGCCCATCTTTGAACAGGTCGGCGTGAGCCGCCTCCAGGCCAGCGGCGGTTTCATACAGGTACGCCGGGTTGATCACCGGAGTCAGGCCCACGTAAAAGCGCCCTTCGGGCAGCAGCTCGCCCGCCCACTGCATCACCGCCTGCTTGGCCGGGCTGGTATCCATCACCACACAGCCTTCACGCAGATCGGAAGCGATCAATTCCAGGGTGTTGCGCACCTGATCTACCGGCAGAGCCAGGATCACCAGGTCGGCAGAGCGGGCCAGGGTGGGCAAGTTGACCTCTAGCTTATCCACCGCGCCCAGCTTTTCAGCCTGGCGGGCCACACTGATCTCGATATCGTTGCCCACCCGCGACATCGTGGCTTTTTGCTCGCGGAGGGCCAACCCGATGGATGCGCCGATCTGCCCCAGGCCAATGATGGCGATTTGAATGGTCATAAAACTACCTCAACTCTCGTTATCGTAACGCTGCAACTGCTGTAGCAGGCGGTCGGCCTCGTTTTGCGGCTGGCCCGGCAGCCGATCCTGGTGGCGGCGGATCAGATCGACCGTCAGCGGGCTGGCTCCGGCGGCCTGGGCCATCTGCGCCCCCCAGGTGGGGTGCTGCTCGGCCGTCACAAATGGCCGCCGCCAGCCTGCGGCCGGCTCTGGAGAGGCGCCCCAGGTCTTCGCCCGCCGGGGGGCCAACCGGTAGGCAATCACAATCAGCGCTCGCTCCCACACTCGCAGTGGGCAGCAGGTCTTGCCCACATCGTGCAGCAGGGCCGCCGCCAGCACATCCGGGTCATTCTGGCCCTGGCCGGCCAGCGAGCGATAGACCGCCAGGCTGTGGGCCTGCTCGCCCGGCTGCATGCGGGAAAACAGCGCCATCAGGGGCGGGGCTAACACCGAGCGAGCTGCTTGCAGTTCGGCCAGGGTGGGCGCAGCGGTCAGCGCCAACCAGAACTGCCGCGCCCGGTACAGGATCGCCGCCACCTAGCCTACCAGCAGGCGGAACAGCAGCCGCATGGGCGGGCCAATGATGGCCCCCAACACATCCAGCCCGGCAAACGACCCCAAGGCTACCAACCCAAACAACAGGATTGGCCCATATGGGCGGATGCGGTCAAAGTAGACCGCCATATTGGGCGGCAGGAAATATTCGGCGATCTTATCGCCATCCAGCGGGGCAATTGGAATAAGGTTGAACAGCATCAAGCTCAAGTTGATGACAATGAAATAGAACATGATCTGGTCGAAGCTGGGCAGGCGGCTGCCTGTTTCAGCAAAAGCATCGCTTAACGAGACGATCCCCAGGCGGAACGGAATAGCTCCCAGGATCGCCAGCAGGAAATTCGACATCGGCCCGGCCAGCGAGACCCACATCAGGGCCGAAGACGAGCGGCGGCGCAGCAGATAGGGATTCACCGGCACCGGCCTGGCCCAGCCGAACCCGGCTACCAGCAGCAGCAGCGACCCCATCAGGTCGAGATGAGCCAGCGGGTTCAGCGTCAGGCGGCCGTTCTGTTCGGGGGTAGGGTCGCCAAACTGGGTAGCAGTCCAGGCATGGGCAAATTCGTGGATGGGAAAAGCCACTAATAAGACGACAATACTGGCGATCAGGGTTGCGGGGTCAAGATTAAACAGCATACCATACTCCTCACGGCGGATATTATACCATTTGGCGCGAAGCGGGCGGTGCGGCGCCGCATCTGGTTTGGATGCGGCGCGCCGGCGGCCACGTGCGTTGCACCGGACTTCAAGAAAGGCGCGACCCATCTTCTCGGCGCGATTTGGTCGCCTTTTCGAGCGTGATATAATCGCTTTTATGCTGCCGGACCTAAAGCCCGAAGATATTGTGCGCCTGCGCAAACCTCATCCCTGTGGAAGCTACGACTGGAAAATCTACCGGGTTGGGGCGGATATTGGGCTGGAATGCCTGCAATGCGGGCGGCGCGTGCTGCTGCCCCGGCGCGTCCTGGCGCATCGTTTGAAAACTATGATTTCGAAAGAAGATAAGGAAGTATGAGGAAGTCCCCGGTTTTTCGTAATACCCTGTGTTTACTAACCGCCCTGGCGCTGCTGACCGGCTGCAATATGCCTACCAGCGCATCGCAAACTACCCCCGACATCACCCAGGCATACCAGACCGTTCAGGCCCGCCTGACCCAGGCCGCCACCGGCTCGCCGGCTGCTGCAGCGGCCGCCCCAACGGTCGCCCCAGCCACCCCCACCCCACTCGCCAGCGCCACCCCCGAGGCGGCTACACCCTCGGCCACGCCCCGGCCCACCACCGTCCCGCCCACCGCTCCAGCCAAGATCTGCGACCAGGCCGCCGCCGGATCGCCCCTCGACGTTACCATCCCTGACGGAACCCGTATGACCCCCGGCCAGACCTTCACCAAAACCTGGCGGCTGTACAATAACGGCACCTGCACCTGGACCACCGAATACACCCTGGCCCTGTTCTCTGGCGAAGATATGGACTCCCCGGCCGGGATCAACCTGCCTAAGGCCGTCGCGCCGGGCGAATCGGTGGACGTATCGGTGGAGCTGACTGCCCCCGATGCGACCGGCACCGCCGGTGGCAACTGGAAGCTGCGCAACACGGCGGGAACCTGGTGCGGAATCGGCCCGGGTGGGGCCTCGCCTTGCTGGGTCGAGAGCACCGTGGCCGGGACGGCCAGCGTAAGCGCTACCCCCACCGGCACGAATAACCCCAACGTTACCAGGACCCCCTACCCGGATGGGTCCGCCCCTGGCGAAACGGTTACCGGCAGCGGCTCGCTCAAGCCCGGCGAAGCGCTCGACCTGGACACCAGCGTAATGAACGCTGCTGGGGCCGATGTGCTGTTCAAGGTCAACGCCCAGGGCAAGCCGGGGCTGGCCGCCCAGGGCGGGGCCAACCTGGCTGTGATGGGCTTCAAGCAGCCCACCTATGCCGAGTGCAAATCGTCGGGGTTAGGCGGCGGAACGATCCAGCTCAAAGACCTGAGCGGCGGGCAGTACCTGTGTTATAAGACCAACCAGGGCAACTACGGTTGGCTGTACCTGGCCTCCTGGGATCAGGATAACGCCCTATTGGGCATCCAGATGAACACCTGGATCAATCCTTAAGCGCGTGGGAACGCTCTACCTGGTCGCGACGCCCATTGGCAACCTGGCCGACATCACCCAGCGGGCGCTGGAAGTGCTGGCGAAGGCCGCGTTGATCGCAGCCGAGGACACGCGCCAGACCCGCAAGCTGCTCGACCATTACGCCATCCGCACCCCGGCCATCAGCTACCACGAGCATAACAAGCTGGGGCAGATCGAGCGCATTCTGGCGGCGCTGGCCGGGGGCGATGTGGCCCTGGTGTCGGACGCTGGCACGCCGGGGCTGAACGACCCCGGCTACGAGCTGGTGCGGGCGGCGCTGGCGGCCAGCTACCCGGTCAGCCCCATCCCTGGCCCCAGTGCGCCGGTGGCGGCCCTGGTCGCTTCCGGCCTGCCCACCGACGCCTTCCTATATCTGGGCTATCTGCCGCGCAAAAGCAGCGAGCGCCGGCGGCTGCTGGCCTCGGTGACGGACTTGCCCTATACGCTGATCTTTCTGGAAGCGCCTCATCGCCTGCTGGACGCCCTGGCCGACCTGCAGGCCGGGCTGGGCGACCGGCAGATCGCGGTATGCCGCGAGCTAACCAAGCTGCACGAGGAGATTTTCCGCGGCCCATTGAGCCAGGCCAGCCAGCATTTCAGCGCCCAGCCGCCGCGCGGTGAGTTTACCCTGGTAGTAGCCGGGCAGCCCCAGCCCGAAGCCTGGGAGGCAGCCCGGGTGCAGGCTGCCCTGCAAGAGCAGATCGCCGCTGGCCGGCCGCCCTCCCAGGCTGCCAGCCAGGTGGCAGCCCTCTCCGGCTGGAAGAAACGCCAGGTCTACGAATTGATCGAGCATTTAAATGATGAGTGAATGTGGATCGGCTGCGCCGATCCACATTCACTCATCTGTAAAAAGCGAGGGCTGCGGGTGGCGCAGCCATGCGATCACTCTCCACTCAACCAGGGAAGAATCTTACATAAGCAGCAGGGCCAGGCCGCCGGCCAGCAGGCCCAGGGCAGCCCCAGCCAGCACGTCCAGCAGATAATGCACCCCCATTGCCACGCGGGCCAGCACCACCAGCGGGGCCCAGGCCGCCAGCAGCCCGCCGAACCAGGCTGGCCCCAGACCCAGGCCCAACACGGCCAGCATGGCCGCCCGCGCCGCGTGGCCGGAGGGGAATGAATGCGGGTCGGTCTTGCGGTAGATTTCGCCCCACTCGCCGGCCGGGCGCTGGCGGCGCACGCTGAATTTGATTGCCAGCACCAACACGGCCAGGCCAAAGATAGCCGCCAGCAGAACCGCCGCCCGCCACTTCCAGGCCGCCGGCCCCGCCAGCAGTACAATCGCCAGAGCCAGCCCCCAGAACCACGAATCGCCCGAATGGGCGAAGCCAATCGCCAGGGCGCGCAAGACGCCCGGACGCTCGGCAATTCGCAGGCGCAGCGTCCAGGCCCGATCCAGCTCGAGCAGGCGGTCGAGGTGCGCCATCAGCCCCGGCGGCCCAAATCCTGGCGCATCATGTCCAGTTGATGCGGCTTGTCTACGTCCATCCCCACCTCGGCGTAGGGGCAGAGCAGGGCCTGGCCGGTAAGATTCAAGCGATGGGCCACCCGCTCGACCGCGTTTTGCAGCGTCAGCCGGCCCAACAGCAGCCAGAACAGCGTGCCATAGCCAATCATGGCGGCCTGCTTGAGCGGGTTCTTGCGCGAAGCGATGATCTGCTCCCACAGGGCGTCGTTGCCGGTCAGGGTTTGAGCGCGCACCACGTTCAGGTCGCCGCCGCACACTTCTACGTCTTTCATGCGGGTGTAGGTGCGCCTGGAGTCGGGGTAGCGCTTTTCCATCACCGGACGGGCGATGACGTTGTAATAGGCGTCCAGGTCGGTCTGCATGGCGGTCTGCACGACCCATTCCACGTGTTCGGGCAGAATAGCCGGGATATCCGACGAGACGACCGCCACATGCGAGGAATGTTCGCCCAGGGCCAGGAAATATTTGGCCCCGGCCTGCATGTTTTGCAGCAGGCTGCCCTGGTTGGGCAGCGTCCCCGCCAGCTTAGGGCAGCTTAACCCGTCCAGATCTTCCAACCCGGCGATCAGCACCCGGTCGATGCTGGGGGCGGCGGTGAGGGCGTCCAGCACCCACTGGGCCATCGGCTTGCCGCATACATCCAGCAGCGCCTTAGGCTGACCCTGGGTATAAGGATACAGCGGCTCGCCTGGCTGCGGAACTCCACCTGCAATCACAACTGCGTCCATGTGCGCTTCTCCTATCCGTTCAACTGCTGAAGCTGCGGCTCAAAACCCAACTGGTCGAGCAGGCTGTTGATCTCAGCATAGGTCAGCTTGCGCCCCTTGCCGGCCACGGCCACCAGGGCCGCCTCCATCATATTGGTGCCAAACGAGCGCCCGTCCAGCACCGGGGTGCTGGTGATCAAATATTTGGCCCCCACCTGGCGAAACAGAGCTGTATCGGCCTCGGTGGTGGTGTTGGTTGCGATAATCTTACCTTCCAGATGATCGGGCAGATGCCGGGTGATATACAGGCAATCCCCGGCCACTACGGTGGCCCAGCGATAGTATTGCTCCCACTTGGGGATGCGCACATCTTGTTTCTCGCCGGTGGGGTACAACCAGGCGAAGGGCAGGCGGCCCACCAGCGGCAGCAGCAGGGCCGCCAGGCGCTTGATGCTGCGCTCGCTGTGAACCACGAACGGCAGGCCCAGGCCAAACATCAGGTCGCCAAAGGCGCACTCATAGCCGCTGTCGAGGAATGACTTGGACATGCCCCAGCGGTCAGCCCCGCTGACCACAAAGACTCGCCGGCCCTGGGCGCGCACGTAATCGCCCAGCCGACGGTCGATAAAGGAGGCCAGCTTGCCTTCCAGGGTGTTCTTCAGACCCGCCCCATCCACTACCGGCGTCTTTTTGATAAAGCGCACCATCGGCTCAACGGAATATAACGGGTACCAGCGCTCGTCCACCTGCAAGCCCAGGTCGGCCCCGCCGACGCCAAAAGCGTCCACCTTACCATCCAACTCCTGGTACATATGGGCGGCCTTCTCCATATCCCCATCGGTGCCAATGCGCTCGATGCAAATTTTTTCGCCTAATAATTCAATTTCAACGGTTTTATTGCGTTTCGATGATCCAATACTGATGCTGACTGCCCGCTTCATACCCGCAGTTTCCTTTCATAAATTGGGGTCTTCCGGCTTGCCGGGAAATTTCCTGTATGGGGCGTTCGCTGCGTGGGGTTGCCGCGCAGCGAACTCCCCATATAACCTCTTTCCCGGCAAAGCGGCGCCCCCCCTCAATCGTGGAGCGTTACCGGTACAGCCGGGAAAGAGCCATTTTTATTTATAGTGTGGGGATATGGCGCGGCTGTACCGCGCCATATCCCCACACTATGGAATTGAGTATACTCTTAACTGATAAATTGTAAACCCCAGGGGCGCGCGCCCAGGGGTGTTATAATGCCTCCAGTGTTCTTTAACACCCTGCAGCGCATCCGGTTTCGTACCAGGAGGACCCATGCCGACCGAACTTCCCAAATATGCTTTTTTTCGCCGCCAGATCGTACCTTATGCTGAAGCTAAAGTGGGCGTGCTGACCCATGCCTTCAATTACGGCACCGCCGCATTCGGCGGGCTGCGCGCTTACTGGAACACCGCCGACGAACAACTGTACTTATTTCGCCCCCACGATCATTACAAGCGCTTCCTCGATTCAGCCCGCCTGCTGCTGATGGAATTCGACGAAACTCCCGCCAGCCTGACCCAGCACACCACCGATCTGCTGCAGCTCGAAGGACTGCGCTGCAACACCTATGTGCGCCCGCTGGCCTATAAATCGGATGAGGTAATTGGGGTTAAGCTGCATGGGCTGAACAGCGACATCTCGATTGTCGCCATCCCCTTTGAGCGCTATATCAGCAACGACACCAGCGCTCACGCCACCTTCTCCTCCTGGCGGCGGGTGGACGACAACATGATTCCGGCTCGCGGCAAGATCAGCGGGGCTTACGCCAACTCGGCCTTCATCAAAACTGACGCTGTGCGAGCCGGCTTCGACGAGGCCCTAGTGCTGAACCAGGACGGGCACCTCTCGGAAGGCAGCGCCATGAACGTGTTTATGGTGCGCCAGGGGGTGGTTATCACTCCGCCCGTCACCGACAACATCCTGGAGGGCATCACCCGGCGCACAGCCATCGAGCTGCTGCGCGATGAGCTGGGGGTGAGCGTGGTCGAACGATCCATCGACCGCACCGAGGTCTACCTGTGCGATGAGCTGTTCATGACCGGCACGGCCGCCCAGGTGACGGCGGTAACGAAGATCGATCACCGCCCGGTCGGCCCCGGACAGATGGGGCCAATCACCACCCAACTGCGCCAGGTGTTCGAGCAGGTCGTGTATGGCCGCCACCCGCGCTACCGGCACTGGAACACCCCCATCTACGCCGTCGAACCTGCCAGCGCCGATTAGGCCGCCGGGGAGCGTTGCAGCCCCCGGCTCCCACGGCCCGATTGGGCGTTACCCATTCATCATTGGGTTTTGGTCGAGCGGCAGGCGGCGCACCGCAGTAGGCGTGCTACTGCAGTGCGCCGCCTGTCTAAAACCAGTGTCAGCCGCGGTTTTTGTTCAGGGCGCTTTTCAGGCGTCTATTTTAAGCGCCCGGCGGAACAGGGCCAGCGCCGGCGAAAGAATGGCCGCCGAGGCCAGCAAAGCCACCCGCACCGAAGCCAGGCTGCCCACCAACCCCACTCCCGGCCCGCCGGCAATCTGGCCGATGGCATCCATCTGGCTGCTCATCGACAGCACCGTAGCCCGCACGCCCGACTCCAGGCTTTGATTAACCCAGGCGTCGTAGATAGGGGCGATGGTGTTGCGCGCCATCGAGATGATCCAGCCGAAGACGGCCGCCAGTAGCAGCGCCGGAGAAAGCGCAAAGCCCACCAGCCCGACCAGCAGCGCCGCAGTCAGCCCGGCCAGGGCGCGGGTCACCTGGCGGTGGTCGTGGGTCGCCACATGCCGCCTGGCCCATTCGGCCGCCCCCACCGAGAGCAGCATGCCCACCGCCCGCAGCGCCCCAATCCACACCACCGGCTGCACTGGCAGCGGAAAATCGGCCGCGAACTGGTCGATCAGGTGCTTGGTCCACAGGCGGTCGTAACCCTCGCTGTACAGGCCATATACCAGCCCAATGCCCAGGATGGTCAGCAGGGCCGGGCGGCCGCGCACGGCTTTCAGCCCTTCACGAAAGATGTGCAGCATATGATGAAACGGGCTGCGCGAGGTGCGCGGCTGGGGCTGAAAACCGTGTTCGGGCATCACGAAAATCAACCCCACCGCCAGGGCGCACACCAGCAGGCCGCCCAGTTGGATGGGCAGGTTTACCCGCCGGCTGCCCAGTGCGATCCCCAGGCCAATCCCGGCCAGATCGCCAATCTTATCCACCTGGCTGCTGCGCAGAAAAGCCCGCCCGGCGGCAGCTTCGCCGATCTCGTCGCTGATCCAGGCCTGGGTGGCCCCGCTGGTGAAGGTATAGCCCACGCCCCACAAGACCTGGGCCAGCAAAATCCAGCCGAAAATGGGCAGCGAGCCTTCCACCAGGAACCCCACCCCAATCAGGAAAATGCCAATGATGATCGACCAGCGCCGGCTGTAGATGTCGGCCACGATCCCGGTTGGCACCTCGAACAGGAAGATCGAGGTCTCCAGGGTGGTCCCTACCAGCACCAGTTGCAGCGGGGTCAGCCCGGCCATCGTCACCTGGTACAGCGAGCTGGCGGTAAAGATCATCGAAAATAATAACGATAAAGCTCCCTGCATCAACAAATAAACCGCGTAAGCGTTCATGCCCTACCCATAGAATGATATTCGGGGGTCTTTCGGTACCACCCCATTAAACCGGGGAGCAGGCATGGCGCTCTTCGAGCGCCTTCAAAAAGAGATATTCCGTGGATTTTGTCGCGCTTCGGGCGACAAAATCCACGATTAACCCTCTTTCGGCGAAGCTCGCCAGTCACCTCACCATGGTTTCGTGGAGCGCTACCAGTTCGTCCGGCTTCGCCGGGAAATTTTTATAGAGGGGGAAGTTGGGCGGTTTCACCGCCCAACTTCCCCCTCTATAGGTCAAATCCTGCCTTCGGCGGAAGCACCTGATATTTTACAGGTCCGGCTCAGACAGATGCCATTGGGTGGCCTGCTCGTAGGCGTACCCGGCCTGCAGCAGGCGGTCCTCGGCCCAGGGCGGGCCAACAATCTGCAAGCCAATCGGCAGCCCATCAGCAGTGAACCCGCATGGGATCGACAGGGCGGGCAGGCCGGTCAGGTTAAACGGGGCGGTGTAGCGGGTCAGCAGGCGAGCCATCTCGACCGCGTTCGGCCCCTCAATCGGCGGAGCGGCCACGGGCGTGGTGGGCAGCAGCAGCAGATCGCAGCGGGTGAAAAAGTCCGCGAACTGGCGGCGGGCCAGGGTTTGGGTGCGCCGGGCCAGGATGTAATCTCGCAGCGGCAAATCCTGCCCGGCCCGCAGCCGCTCCAGCACATCGGGGCCGAAGTCGTTGGGACGCTCCAGCAGACGCCCGGCGTGGAAGGCGGCCGCGTCGCCGGTCGTCATCTGGCCGTTCGCCAGGGCGAGCGGGTAAAGATCGGGCGACTCGACCGGCGTCACATTCGCCCCCAGCCCGGCAAAGACCTGCCCGGCGGTCTGAACGGCCTGCCATACCTGCGGGTCGGTGCGCTCGAAATAGGCTCCGTGCGCCAGGGCCACCCGCCAGCCGCTCACCCCGGCCTCGATCTGGCCCAGGTAGTCATCCACCGGCGCATTGACTGAATACGGGTCGAGCGGGTCGTACCCGGCAACGGCCTGGAGCAGCAGGGCCGCGTCGTACACCCGGCGGGCCATCGGCCCGGCGTGATCCAGATTCCAGCTCAAGGGAATGACCCCGCGCAGGCTGACCCGCCCGCGAGTGGGCTTCAGCCCCACAACCCCGCACAGGGCCGCCGGGACGCGGATCGAGCCGCCCGTATCGCTGCCCAGCGACCCGGCGCACAGCCGAGCCGCCAAAGCCGCCCCCGACCCGCCCGACGACCCACCCACCACGCGGGCCAGGTTCCACGGGTTGCGGCAGGCCCCGTAATGCGGATTGACCGTGGTCAGCCCCAGGGCGATTTCATGCAGATTGGTCTTGCCCAACACCACCGCCCCGCCCGCATACAACTTTTCGACCGCGGCAGCGTCGGCAGCGGGGACGTAATCGCCAAAGACCTGCGACCCGGCGGTGGTGCGCACCCCGGCGGTCTCGAACAGGTCTTTCACAGACAGCGGGATTCCGTGCAGCGGCCCGCGCCAGCCGCCAGCCCGGATTTCGGCCTCGGCCCGGCGGGCGCGTTCCAGGGCAGCCTCGCCCATACGCGTCAGGTAGCTGTTCAGGCGGCCATCCAACCGCTCGATTCGCTCCAGGTAGGCTTGGGTCAAGTCCAGCGGAGAAAGCTCACCCTGGCGGATCAGCCCGGCGGCCTCGCGGATGCTCAGGCAGGTTGGGTCATTGGGGGTCATCGGCGCGGCTCCTGTTCAACAAAGCTTCTAATTCCTGGCGGGCCTGGGCCGGGCTGCGGAAATGGATGGCGTGCAGCCCGGCGTTTTGGGCCGCAGTGGTGTTGCGGACGAAATCGTCGATAAACACCGCACTTCCGGGTACGGCCCCCAGGCGTTCCACCGCCAGGGCGTAAATGCTTGGGTCGGGCTTCATCATCCCCACCTCAGCCGAGATCACCAGGTCGTCGAAGGCGTCGGCAAACTTCCATTCCGTCATCAGCGAGCGCAGATCGGAGAAGGCATTGCTCAACAACCCGACTTTATACCGGCTGCGCAGCGAGCGGATATAGTCGATCAGGGCGTAATCCACCCGGTCGCCGCCAAAAAACTCGGCCTGGAAGGCCGGCAAGTCGGCCTGGGTCAGGCCCACCTGGCGCATCACGTTCAGCCAATGCTCAGCCAGGGTCACCCGGCCCGACTGCGCCGCATGGCCCGAATCGCCCCCGAAGACCAGATCTTCCAGGGCCAGGCGTTCCAGGCCCAGGCGGGTTGCCAGGGCCTGGCGGGCGGTGTGGTCTTCGGTGCGCACCAGGACGCCCCCCAGATCCCAGATAACAGCTTGTATGCTCATGGTTCAGGTTTCTCCAGGGCCAATTTTAACCGATTCGGGCAGGTTTTTCGCAGGGTTGCAGACGGCGGTACCACCCCATTAAACCGTGGAGCAGGCATGGCGCACTTCAAGCGCCTTCAAAAAGAGATATTCCGTGGATTTTGTCGCACTTCGGGCGACAAAATCCACGATTAATCCTCTTTCGGCGAAGCTCACCAGTCGCACCCACCCCGGTTGAGCAGGGGCTTCCCAGGCGGCGCGGCCGCCAGAAACCTCAGCAACATCGGTCACGCCTGGACTGCCTGCACTACGTCCTGGGTGGTGAGGTCCACCCCAGGGCGCAGCAGTTTCTCGTACAGGTCCCACTGCTGGTTCGGGTCGGGGCGCATCCCGGCCCGCAGATACAGGCGGGTAGCCCCGGTCAGGCTCTGGGCGTCCACGCCCAGGCCGGCGCGGGGCTTGCCGCGCTGGTGAAAAGCCTGGAAAGAGTGATACAGCAGCGCCAGGCCCAATCCCTTGCGCCGCCAGGGACGCAGCACGCCCAGCGTGCCAACCCAGCCCATGCCGGGGTCATCATCGGTGGTGGGATAGCACAGCGACATACCGGCAATCTGGCCGTCATCCATTGCCAGGAACCACAGGCTGGGGTCGTAATCGGGTGAGGTGGCAATCCGATGCCGCCAGTGCTCCAGTTCTTCATCGAACGGCCCGGCCACATAGCCCCAGTGATCTTGAAAAGCGTCGCGCACGGCCTGCACCACCGCTTCCAGTTTGAGGTCGGCGCCCAGCGTGCGCACGGTGATGCCCTCCGGCCAGGCCGGAACGGGCGGCGGGCCGTCCAGGTCGATGACCATACGCAGCGAGTGACGGATCAGGCGGTATCCGCTCCGCTCAAACATAGCCTGGGCGGCTTCGTCGACGTGCGGAATGTAGCAGTGCAACGCTACCCGCGCCTCCGGCGGAGCCAGCGGTATGGCCTGCTCGCTGCGCTGTTCGATCCATTCCAGCAGGGCCTGCTGCACCTCCGGGCTGTGGTGGTCGGGGCGAATACGCCCCCAGGCGCGCGGCTTGACGTGCGGAGCAGATACGTCCCAGACATCGTAATACGCGGCCACCTTGCCATCCGGGGCGATCACCAGGCAGGTGTCCCGCTCCAGGTCAAACCCAGGCTCTTCGATGTCAGAGCGAAAGGCCGTCACAGTCATATCGTCCACGTTGTAGAAGCGGCGCGACCAGGCGTTCAACGCATCCACAACTTCCGGTAAATCTTCCAGAGTCATCGGGCGCAGCCGATACCCGTTGGACAGGTGCGTGGTCATTTTGAAATCCTCCGATCAGACCTGAGCCTCCTGCGCCACGGCCTGGGTGGTCAGGTCGAGGCCGGGGCGCAGCAGTTTTTCGTAGAGATTGAACTGGTACCGTGGGTCGGGGCGCATCCCGGCCCGCAGATACAGGCGGGTAGCCCCGGTCAGGCTCTGGGCGTCCACGCCCAGGCCGGCGCGGGGCTTGCCGCGCTGGTGAAAAGCCTGGAAAGAGTGATACAGCAGCGCCAGGCCCAATCCCTTGCGCCGCCAGGGACGCAGCACGCCCAGCGTGCCAACCCAGCCCATGCCGGGGTCATCATCGGTGGTGGGATAGCACAGCGACATACCGGCAATCTGGCCGTCATCCATTGCCAGGAACCACAGGCTGGGGTCGTAATCGGGTGAGGTGGCAATCCGATGCCGCCAGTGCTCCAGTTCTTCATCGAACGGCCCGGCCACATAGCCCCAGTGATCTTGAAAAGCGTCGCGCACGGCCTGCACCACCGCTTCCAGTTTGAGGTCGGCGCCCAGCGTGCGCACGGTGATGCCCTCCGGCCAGGCCGGAACGGGCGGCGGGCCGTCCAGGTCGATGACCATGCGCAGCGAGAGGCGAATCAGGCGGTATCCGCCCCGCTCAAACATGGCCCCGGCGGCCGGGTCGATTTCAGGGACATAGCGCTGCAGCGCCACCCGCGCTTCCGGCGGGGCCAGCGCCGCAGACGCCTGGCCGCGCTGGTCGATCCATTCCAACAAAGCATCTTCGATCTCTGGCCGGGTGTGGTCGGGGTGGAAGCGGCCCCAAACAAGCGGCTTGACATGCGGGGCCGATCCGTCCCACACGCCGTAAAAGGCGGCTACGGTTCCATCCGGGGCCAGCGCCAGGCGCGTATCCTGCGCCAGGTCAAACCCAGGGCTTTCGATATCCGAAAGAAACGAGGCGGCGCTGATGTCTTCCAGCCCGCGAAAGCGGCGGCCCCAGGCGTTCAACGCCTCTAAAACCGCCGGCGTATCGTCCATCATCATCGGACGCAGCAGGTACCCATGGGGGAAAGCGGCGTTCATTAAATCCTCCGATTGACTTCCCATTCTGCCCGCAGGATGCTCATGAAGATCAAGTCCCAACGCCGGCCATCCCGGTGTAGAAACTGGCGGGCGCGGCCCTCGATTTTGAACCCGGCCTTCTCGTAGGCATGGATGGCGCGCGGGTTGTACTCGAACACGTCCAGCGAAACCCGGTGCAGGTTCAGCTCCTGAAACGCGTAGCGCAGGATGATGCGCATGGCGTCGGTGCCATACCCCTTCCCCCAATAGTCGCGCTCACCGATCCCCAGGCCCACGAAAGTGTCGCCATGCTGAAACCGCACCCCATCCAGGCCGATCTCACCAATCAGGCGGTCATCGGCCAGGGTATGCATCATAAACAGGTAGAACGGCGGCGGGTCTTTGTCCAGGTCTTCTTCCAGCCATTTTTTCACACCCTGCGGCGAATGCGGGTAGGCCGGCTCGGAAGCCAGCAGCCGCCAGTATTCCGAGTTGCGCTGCCAGCGGCTGAAGGCCGCCGCAATCTGGTCGGGGTCGATCATCGTCAGCCGCACCAGCTCGCCGGTAAACAAGTCAGTCTCCATACGCTGCCTCCCCAGTCGTCCGTTCCAGCCACTCATGGCGCAAAATGCCCATATAGATCAGGTCGACGCGTTCGCCGTCTCGCTGCACCCAACGACGCTCGCGGCCTTCCACCCGGAAACCCAGTTTTTCGTACAGGTGGATGGCGCGCGGGTTGTAGGCGAACACGTCCAGCGTCACTCGATGCAGGTTCAGCTCCACAAAGGCGTAATCCAAAACCAGGCGCATCGCCTCGCCGCCGTAGCCGTGCGACCAGTATTCCGGCTCGCCGATCCCGATCCCCAGCAGGGCGTCGCGGTGGGCGGTGTTGATCTGGTACAGCGAGACAAACCCGATAAAGCGATCGTCTGGGCGGGCCAGGATATGCAAGCGCAGCGATTTGCCGTCTGGCTCCTCCTGTTCGGCCCACTCCTGGCGTTTTTTGACCGACCAGGGGATGGGCGATTCTTCGCTCATGTTGCGATAGAAGGCGGTGTTGCGCCCCCAGGCGGCCCAGGCTTTGGCGTAAACCTCCGGCTCGACCCGGCCCAGGCGCACCCGCTGGCCCTGCAATAAATCGTCGCGCAGATTCATGCGGTCTGGCTCCTTTCCCATTCCTCGCGCAGCATCCCCAGGTGGAGCATATCCCAGCGCCGCCCATCGCGCATCAGGGCCTCGCGGCGGCGCACTTCTTCGACAAACCCGGCCTTGCGAAACAGGCCCAGGGCCGGCTCGTTATACTCTGGGATCAACGCGCTCAGGCGAAACAGGTTTAGCTCGGCAAAAGCGTAGCGCAGCAGCAGGTTGAGGGCCTGCGTGCCATAGCCCTGCCGCCGGTCGCTGGCCTCGCCAATCCCCAGGCTGAGGTTGCCAACCCCGTTGCTCCACTCGATCCAGTGCAGTTTGGCAAACCCAATCAGCCGGTCGTCGGCCCGGGAACGGATGGCAAAATAGAACAGGTTGTGGCTCTCGTCCTGGTCTTTCTCGATCTTCTCATAGCGCTTCTTGACCTGGGCGGCCGAGAGCGGCAGAGCCGGGTCTGGGCCAAGCATGCGCAGGTAGGCGGCATCGTTGGTCCAGCGCGCCTCCACCTGCGGGTCTTTCTCATGGTCGATGGGGCCCAGGCAGATGGGCCCGGCTTCAAATAAAGACTGCTCAATGTTCATAAAATCTCCTTCTCAGAATCTCGAACGCGGATCGACGCGCATGAAACGGATGATTTGGGATAAAAACCTGGAACCACACAGGAACGCAGATTTTCAGGTCTTAATGGTGTGGGTGCGCGTGCAGGAATCCGCCCAGTAAACCGTGGAGCAGGCCCAGAGTTCTGCAAGCGCCTTCAAAAAGAGATGTTGCATGGGTTTTGCCGCACTTCGGGTGACAGGGCCCACGATTAACCCTCTTCTTTGATCTTTCCATCCTTAACATCAACCCGACCGATAGGGGCGCAGCAACGGCGCGAATCGATGGTAGGACATTTTGCGTGGCCCACGTCAGTGCAAGCAGCTTTTGGCGAAGCTCGCTATTCATACCCACCCCGGTTGCGTGAGGAGCTACCCGCGTGCATGGGTGGTTCCTAAGCCTCTATCGCTTGAGCGGCAAAGGGCGCCGGCCAGCTTTCGAGCGGAGCGGCGGCCTCGATAGGCTCGTTCAGGGTGTGGATATCTACCAAGCGGCCATGATCCAGCAGGGCGATTCGGTCGGCGATATGGGCGGCGTCCAGCCAATCGCGGGCCGCCAGGGCCACCGTCAGGCCGGCCGACTGGCTTTCCTCGCCAATCACCTGCAAGGCCTGGCGTTTTTCCGCTGGCGAGAGGCCGCGCACGGGGTCGTCTAACAGCAGCAGGCGCGGCCGGGCCAGCAAGGCGCGCGCGATCGACACTTTTTGCAGCGCCGGGCGCGAAGCCCAATCCAGCGGGGCCTGGGCCGTCTCAGCATCTACTCCCAGGCGCGCCAGCAGATCGCCCGCCTGGCGGCGGATTTCGCTCCCACCCAGGCCATACTGCTGCGCCCCAACCATCAGATTATCCAGGGCTGAAAGCCGCTTGAAGAAGCTGGCCTCGCCCAGGATGCGGTTGGTCATGCGCTGCGCCTGGGCCGATTGGCGGGTCAGGTCGCAACCGAACAAGCGCACCTCGCCCTGGTCGGGTAAGATGTGCCCGGCCAGCATACGGATCAGGGTTGTCTTTCCCGAACCGGATGGCCCCACCAGTCCAAAAATTTCTCCAACTGCAATGGAGAAAGACAGATGCTCCACCGCGGCCATTTCCGGCGAGCGCGGCGGTTGGATCGACCAGCGGGCGGGTTTTCCCGTGGGGGCGCCCGGCCTGGCGTGACCAAACTCTTTACTCACATCGTTCACGATCACTGCCGCGTTCATCTTGAACTCCTCATTCCAAAAAACAAAACCAGCCACTTGTCGAACCGTGGCTGGCGGGGAGGGCCTGAAGATAGGGACAGACCCCAAAAAAACAGCCACGGGGACGGAGGTCGCCCGTGGCTGCTCATTAGTCGAGGAGAGAAATCTCTCTAACGAGCGACAGGCGCACTCCGAGAAGGCACAGCAACGCCACCGCTGGCAGCGGCCGGCTTGCGAAGGGACTGAACCATTGTGTCTACCATGAGTACGCCTCTCCTTTCGTAAGAGTTAAGCTTATGTTAAGCGAGGACCAGTTTATCACAATCCTATCAAAATTGTCAAGGGCCGCGAAAAAGGCAGGAACACGCCTTTCTTAAAATCGCCGCAAAGGAGCGATGCACGTTGTCAGTCGGGCGAAAGATGAGCGTTAAGCGCCTCATCCTACCCGGCCACGTGCGCCGCATCTGACTTCAAAAAAGACGTAAAGCGTGGAGTAACCTATGGCGCTCTGCCAGTCGCCCCCACCCCGGTTGCGTGGCGAGCTACCCGTCCCGCAATCTCGACACAATACCGGCCTTCAGCCTCACTTCTGCAGGCTAAACGCGTCGATCAGCGCGCCGGTGCGGGCGAAGAACTGAAACTGCACCGCCTGGGCGGTAGCCGTAACCAGCATAGCCCCATAATTTCCGTTGAAACGAAACTGCGATTCAGGCTCGATCTCATCGAAAGCGTAGATCGCCCCTCCGCCCACCCCGTTGACGAAATAGGGGATGCCGTCGTGTGACAGGCGCTCATAGATATGATCGTGGCCCGACAGGATGGCGTCGGCGCCCCAGGCGGCGAAGGGCCAGCGCATCCAGTCGGTGCCGCCGTGCGCGCCGGAGGCATAGGGCGCGTGGTGGAAATAGACGATCTGCCAGGGTTCGGTCGAGGCGGCCAGCCCGGCCTGCAGCCATTGGGCCTGCGGTGAGACCTGCGACACGCCATCTGGCTCGCGCGAGTCGCTGTTCAGGGCAAAGAAATGCACTGGCCCAGACACAAAGTCATAATAGCGCTCATTGCCCGGCAGCACAAAATAATCCAGGTACGAAAGACCGTTATCGCTGTCTAAATCGTGATTACCCAGGGTGGGGAAGAAGCGGTTGACCGCGCCTCCCGGCCCATATTGGCCCTGGTACGGGGAGATAAACGCCGCATAGTACTGGCCGATATGGGCGTCGATGGTTTCGGCTGCCCCGCTCGGGTAATTATTATCGCCCACCGTCAGTACAAAGTCGGGCTGCCAGCTTGCAACCAGGGCGGCCACGTCGGCCTCGTTCTGGCCGCCTTCGCCGAAATCGCCGATTACAGCAAAGCGCAGTGGAGACGGGGTGGGCGTAGCCGACGGCGCAGGCGTAAGGCTGGGGCTGGGGATCGGCGTGAAGGTAGAGGTGGCTATAAAGACCGGCGCTGGGGTGGCAGGCGCGGCGGTCAGAGTGGGGATCAACGCCTGCGGGCGAGAGGTGGTCAGCGTGCAGCCCAGCCCAGCCAGCAATAGCAAGACAATGGGGAGGATTCGTTTGGGCATAAGTCTTTGGTTAGGCATCCACAGAAGGGCGCGCGGATGCGCCGCATGCACTCCTGTGGAATGTCAATATCCATCCAGATCAGCGATTTTGTTTGGAATACAACCACTGTTGATAAAAATCGTCCAGCGGGCGGCCAGCGGCTTGCTCGAAGGCGGCCTGCAAGTCTTCCGGGCGGGCGATCTTGAACTGGTAGGTCTGGTAATACTGCTTCAGCCCGGCGAAGAAAGCCGCATCGCCGATCTCCTGGCGCAGCGCCGCAAAGAAGAGAGCCGATTTGATATATACCACCGTACTGTAGGCCCGGCCATTGTCGGCCAGGTTTTCAAAATAGGCCAGGCTTGCCGTCACCGGTTGGTCCTGCCCGGCCTGGCGTAGATTCTCCCAACGCTGGCTCCAGAAATCCAGGTAGCCGCGCGCCCGGCCTGGCCCGGCGGTATCTTCAAAATACAGGCTTGAAGAGTAAGTGGTCAGCCCCTCATCCAGCCAGGGAGCATCGAACACATCGTTGCCCACTACGTTGTACCACCATTGATGGGCCGCTTCGTGAGCAATCGTCAGCGGATATTCCGGCTCGCCGCTCTGCGGGTACAGATCGGCGCCAATCAGCACGATGCCGGGATACTCCACCCCCAGGGCATAGCGCAGAGGCATCTCGACTACGTCCAACTCGGTATAAGGGTAGGCCCCAAAACGGCGGCTGAATACCTGCAGGGCTTCGGCCGCAATGGAGAGAGTCTTGCGCCCGGCGGTCTCGTCGCCAGGCAGATACACCGAGCGCACGGTTACGTCGTCTATCGTTTCTTCCACAACTTGAAAGTCGGGGCTGGCGGTGAAGAAAAACTCGCGCGCCGGGCCGCTCTCGAAGTGGGTGCAGACCGGGTCGTCATCTGGTACGGCCGCGCCCGTGGCCGCCACCTGCCAGCCCGACGGAGCGCACACCTGCACGCTGTAAAAGGCCATATCGCTGTAAACCGAGTCGCCAATGTTCGACACCGGGTCCAGGTTCCAGCCGTCAGCGTCGTAGACCGCCAGGATGGGATAGGCGTTGGCCAGGGCCAGCACGTTCTTGGTGAAGTTGTAGACGCCATACCCGCCGTCGAAATCCTGCGGGACATTACCCTCGAAGTCAAAATCCAGGCGCGCCAACTGGCCGGGGGCCAGCGGCTGCGGCAGGGGTATCTCTAACACGCTGGCGTCCTGGGCGGGGGCAGGCCGGATCGTCTGCCCATTCAGGGCCAGGGTTCGCACCGTCAGCGAACCGCGGCCGTAACTCTTACCGCCATTGGGCAGCAGGCGGAAGTACAGCCGGTCCAGGAAAGTATCTTCTTGATTGATGACCTGGGTCGTCTGGCGGCCATGGAAGGCGGTTCCATCCGGGCTGAGATCGAAGACGATCTGGTAGCGGGGGGCGGTATCCAAAGCTTGCAGAGCCGGCTGGGCCAGGGGACGCAGCGCGGCGGCAGGATCGCCGGCCAGCGGGGGCGGCGCGGTCGGGCCGCCGGCTGCGGCAGTGGCCTGTGGGCCAATCGGAGAGGCGGCCGGTTGGCCGACGGCTGGCTTTGTCGGCGGCGCGGGCGGCGCGACAGACGTCACCCAACTGGCCGGGGCCTGGCTCGCTGGCGGCTGCGCCGGAGGGAGGCCCTGGGCCAGCTTACAGCCGGTAAGCAGCAATCCAATGGTCGCCCCCAACCAGAGGCGGCGCAAAAGAGGCCGCGGACGCGTCGACCAGGCCATCTACTGCTGCCCCAGGATCAGCAGCGTCCCGCTGCGGTCTACCAGATAAACTTCTCCGGCTTCGTCCTCGCCAAACGAGGCGATCCGGCCCACGTTGGTGAACAGGGGTTTCGACTGCCAGGCCCCGCCCGCATCGCGCAGCAGGCCCCATACCGCGCCGGTGCAGAAATCGCCGTACAGGTACACGCCCTGCCAGGCCGGCAGGCGGCTGCCGCGGTACACTACCCCGCCGGTCACCGAGCAGCCCAGGCTGTGAGGATACTCGGCCACCGGGGCAATGAAGATCTCGCCGGAGGGCGGCTGGCCCTCGTAGGGATGGTTGCCCTCGAAGTAATCCCAGCCAAAGTTGAGCTTTCCGGCGCTTCCGGTGCGCAGGAAATCGATCTCCTCCCACTGGTTCTGACCCACGTCGGCAATATACAGGTCGCCGGTCAGCCGGTCGAAGGAGAAACGCCAGGGGTTGCGCAGGCCATAGGCCCAAATTTCGGCCCGCCCGCCGCCCGAAGCAAATGAGTTATCCGTCGGGATGGCATAGGGATCGCCGCCATCCACGTCCACGCGCAGGATTTTGCCCAACAGCGTGTCCAGCGATTGGGCGTTGCCCTGCGGGTCGCCGGCCGAGCCGCCATCGCCCAGCCCCAGATACAGATATCCGTCTGGGCCAAAGACCGTCTCGCCGCCGTTGTGATTAGAGAAGGGCTGATCGATCTGCAGCAGGCGCTTCTCGGAGGCCGGGTCGGCCCGGTTAGGGTCAGCGAGCGAAACCTGGAAGCGGGCGATCACCGTATTCCCCTGCCGGTCTGTGTAATTAACGTAGAAATAGGGCGTCTGGCCGAACTGTGGGTGAAAAGCCAGGCCCAGCAGGCCCTGTTCCATGCCCTGGCTGCCCACCCGGTCGCGAATATCGAGGAAGGGTTGGGGCAGCAGTTGATCGTTCTGAAAGATGAGAATCAGCCCGGCCTGCTCGACGATAAACAGCCGCCCGCTGCCGTCTCCAGCGTTGGCCAGGCCGATGGGACTAGTCAACCCGCTCACTACCGGCATCCAGACATAGCTGGCCGGGTCGGGCAGGGCCGCGGCAGACTGGGCCGACTGGGCCGGTGGAAGCGCCTCCGTGGGCGCCAGGGCGGACTGAGACGGTTGGATGGCTGTAGGTGAGACGAGCGGGGCAGGGGCGGTGAGCGAGGACGGCGGGCTGGGAAGGGTGGCGCTGGCGGGCGGCGCAGACGCTGCCTGGGTTGGCCGGTCGGCCACGGCCAGGGTGACGGCGGGCGGCGCGTCTTGCGACGCGCCGCAGCCCGCCAGCCCCCAGCTCAGCAGCCCAACCAGGGCGGCCCGGCGAAGCCAGGGCCTCAAGGTTTCTTCTCCCAAAATTCGCCGTCGATCACGTCTTCCTTGCCGCTGGCCGGTCTGGGCGCTCCGCCCGCGGCGGGGCCGCCCACGGCGCCGCCCACAGCGCCTTCGGCCTTGAGACGCTGGGTATGCTCTTGCACCACATCCGGCGGGCACAGTTCCATAAACAGGTAAGAGGCCAGCCCAATGACGGCCGCATCGTCAAAAGGCCCAATCGCCAGGTCGAGCGGCGAAACCAGGTATACAATTGCGGCCACCGGCAGCAGTTTAACCAGCGGATTGACCCGTGAGTCGGCCATCAGCCGCATGATGAGTTTAACGTTGAGCGCCAGGTCAGTAAACAGGCTTCCCTTGCCGGGAGGCACAACCCCATGCGTTCTATTCTCAGACATATTTCCTCCATATAAATTGATTATACTATATCGAGCGGGTCACGCCGGGCGTTGAAGGCGGGAATGGTTTATCTTTGGCTGCGCGGTTGTTCTGTGCAGCCCTCCCCTTTTGCCCGTTCCACGGTTTAATGGGGTGGTACCGGAAGAGGCTATAGTTTGTATACGTCTGAGGACGGGGGAAGTCGCTCGAAATGCGTAAGCGTTTGGTTAACAAAAAAACGAGCGGTCAAAGCGACCGCTCGTCTGAGAGGGATCAATTTCAACGTTAAGCGGCGCTTGCGCGCTCGACTACCGCGGCAAATACCTGCGGGTCACGCACAGCCAGGTCGGCCAGCATCTTGCGGTTGAGGGTGATCTGAGCCTCTTTCATGCCGTGGATCAGGCGGCTGTAGGTAGTGCCGTTCAGCCGGGCGGCGGCGTTGATGCGCGCAATCCACAGCTTGCGCAGGTCGCGCTTGCGCTGCCGGCGGTCGCGGTATGAATACCACAGGCTCTTGAGCATGGCCTCATTGGCGCGCCGGAACAGGCGGTGGCGGGTGCCAAATTGGCCTTTGGTGAGATTCAACACCTTCTTATGGTGCTGGCGGCGATACGGGCCAGTTTTAATCCGAGTCATAACTTATCTCTCCTGCGTACCCCTGGGCGCCGGCAGCCAGTTTTGCTGCCCGTTATCTGCACCCAACGGCCGCCCTACAAGGGGAAAACTCCCCGGCGGAACTGATTTCTTAGCCAGCCTAGCGGTTCTTGTTCAGATACGGGGCCAGGCGGTTGACGCGCTTGATGATGCCGCGACCTTTGACCGGCAGCATCTCGGCGAACAACGCTTTAACGCGCTTGGATGACAGGCGGCGGCGGTGGCCCTTACCAATTTTGGTACGAACCAACATGCCCGAACCCGTCACGCGGAAGCGCTTAGCGGTCGCCTTATGCGTCTTGATCTTATACTTGCCGACAGTCTGCTTGCGTGCCACGATTGAAACTCCTCTCTTCACACAAAATTCCGCGGATTCAGGTACATCCGCGGAGCTTCTAAACACCTTCCAAGGATGAAAAAACAGGGCGCTAAAGCTATTTCTTTTTGGGCGTCTTACCCGGGGCCAGCACCATCAACATGGTCCGTCCTTCCAAAGCCGGCGGCTGCTCAACCACGGCCACATCGGCCAAAGCCTCGGCCACCTCTTTGAGGTCCGTCAGGGCGATTTCCGGGTAGCTGATCTCGCGTCCACGGAAGCGGATCCGCACCTTGACCTTATTGCCTTCTTCCAGCCATTTACGAGCATCGCGCACTTTAAAATCGCGGTGATGCTCATTGGTCTTAGGACGCAGGCGGATTTCCTTGACCTCAATTTTGGTTTGCGCCTTGCGGGCTTCCCGCTCTTTTTTGGCTCGTTCGTAGACGAACTTCCCAAAATCCATCACCCGGCACACGGGCGGGTCCGAGTTGGGGGCCACTTCGACCAGGTCCAACTCGGCTTCGCGGGCCATCCGCATGGCTTCATCCGTAGACACGACGCCCACGTTCTCTCCGGCGGCGCCAATCAGGCGCACCTGCGGAACGCGGATCATTTCATTAACACGGTAATTTAGCGCGCTGATAGATCACTCCTTCCAATCACAAGGCATTTCACGCTCAGGTTTTCAGCCCAAAGATCATACCAAAAAATACCTGAAACGTCAACCAAAAATTAAAGGTTGTTTGGAATTTGCCGGGCGGCTGGGCCGTCCGGCAAATTCCAAGGGGGCCGGCTGGGCCGCCCGATGAACCCGCAGGCTCACGTTTAGTCGCCGGCCTCGATGTCGCGCCGGGCGCGGCTCAGGAAGTCGTCCAGAGCGGTCGGGCCGGGGTTGTCGCCCGACCGCAGGCGTAGGGCCACCTGCCCGTTGGCGGCTTCCTGGTCGCCTACCACCAGCATGTACGGCACTTTCTGTTTCTGAGCGTCGCGGATCTTGGCGTTCATGCGCTCACCGCGCTCATCCACCTCTACCCGCAGACCGGCAGCCTTGAGCTTATCGGCCACTTCACGGGCATACGCCACATGCCGGTCGGCAATCGGGATGATGACCGCCTGCAGCGGGGCCAGCCAGACCGGGAACGCCCCGGCAAAATGCTCGATGAGGACGCCCAGGAAGCGCTCCGTCGTCCCCGTCACGGCCCGGTGCAGCACCACCGGCGTATGCTCCTGGCCGTCCTCGCCGATGTAGCTCAGACCCAGGCGGGCCGGCTGGATGAAGTCTACCTGGATGGTGGAAAGCTGCCATTCGCGGCCCAGCACATCGCGGGCCAGGAAGTCGGCCTTGGGGCCGTAAAAAGCAGCTTCACCCGTAGCCTCGAAGTGTTCCACGTTGTTTTCTTCCAGGGCCTGGCGCAGTGCGGCCTCGGCCTTGCTCCAGCGCTCATCATCCTGCACATACTTGCCGCCCTCGCCGCGCAGCGACAGGCGCACCTTGTAGTCTGTGAAGCGATACCGGTTCAGCACCTCACGGATCAGGTTGAGCGAACGGGCAAACTCTTCGCCAATCTGTTCTTCGGTGCAGAACGTGTGGCAGTCGTCCTGCGTCAGCGCCCGCACCCGCGTCAGGCCGGTCAGTTCGCCCGTCTTCTCGTAGCGATACAGGGTGGCGAACTCGGCGAAGCGCAGCGGCAGCTCGCGGTACGAGTGACGGCCCATCTCTTTGAACAGGGTCATGTGGCTGGGGCAGTTCATCGGTTTCAGGCGGTAAGACACGTTCTCATCCACCATGGGCGGGAACATCGAGTCTTTGTAGTTGTCGTAATGCCCCGACCGGCGGTACAGGTCTTCCTTCACCAGATGTCCCGTCCAGACATGTTCGTAGCCGTAGCGGGTCTGCGTCTCGCGCACGTAGTCTTCCATCAGGTGCCGCAGCATCTCGCCTTTGGGCGTAAAGAGCGGCAGCCCCGGCCCCACGTCTTCGGAGAAGTAGAACAGGCCCAGCTCTTTGCCCAACTTGCGATGGTCGCGCTTGCGGGCTTCTTCCAGCCGCCACAGGTATTCCTCCAGTTCCTGCGGCGAACGCCAGGCCGTGCCGTAGATGCGCTGGAGCATGGCTTTCTTTTCGTCGCCGCGCCAGTAGGCTCCGGCTACGCTCATCAGCTTGACCGCCGCGGGGTTGATCTGGCGGGTGCTTTCCACATGCGGGCCGCGGCACAGGTCGGTGAAGGTGTCGTGCTTGTAGATCGAGATATCGACCTTGTCTTTGAGCGGGTTGCCATATTCGTCGAAGCCGCCCTTTTCCAGCCCCTCAATCAGTTCCAGCTTATAGGGCTGGTTCTGAAAGATGCGCCGCGCTTCTTCGGCCGAGATCACCTGGCGTTGAAATTCATGCTTTCCGGCGATGATCTGGCGCATGCGCTTTTCGATGCCCTGCAAGTCTTCGGGGGTCAGCGAGCGCGGCAGGTCGAAATCGTAGTAGAAGCCGTCCTCAATCGGCGGGCCGATCGTGTATTTAGCCTCTGGGAACATCTCTACCACCGCCTGGGCCATTACATGGGCGGTCGAGTGCCGAATCCTATACAGATCGCTCTGTTCATACGGGATGTTCTGCTGTTCTGCCATTTTTGCGCTCCTCTCCATACAAAACAAAAAAACTCTCACCCACGCTGGGGCGAGAGTTGCAGCCAACTTCGCGGTTCCACCCAACTTTCTTCCAGCGCGCATGCGCCGAAAGAACCTCTGGAGAACCGATAACGGGGTCAACCGTTCACCTTATCAGAGGCCGCCGGGGGGCGGCGCTCCGTTCAGGGTCATGCTCACGGGTGGTTTTCACCGGCGTTCCCCAAAGGCGACTTTCAGTCTTTGATCGCCTCTCCCTGTTGGGGCCGGGCCGGTTACTCGTCCCGGTCAGCGCATATCAGAATATAGATCGTGCCTGTGGGTGGAATAGGGCTCGAACCTACGACCTCTGCGATGTCAACGCAGTGCTCTAACCAACTGAGCTATCCACCCGGACGGATAAAGATTATACTACAGCCTGCAAATTCGGCAAGGTTGAATTTGCAAGCTCGCCCGGCGGCAGGCTAGTAGGAGATGGGAGATAGGAAAGCCGAGAGGGCGGCCGATACGGCGGCGGGCTGCTCGATCTGCGGCATGTGGCCCGCCCCGGCAATCACCTTAAGGGTCGAGCCAGGAATGTTGTTCGCCAGATACTGCGAATGGCGCAGGGGGGTCATGCGGTCTTCCGAACCGCACAGGATCAGCGTAGGGCAGGCCACCTGGCCGACGCGGGCCATTTCGTCGTAGGCGTCGCAGGCCAGGAAATCGCCATACAGCACGCTGGGGCGGGTTTCGCCCATCCGCCGGGCGATCAGCTCGGTCAGGGCGGCGGGCATCTGCGGGCTGAACGACCAGCGCACCACGTTCTCGATAGCGTTCTGGTAGGTCGTGGCGTTGGAGGCGTGTTCCAACAGTTCCGGGGCTACCCGCAGGCGCGGCCCCGATCCGATCAGCCCCAGGCCCAAGACATGCTCGGCGTAATCCAGGGCCAGGGTCAGGGCAATCGCGCTGCCCATCGAATGACCCACAAACACCGCCCGGTGCAGGCCGGCCGCGTCCAACCAACTTGCGATAGCCTGGGCGTAAGCCGGGATAGTCTGCATTCCGCGCCCGCCCGATTTGCCGTGGCCGGGTAAATCCAGCGCATACACCCGGTAGCCAGGGATGCGCCGCACCTCCGGGGGCCAGGAAAGATGATTGCCAGCCGCCCCATGCAGCAGCACCACCGGCGGGCGCTGCCCTTCGGCGCTGCCTTCGTAAAGATGATAATAAACTTCGCCGGCAATGGGCATGGCAGGTCAGACCGCCCGGTGAATACGGTCAGCGGCTTCTTCAGTCAGCGGAATGACCACCTGCACCCGGGTCCCCTGGCCTTTGGCTGAATCGATCCGTAAAACACCGTTCACCAGTTGGGTGCGCTCGCGCAGATTGATCATCCCCAGGCTGCCGCGGTTCTCATAGGTGGCCCCCACCGCGTTCACGTCGAAGCCAACCCCATCGTCTTCGATCTCGAGCAGGGTCATATTATCGCGCAGCGATTTCATGCGCACCCAGATATGGGCCGCCTGGGCGTGCTTGCGGGCGTTGTTCACCGCTTCTTCGGCAATGTAAAAGACCACCGCCTGCTTGCTGCCTTCCATCTGCTCGGCCACGCCGGGGTCGGCCTGGATGATGACGTTCTGATTGAAGGTTTCCTGCATCTTCTCGGCCATGGATTGCAGGGCAGCCACCAGCCCCTGCGATTCCAGCACCAGCGGGCGCAGGGTGAATAGCATGTGCCGGATTTCTTTGGTGGTGCGGCGGGCCAGGTCTTCAATCTTATACAGCTCGTCGGCTGCGGCTTTGGGGTCGCGCTCCATCAAGCGCCGGGCAAAGTTGACCCGCATGGCAATCGCCGAAACCGACTGGGTGGGGCCGTCGTGCAGATCGCGGGCCAGCTTCTTGCGCGAGTCTTCCTGGATTTCCATCATGCGGTTCTTTTCCTGTTCCAGGTCCTGGTACAGGCGCGCATTCTGGATGGCAATGATCGACTGCTTGCCCACGATGTCCAGCACCTCACGCCGGTCGGGGGCGAAGAAGTCGACATCGGGATGAGCGAACAGCAGCACGCCGTATGCATCCAGGCCCGTGCGCAGCGGCAGGCCATAGGCCGAGCCACAATCGCGGAATGAATTGAGGCGGCTCAATTCCGGGTCGTTGCGCACGGCCTGCGAAAGCTGGGGTTGGCCTTCTTCGATTACGTCCGACAGCAGACCCAGGCTGCCCGGCAGGGTGGCGCTGCGGTCGGCCGGGATCAGATTACGCGAGGTAGCCACTTGCAGCACCGGGGCGTCGCGCTCGCTTTGGGCGAAGAGCAGCACCGCGCTGACCAGCTTATCAGTCTGGGGGGTTTGCAGGTTATCCAGGGTGTTGGCGCTCAGGTCGAGAGCGTTCTCAAGCACCCGCTGGTAGTTAAGCGATTCGTTGAGGGCCGAGATCATCTCGAAGATTGTGCTGCGGCGCTCGCGTTCCTTGCGTTCGGCCTCCGGGTTAAGCGGGCCAGCTTTCTTGCCCCCCGGCGCGCCTGCCAGGCGCGCCCCGCCCGCGGCCAGGGGCAGGCCCAACAGCAGGCTGGCTGCCAGCCCCACGAGGGCCGCCAGCGGCAGTTGTCCGGGGTAGAAAAGATAGCTCAGGCCGCCCACAACCACCCCGTTCAAAGCGCTTACCCCCAACGCCCCCAACCAGCGCAAATATAGCGCGCCCGAGACCACCGGCAGCAGCACAATCCAGAGCAAGCTCAGGCTGAGGTTGCCCAAAGACAGGGCCAGATGGGCCAGGGCCAGGTCGAGCGCTACGGCCCCAACCCGCATCCAGCGCGGCATAACGTTCATTCCCACGAAAACGGTGAGCGCCAGGTTGAACAGCAATCCAACCAGGGCCAGCGCCAGGATCACCAGGTTGAGCGGCGGGTTAAACGCCAGCCAGACGCTAAGCGCGAACAGGAAGAGCCAGCGCGCGGTGAGCGTCGCCCAGTCTAAAGACGTTTTTTGGCTGGCAGACTGCATGAGACCTATCATAACTCAAAATTGGGCCGATCGCCTGTCAAATTTGCATAAATTCTGCATTGCCAGGGCGCCATTTGCAGAATGCTCTCCGCACGAGGGGCTGGTTGGCTGGCAAAAGCCCCAGGAAATCACCTGCCTTTCTTAAAGCCAGGTGCAGCGCACGTGGCCGGCCAGGGTGAGGCGCTTACCGCCCGTCTTTCGCCCAACTGACAACGTGCGTTGCACCTTTGGGGCAACTTCAAGAAAGGCCCGCAGGAAACCATCTTGCCTCTTGACCTGGCCCAAATCCCTGCTATAATCTCAGTAAGCGTTGGTATATACCAAGAACCAGGAACCAGGGATGGCCGAAAGCGAATCGCCTATCAATACTCAACCGCTCTACCAGCAAGTAGAAGCCACGCTCAAAGAAATGATCGAAGGCGTGGTCTATTCGCCCGGCGAGCAAATTCCATCGGAGCGCGAGCTTTCGGAGCAGTTGGGCGTCAGCCGAATGACCATCCGGCGGGCGATTGAAAACCTGATCCGGCGCGGGCTGCTGGAGCGCCGCTCGACCAACGGCACCTACGTGCGCCAGCCCCAGGTGCTGCGCCGGGTGGGCAAAGATTTTACCCTGGGCCTGACCCAGCTTCTACAAGAAGAAGGCGTGGCCCCCGGCTCGCGCCTGATCTCGTTCCAGGTGATGCGCGCCCCACTTAAGATTGCGGAAAAGCTGAGCCTGCGCCTGGGGGCGCAGGTGATCGTCCTGCGCCGGCTGCGCACCGGCAACGGCACGCCTTTCTGTATCGAAACCAGCTACCTGCCGGCCGACCTGCTGCCAGGGCTGACAGCCGAAGATTTCGCCAACAACAACTCGCTCTATCACATCTTGCGCCAGCGGTATGATGTGACGATGGTCAAGAATGACGAAACGCTGAAGCTGAGCTATGCCACCCCGGAAGAAGCTGAGCTGCTGGAGATGAAGCCGGGCGCGCCCGTGTTGCTCTTGCGCAGCATCGTGTTCGACCAGGACGACCGGCGTATGGAATACCTGGTATCCGTCAACCATCCAGAGCGGGTGGTTTTTCACTCGATGAGTTCACTGATCTCTCTATAAACGCAGAGTCAGGCCGGTCACCGGTTGAGGATTCGCGGTTCTAACCGGCTGCTATTTTAGAGAGATTTTTGCTGGCACTAATGGTATATACCAAATTCCAATGGGTATAGACCAATTAGCTCAATCTTGAAAGGAGTTTTTTCAAATGGCTACCGACATTGACCGAGCCGCCTATCTGCAATCGCTGGAAGCGGCAGTTAAAGAAAAGAACAAAGCAGCCCGGCTGGGCGCAGAGCTGGCCCGCAAGGGCATCCGGCGCGTCTACCTGGTGGGCTGCGGCGCGCCCAACCGTGAAATGGGCGCAATTAAATACTGGACCGATCAGGTGGCCCAGAAGCTGGATGTCTACCTGTACTTCCCGGCCGAATTCTTCTATGCCGCCCCGCCCCGCCTCGATGAGCATACCCTGGTCGTGCTGGCTTCGCATTCAGGCACAACCCCAGAAATTTTAACCGTAGCCGAATTCCTGAAGGATAAACCGGTCGTCACCGTGGGCGTGACCCAGAAGGGCGATTCGCCCCTGGCGCAAAACGTCCAGCATCCGCTGCTGTACGAAGAGCCGTCGCACGGCTATCACGCCAAGTTCATGATCGTCCTGGCGCTGATTTCGGCCCTGATGAAAGAGGTCGAGCCAAACTGGACCCAGCACGAGGCGATCATGCGCAGCCTGGACAACTTCCCGTCTGCCCTGGTGGATACCGCCGAAGCCAACGAACAGCGCTCTGCCGAAGAGGCCCGCCTGTATAAAGACGACGATTACATGATGGTGCTGGGCGCTGGCCCATGCTTTGCCACCGCCTATGTGTTTGGTGTATGTGTGCTGATGGAAATGCAGTGGATGCACACGTACGCTTGCGACTCGGCCGAATTCTTCCACGGCCCGTTCGAGGTCATCACCGCCGAGACGCCCGTGGTCGTGTTCTTGGGCGAAGATCCCTCCCGACCGGAGAGCGAACGGGTGGTGAATTTCTGCAAGAAGTTCACCGAACGGTTGATGATCTATGACTCGAAAGACTATGAGATGAAAGGCATCGCGCCCGAAGTGCGCGGCCTGTTTGCGCCGTTCATTCTGGAAGCCGCCGTGGATCGGCTGGCGCAGCGCTTTGCGGTGTGGCACACCCACCCGCTGACCACCCGCCGGTATATGTGGAAATTCCCCTACTAATCCTATGACCCACATCATTGGCGTTGGCGATAACACGGTAGATACCTATATCCATCAGGGCATCGGCTATCCTGGCGGCAACGCGGTCAACGTGGCGGTGCTGACCCACCGCTACGGTCATCCGGCGGCCTACCTGGGCTGGCTGGGCGACGATGCCAACGGGCGGCTGATTCTGCACGCCCTGCGCAACGAAGGGGTGGATGTGTCTCGCTGCCGGGTGATCGAAGGCGGGACGACCTCGTTTTCGACCGTCCAACTGGTGGACGGCGACCGGGTATTTGGCGCCGGCCATCACGGCGTAACCAGCCAGATCGCACTCACCAGCCAGGACTACGACTATATCCGCCAATTCGATGTGGTACATACCTCGGTGTTCAGTTATCTGGAAGGCAGCCTGGGCGATCTGAAACACGCCTCGCGCTGCCTGTCCTTCGATTTCTCTGACCGGCGCGACCCGGAATACCTGGAAAGCGTGCTGCCCCAGGTGGATGTCGCTCTCATCTCCTGCTCCGAACTGACGCTGGAAGAGCAAGACGGGTTGATGCGCCAGATGTACCGCCAGGGTCCCCGGCTGGTGCTGGCGACCCGCGGCAGCCAGGGCGCGTGGGTGTACGATGGGAGCCGCACACTTCACCAGGGCGTAATCCCCGTCCAGGTGGTCGATACGTTGGGCGCGGGAGATGCCTTTGCCGCCCGCTTCCTGGTCGAAGCGTTGGGCGGCGTCCCGCTGCCGCAGGCAATGCAGCTTGCCGCCGAATCGGCGGCCGAGAACTGCACGCACTATGGAGCTTTCGGCTATGGACAGCCGATTGATGAATTACCGGACGTCCCAAGGAATGCTCATCCCGACCGAAGCATCTGATAAAGGAGAGAATCGCATGAACCACCGTTTTTGGGCCCTGACCAGCCTGGTCATTGTCATTGCCCTCCTGTTGGCGGCCTGTGGCGCGCCGGCAGCGCAGCCGGTACAGACAGCTGCCGTCGAGGGGGCCGCCCCAGCCGGCGGCGAGAAGGTCACGATCAAGTTCTTTCACAAGTGGCCGGAACCTGAACAGCTCGAATATTACAACTATGTCATCTCTGAATTCGAGAAAGCTAACCCCAACATCAAGGTAGAGATGGAGGCGGTGGCCGACGAACCGTATAAAGACAAGATCCGCGTCCTGATGAATTCCGGCCAGGTGCCAGACATCTTCTTCTCCTGGTCGGGCGAATTCTCGTGGAAATTTGCCCGCGCCGGGCAGGCCATGGACCTGACGGACGCCTTCATGAACTCGGATTGGAAGGATGTGGTCATCAACAGCGCGGTCGAGCCGTACAAACTGAACGGCAAGATCTACGGCATTCCGATGCGCGTCAACGCCAAGTTTATGGTCTATAACAAAGACCTGTTCGCGGCCAATAAACTGACCCCGCCGACCACCTGGGACGAGCTGCTGGCCGTGTGCAAGACATTGAAAGACGCCGGCGTAACCCCTATCGCATTCGGCAACGAGTTCCCCTGGGCTTCGGCCCACTATGTGGGCGACTTTAATGCCAAGCTGGTAGATAGCGCCACCCTGCAGGCCGATTACCTGCTGACCGCCCCAGCCGACAAGCTCTTCACCGATCCCGGCTACGTGGAAGCGCTGACCCGCTTCAAGACCCTCAATGACAACGGCTGCTTCAACCAGGGCCCGAACGGCATCAGCCATTCCGGGGCGCGGTCGAGCTTTATCGCCGGTAAGGCCGCCATGATATACATCGAGCTGGAAGAGTTCATCACCGTAGCAGACGGGATGGGTAAAGAGAAGTTCAGCTTCTTCCAGATGCCTAGCAACCCCGGCGGCAAGGGCGATCCCAAGCTGCTGACCGGCGCGCCGGATGGCTTTATGGTTTCGGCCAAGTCGGCTCACCCCCAGGAGGCGATCCAATTCCTCAAGTTCTTGACCAGCAAGACGATGGGGACGGAATACGTCAAGCGCCTGGGCATCCCCAGCAGCGTCATCGGCGCGGTCAATAACGACACCGCCCTGCCCGTGGTGGTAGATGGTATGAAAGCCATCGACCAGGCCAGCGGCATGGCGCTGTGGATGGACACCGACATGAACATTAAGATCGTTGAAGTGTACTTGCCTGGGATGCAGGCCCTGATGACCGGCTCGAAGACCCCCGAGCAGGTGATGGCCGATGTACAAAAGATCGCCCAGGAAGTTCAGGCGGAATTGAAGTAACCGCCAGCCGTAGCGCCGGCGAGACCGCATGGTTTATCAGGGCGCAGCAAACGCCTGAATTCCCCGGAATGGGATGGCGTTTGCTGCGCCCGCCAGTGGGCGGCCCCGTCGCCATCTCGCTCAGGAGAGAAGCTTATGAGAAGCCGTGCATTAAGCTCGCGGGCGATGACCCCCTATCTGTTCCTGCTGCCCGCAATCGTCATCATGCTGGTCTTCATCTACTACCCGATTGTAGTGAACTTTTACTACAGTCTGTTTGATTGGTCTGCAATCGACCCGAACTGGAAGTTTGTCGGCTTGCAGAACTATATCAAAATACTGGATGACGGATTGATCCCGCTGGCGCTGCGTAATAACGTTCTCTATGCTGTCATTTCGGTCGTTTTCCAGGTGGGGGTGGCGCTGATATTGGCTGCGCTGCTGGAATCACGCCTGATCCGCCCGCGCTGGGGAACAATTTTCCGCAATGCGGTCTTTCTGCCCTCGGTGCTGGCAATTACCGTAGTGGCGATCACCTGGCAATTGATTTACCGGCCCGACACCGGGCTGATCAACCAGGCGCTGCGCGCCCTGCACCTGGATATGCTGACCCGCACCTGGCTGGGGGAGGAGGGTACGGCAATTTTTGCCATCATTGCCGTCTCGCAGTGGCAGTGGGTGGGCTACTGCATGGTGCTGTTCATCGTCGCCATCCAGGCCATCCCTGAGGAGTTGTATGAATCGGCGCGCATGGACGGGGCCAGCCCATGGCAGCAGTTCCTTGCCATCACCGTGCCGCTGGTGCGTGAATCAACCCTGGTACTGACCACTATCACCGTCATTGGAGCGTTTAAAGTCTTCGACCTGGTCTGGGTGATGACCGCCGGCGGCCCAAACAACGCCAGCCAGACCCTGGGCAACTATCTGTACCGGGTAGGGTTTCGCAACGACGAAATGGGTTATGCTTCGGCCATTGCCTCACTGCTGTTTATCATCACATTCCTGCTCACCATCGTGCAGCTTCGCCTGGGGCGTTCGGGAGAGGAAATCTAGATGTCTACCCCGGCAATTTCCACCCCACCCAAGGCGACTTCTCGCCGCTCCCTGAGCGGCACAGCTCAAGAGCGCATCTACCGCATCCTGGCCTATGCGCTGTTCATCTTCCTGGCGATCGTGGCAATCTACCCGCTGATCTGGGTGGCGACCAATTCATTCAAGACCGACGTCCAGCTTTACGATAACAGTTGGGCGCTGCCCAAAGAATGGCATGTAGAGAATTACGTCACCGCCTGGAAGTACGGGATTGCCCGCTACCTGCTCAATAGTGTGATCGTGACCCTGGCCGCCGTGCTGATCAACATCCTGTTCTCGCTGATGGCGGCCTACGCCCTGGCGCGCTTCCAGTTCCGCGGGCGCACCCTGCTGCTGTACTTCATCCTGGGCGGGATTATGCTGGCCCCCGAGGTAAGCCTGATCCCGCTGTTCCGCATCCTATCGGCCATGAACCTGTACGATACGCGCTGGGCGTTGATTCTGCCCAATGTGGCCTTCGGCATTCCATTCACCACCTTCCTGGTGCGCTCGTATATGCTGGGGCTGCCGCGCGATTTCGAAGAGGCGGCCGTCATGGATGGCGCTTCCAGCCTGGGCGTATTCAGGCATATCGTCATCCCGCTGTGCCGGCCCATCATCGCCTCGGCCATGCTCCTGGACGCCATGCGGGTCTGGAACGAGTTCATGTTCGCGCTGACCTTTATAACCAAAGAGTCGATCAAGACCGTGCCGATTGGGCTGATGGCCTTTTCCGGGGCGCTGCGCGAACAGTGGACGGTGGTCATGGCTGGTCTGATTATTTCGGCCATCCCCATGATCCTGCTGTTTTTGCTGACCCAGCGCCAATTCATCCGCGGTCTGGCAGCCGGCGGCATCAAAGGATAATCGCTCGAGCCTCTAAAGAAAGCGGCTCTTCCGGCTTCGTCGGGAAAGAAGTACTATTTTGGGAAAATGGGTGGCTACGCCACCCATTTTCCCAAAATAGAAAAAAATCCCCGCCTTCGGCGGAAGAGCCATAATTTTTCTTCCGAAGGTGGGAAAATCTCTTATCTTTGGGGCGGCGCCGCTTGCAGCCACTCGCTCAAGATCGGCCGGGCGGCCAGGGTGGCCCTGGCCCGGTGGCTGAGGCGGTTCTTCTCGTCCATCGTCAATTGGGCCATCGTGCGGCCCACCTCGGGCAGCCAAAAGATCGGGTCGAAGCCAAAGCCGTTCTCGCCCTGCTCGTGGGGGATGATCTGACCCGGGCAAACCCCTTCGGCAAAGCGCAGCAGCGGCCCGGCCCCGGCCGGCTCTGGACGCGCCAGGGCTACCACGCAGCGGAAGCAGGCCGTCCACGGCTCAGGCTGGCCCGCCAGGCGGGCCAACAGCGCCCGCCGCCGGTCTGCGTCGCTGGCGCCGGGCCAGGCAGCGATGCGATGCGAGTACAGCCCCGGCTGCCCACCCAGCGCGTCCACTTCCAGGCCCGAATCATCGGCCAGGCAGATCAGCCCACTGGCCTGGCTGAAGGCGCGGGCTTTGAGGGCCGCATTCTCGGCGTAGGTAGCGCCGGTCTCATCGACCTCCAAAGCCAGCCCCAGGTCGGCTGGCGTCACCAAGGCCTCGCCCAGGTCGCCTAAAAGGGCCTGAAACTCCCCCAACTTGCCGCGGTTATTGGTTGCAATCAGAATCTTCGACATACCTCGCCTGTCTCTCACGTCGTCGTTAGCCTGCGCCCTGGTTGGGCAGCTTCCCACGCAGCCAGCAAAGCTCGCCAGTCACATTCACCTCGGCTGCGTGGGGAGTACCAAGAGCGCCATCCCGGCTCCATAGTATTCTGGGGTGGTACCCCTGGTCGTACCCGGCATGTTATAATCATTTTATGAACGAGACCAACGATATTTTTCGCTTAAATGTCGGGTTTATCATCCACCAGACGGTGGGCTACAGCCGTGAATTTCCGCTTGAAGCCGAGCGCTACCGGCTGCCGCCCGACCTGGAGCTGCACCGCCTGGACGGATCGGCCCTGGTGACGCGCACTGCGCAAGGTTTACTGGTGCAGGTGCGCTTGAAAGCCGAGATTACCGTCGAGTGCGTCCGCTGCCTGGCCGAGTTCTCGCAGCCCCTGGAGATCGATTTTACCGAGTTATATGCATTTACGCCAGCCTCGACCACCGAAACCGGGCTGCTGGTGCCAGAAAGCGGCAAGATTAACCTGGCTCCCCTGGTGCGCGAGGAGATGCTGGTTGCAATCCCCATCAGCCCAATCTGCCGCCCCGAATGTCAGGGGCTTTGCCCGGTGTGCGGCGAGAATCTGAACGAAGTCAGCCAACCCCATCGGCATGAAGAAGAAGCCTGAGCGGCTCGCCTTATGAGCGGCGAAGGCCAGGCCCTTCAAAAGCTGCTGGAACGCGCAGAGCGCCAGGGGGAGTTGACTTATGAAGACCTGGTAGAGCTGGCTCCGCGCGCCGCCGCCGACCCCGATCCGCTGGCGCGCCTGGCAACCGGGCTGGCCCAGCAGGGCGTGGAGGTGCTGCCCATGCAATCCCCCCAATTGCCCGCGTCGCCGGAAAATCCCCCCCCGGCGCCCGACCTGGACCTGCTCCCCGGCGAAGACAGCATCAGCCTATATCTCAAAGAAATGTCGCTGACGCCGCTGCTCACGATGGAAGAAGAGCAGCGGCTGGCGCAGCGCATCGAACGGGCTGGACGCGCCCGGAGCGAGCTGACCCAACCCGATGGGCGCGACGTCGAACGGCGGCAAGACATCGAAGCCCTGATCCAGGACGGACGGCTGGCGCGCGAGGCGTTGATCAAGGCCAACACCCGCCTGGTGGTGAGCGTGGCCCGGCGCTACCTGGGGCGAGGCGTACCGTTTCTCGATCTGATCCAAGAAGGCAACCTGGGGCTGATGAAGGCCGTCGAGCGCTTCGAGTATCAGCGCGGCTTCCGCTTCTCTACCTACGCCACCTGGTGGATCCGCCAGAGCATCGCCCGGGCCGTGGCCGACCAGGGCCGCACCATTCGCGTTCCAGTGCATATGGTCGAGCGGCTGCGCCAGCTTCAAAAAGCCCGCCAGGTATTAGAGCAAAGCCTGGGCCGCGCCCCCAGCCTGCCCGAACTGGCCGCTTACCTGGAGGTTGACCTGGCGCGCCTGCGCTGGATGATGCAGGTAGCCCAGACGCCGGTCTCACTGGAAAACCCGGTGGGCGACGACGAGGAAACGGAACTGGGCATGTATATCGAAGACGTCAACAGCCCCAGCCCGGCCCAGGCCGCCTATGAGAATATGCTGCGCGAGCGGGTAGAACAGGCCCTGGCAACCCTGACCCCACGCGAAGCCCGCGTCTTGCGCATGCGCTTTGGCCTGGGCCACGACCGGCCCTATACCCTGGAGGAGGTGGGCCAGAAGTTCGGCCTGACCCGCGAACGCATCCGCCAGATCGAAGGCAAAGCCCTGCGCCAGTTGCGCCAGCCTGGGCGAGCGCGCCTGTTGAACGAATACCGTTAAACCCGTCGCGCCCTGAAATTCAGAAGCTGTGCGCCCGGCCGCCCAACGGCTTTCATTGGCGCTCGCGGCGCTAAAAATAGCGCCGTGACTGGCGGGCTGTTCAGCGCGCGAGGAATTTAGAACCGGCTGCAACCAGAACCGGAGAACTGCGTATACCAATCAAAGCCTGTGCAAGAGCGGGCGCGAGCGCATCCCAAGCGCCTTGATGTTACCGATTTTTCGCTCGATATGGAGTAAAGAACATGGACTCTCAGCTTCCTGATGATGAAAAGAATCTCCCCGATGTGCCGCCGGAATATCTGTCTTCCGAGCCGCTTCCTGACCCCAATGCCACCCGCCGCATCGATAGCCCCCTGCCAGACGTGCCGCCGGAATACCTGTCTTCCGAACCGCCGGCCGACCCCAACGCCACCCGGCGGGTAGAGCCGCTCTTCCCCGAGATTCCACCGGAATATGGGGTTAGCGGGGCGGCGGTGCATCCGGCCGCCGAACCGCTGGCTGCGCCGGACGTGCCGCCCGAATACCTGCCAGACAACCCCGCAGACCTGCCGGCCGCCAGCGAACAGCGCCCCGCTCCCACCACCGACGTACCGCCCGAATACCTGGAGCAGCCGGCGGTCACGGTGCGCACCGACACGCTGCCTCCGCCGATCTCCTCGGCGCCACAGGGCGAAACCCCGGCCTTCAACCTGCCGCCCACCCCGCCTGCGACGGCCATCCCGCCCGCCCCGGCGGCGCTGCCCGTCGCCCTGAAAGACCGCAGCGTAGCCCTGATCCTGGAGATTTTGCCGGGGCTCTTCGGCTTCCTGGGCATCGGCTGGATCTACGCCGGGAACGTCACCGTCGGTGTGCTGGCGCTGGTAGGGTACCTGCTGTTCCTGGGCTTCGAGCTTTTGGTCATCGTCTTCACCGGCGGCCTGGCGGCCTGCTGCCTCCTGCCGCTCAACCTGGTTGCGGTAGCCGTCTCGGCCCTGCTGCTCAACAACTACATGAAGGAACGCCCCGAACAGTTCCACAAATAATGGGGCTGCACTCCACAATGCCCTCCCTCCACGCAACCGTGGGGGAGGACTGGCGAGCTTCGCTCGTCTGAAAAAATGCTCAGGAGAGTTTGCGGCTGGCTGCGCCAGCCGCAAACTCTCCAATAGAATTTTCCCCGGCGAAGCCGGGCAGCTCCCCACGCAACATCTCTTTCTGAAGGCGCTCTTCAAGCGCCATGCCTGCTCCACGGTTTAGCAGGGTGGTACCCAAAGCCCAGAGAGCCAGATTCAAAAATGCGCCCGCTGAACGGGCGCATTTTTGAATCTAGAAACTTGTCCTTGACAAAAATCCTCCCAAAGTTTAAACTTTGGTTAAGTTTTTGCAGAAAGGAACCCGGTCCGATGAATGCCTGGTCTGCGCGCTACGCCGCCATTCGCTACTCGATGGCTATGATGCGGCCCATGATGGGCATGTTGGCGCGCGCCTGAGATCAGGGCAAAAAGGGTTCCGTCTGGCACATTCTGGCTTGCGTCCCCTGGGGCTGTCCTGATCTGGATAGCCCTTTTTTTGATGTCTTGAATTCCGTCCCGGCCAGGGACATATCGATGAAGGATCGGAGGCTTGTATGAACAAACACATCCTGGTGGCCATTGCCTGGCCGTATGCCAATTCGCCCATCCATGTGGGCAACCTGACCGGCTCGCACCTGCCGGGCGACATCTTCGCCCGCTATCACCGCCTGGCGGGCAACCAGGTGGCGATGGTCTCTGGCTCCGACGCCCACGGCACGCCCGTATCGGTACGGGCCGATGCCGAACAATCTACCCCGCTGCAGGTCTATCAGAAGTTCCACGAAGGCTTTTTGGAGTTGTTCCAAAAGTTGGGCATCAGTTACGATCTGTTCACCAGCACCCACACCGAGAACCACTTCAAAGTCTCGCAAGATATGTTCCTGGCCCTGCAGCAGAACAACTATCTGTACACCGCCCGCCAGAAACAGTGGTTTGCCGTCAGCCAGAACCGCTTTTTGCCCGACCGCTATGTGGAAGGCAAATGCTATATCTGCGGCTATCCCAACGCCCGCGGCGATCAATGCGACGGCTGCGGCAGCCTGCTCGACGCCACCCTGCTGATCGATCCGCGCTCGAAGATCGACGGCTCTACGCCGGAGCTGCGCGAGACCGAGCATTTCTACCTCGACCTGGGCGCCCTGGAGCCGGGCATTGTCGAGTTCCTGCGCCAGCGCGAGAGCTACTGGCGGCCCAACGTGCTGCGCCAATCGCTGGGCCAGATCCAGACCGACGGGCTGCATGGGCGGGCCATCACTCGCGACCTGGATTGGGGCATCCCCGTGCCAGTGGAAGGCTGGGAGGGTAAATGCCTGTACGTGTGGTTCGAGGCGGTCATCGGCTATCTCTCGGCCGCCATCGAGCTGTGCCAGTTGGATCAGCGCCCGGAAGACTGGCGCAACTGGTGGGTTGATCCGGCCGCCCATACCTACTACTTCATCGGCAAAGACAATATCCCCTTCCACGCCGTGATCTGGCCGGGCCAACTGATCGGCGCCGGCGAGGCTTTCGGCCAGTTGTTCGAGGGCCGGCCGGGCGAGCGCCTGAACCTGCCCACCGACGTTCCGGCCAACGAGTTTATGAACCTGGAAAACAAGAAGATCAGCGGCAGCCGCAACTGGGCCGTGTGGGGGCTGGATTTCCTCAGCCGCTATGACCCCGACCCGCTGCGCTATTACCTGACCGCCAACATGCCCGAAACCAAAGACACCGATTGGGATTGGGAAGACTTCGTGCGCCGCAATAACGACGAGCTGGTGGCAACCTGGGGCAACCTGGCCAACCGGGTGCTGGCCTTCGCCTACAAACATTGGGAGGGGGTCGTCCCCGACCCCGGCGAGCTGCGCCCCGACGATACCGCCGTCCTTGAAACAGTGGCGGGCGGGTTCGAGACGCTGGCCGGGCTGTTCGAAGGCGTGAAGCTGCGCGCCGCTCTGAACGAAGCCCTGCGCCTGGCGGCCGAGGTCAACAAATATCTGGACAAAGCCGCTCCCTGGTTCGAGATCAAGAGCGACAAGGCCGCCGCAGCCAAGACCATCTATACCGCCCTGCGGGCCATCGACTCGCTCAAGCTGCTGTTCGCGCCTTTCATCCCCTTCAGCAGCCAGCGTTTGCACGCCTACCTGGGCTACACCGCCCCGCTGTTTGGCGAGCAGTTCGTCGAAACGGCCGCCGACCGGCTGGGCGAGCATACCGCGCTGCGCTACCGCCCCGCCCCGGCCGGCGACCAGTGGCAGCCCAGCCAGCTCTGCCCCGGCCAGGCGCTGCAAAAGCCCGAACCGCTGTTCAAGAAGCTGGAGCCATCCGTGGCGGCCGAAGAGCGCGCCCGGTTGGGCTAATCGTTTCGTTTGAATCAAAACGGCGGGCCGCTAGCGCGGCCCGCCGTTTTGATTCAAACGCGGGCGAACAATCTTCTCTGATCTCAGGCCGTCAGCCCACGCGCCCGGCTGGCGACGTTGTAGGCCTGGCCGTAAAGGTGGCCCTGGATGACGGTAGAATAGGCCATCGTGGCGACCACGCCAATGGCGCACAAGATTACACCCAGGCTGGCGATGATGCTGGCGACAATCCCACCCAGAAGAGCCATGATATACGCGCCGGGGGCGGCCTTCACCAGGCCGAACACCTCGCTAAAGCGGAAACCAGCGCTCATCTGCCCGGCAGCGACCATATTGCCGATGGCAGCCGGCAGTACAACGCCCAGGAAAATCCCGTAAATCAGGCTGAAGCAGCCCATGCAGATTGCTACCAGCATGACGGCCGAGGCCATCGTCTGATCACTGCTGCCCTGATTCTGCACCATCACCGTCAGGGTCTGCTGGCAGGCCGAAACCAGGATCGTGGGCAGGCTATAGACAAACCCTACCACCACCACCTGCAGGCCCTTCTTGAAATATCCCCCAAAATCATCCCACTCCGGCAAGGGTGTGGGGTCATGATTGATGACCCGCCGCACCAGTTCGTACATCCACCCGGCGATCAGGATGAACCCGGCCAGACCCACGATCACTACCGAGAGCAGCAGCGAAGCCAGGATGATCGCTGCGGCGATGCCCAGCTTCTTGGCCCAGTCTGGGTCTTCGAACGCAAATGTAAACGCCTTTCCGAAATCCATGCGCAAGCCTCCTTAGACGAATAATGAAACAAGACAGAACTGCCCCGAATTCAAGGGGGACGGTTAATCTTATCAGTATTTGTTGATTTCGGGTAGTTTGGATTCCAGAATTCGATGCACCAATGCCCTGGCTTACCCCACCCGCGGGCCAGGGATCGAGCGCAGATACCAGCGCAGCTCGCCGGGTGCGAAGATCAGCTCCACCACCCGCTCGCCGGGAACCATTGCCAGGATATGCAGGCCAGTCTCGTCTTGCCACTGTCGCCCGGTCGAATCGACCGGGTAAGCCGCGCCGCGAGCCACAAAGTGCAGCGGCGTGATCCGTCCGTCCGGCTCAAAGCGGGCTGTCACTTCAATCGGGTCGTTCAACGCGCCTCCTTATGCGGGATGCAAGATAAGGTGATGCGGGGGCCTCCGTTCGGCAGCTCCCCACTTAACCTTAGTGGCGGTAACTGGCGAGCTTCGCTCACCTGGAAAGAGGGTTAATCGTGAATTTTGTCGCACTTTGTGCGATAAAATTCACGACATGTCTCTTTTTGAAGGCGCTCGAAGGGCGCCATGCCTGTTCTACAGTTTAATGGGGTGGTCCCCCCGTTCAATCACCCCACCTTAAGAAATTCTACCGCCCGGCGCAGGGCTTCTTCGGCCGACTGCTCTTTCACTTGCAGCCGGTTGCCCGGCCAGTGATACAGCCAGGCGTCCTCGTAGTTCGGCGCGCTCAGGCCGATCCAGGTGGTGCCGACTGGTTTTTCGAGCGTGCCTCCCCCCGGCCCGGCGATGCCGCTGACCGAGATGCCCAGGTCGGCTGCCAGGGCCTGGCGCACGCCGCGCGCCATCTCTAACACCGTCTCGCGGCTGACCGCCCCGTAACGCTCCAGCGTCTCCCACTTTACGCCCAGCAGGCGCACTTTAGCCTCATACGCATAGGCCGCCACGCTGCCCTGGTAGTAGGTTGAAGAACCGGGGATGTTGGTCAGGCGATGCCCGATCAGGCCCCCGGTGCAGGATTCAGCCGCCGCCAACCGCCAACCGCGGGCCCGCAGCAGGGCCCCAATTTGCGCTTCCAAAGGTTCGGTATCCATGGGGAACATTATACCTGTTTGGCGGCAGAGGCCGGTATTTCCGGTTGTTTTCGTGGGCGAAGCCCACGAAAACAACCGGCCGTACAAAAGGGCGCTGCCCCATTAACCCATGGAACGGGCATGGCGCGCTTCAAGCGCCATCAAAAAGAGATGTTGCATGAAGCGCGGCCGCAGAAAGATCGCCAGATCTATAAACGGTTTCCCCCCGGCACGCCCAAAACGAAAAATGAGGGGTAAACTTATAGCCATCTTTTGGCGAAGCTTGCCAGGCGCCTTTACCACACTTGCGTGGGGAGCTACCACCGGGCAGCCCCTGGCTGAGCAAACACTATTTTTGGGAAAATTGTGGCTATGCTGCGCATTTTCCCAAAAAATAACCTCTTTCCCGGCAAAGCCGGGAGAGCCAGACTTTATCAAACGCAGGCAGCTATGTTAGAAGATATCTACAATTACTTTGAGCTTAGCCCCCAGATCGGCACTTCGGGCCAACCCAGCGAAGCGCAGTTGGCCGAGATCGCCGCCGCCGGCTACCAGGCGGTGATCAACCTGGCCCTGCACGATGCAAACTACTCGCTGCCCGACGAGCGCGCCGCCGTCGAAGGGCTGGGGATGGAATACGTCCACATTCCGGTGATCTGGCAGCAGCCCACCCGCCAGAATTTCGACGATTTCTGCGCCGCGCTGGACGCCCGCCAGGGCCAAAAGCTGTTCATCCACTGCGCGGCCAACATGCGCGTCTCGGCTTTTATGGCCCTGTATCGCATTCTGCGCCGGGGCAAGCCGCCCGAAACCGCCTTCGCCGCCCTGCACGAAATCTGGATGCCCGAAGGGGTGTGGAAAAATTTCATGGAGCAAGTTTTATCTGGTGGATAAAACTTGCGGCATCATTTTCCCCAAAATAGTACCTCTGCCTCATTTTTGAAGTTCGTGAAACCCGCCCCTACCGATAATCCCTCTTTCGACGAAGTTCGCCAGTCACCTCCACCACGGTTGAGTGGGGAGCTGCCAAACTGGCTCCATAAGAGGAAAAGGCTCAGGCTACCCGAATCTGGCGCGCCAGGTCATCTTCCATTGCCAGCTCGGTCTGCTCCACCTGCACCACCGTCACCGGGTTATGCTGCACCACCCGCACGGTGCAGCCTGGCGTCAGCCCATAGGCTTGCAGATGCGCCCACCGTTCGGGCGGCATACCGGGGGCAAATTCGCACAACCGCACCGCCTGCCCTGGCTGGGTCTCGGCCAGGGTGTACTGGTCGGCGGCGGGCGCCGGGGCGGCCGGCGGGCGGGCTAACGATCCCCGCTTGTGCATCCAGATGCGAGAAAATAGCGTCATGACAGCCTCTTTGCTTCAGTGGTCTTGGTTTCTTTGACGAATAATCTTTGCGCCAGCCGGGCGAGAGTCGAGCGACGGGGGTCTACCATCTCGAACCCACAGGCTGGACAGCGCACCAGTTGACAACCTTTTTGCAGCGGGCAGCCCTGGCAGGCAACCGCCTGGGCCGGGTCAAAGCGCTGACCGCACATCGCGCAGGTGAGCAGGTTGTGAGAAGCGCCGGTCGCGTCCATTACAGCGCCCACCCGGTCCACAGCAGCAGGCGGTGCAGCAGCCCGCCCACCAGCAGCGCAAAGGGGGTGATGAAGATCAACATCCCGGCCGCGGTGCGAGCGCTGCGCTCGCGGGCGATCATCATCACGCTGGCAATGCAGGGGATGAACAGGGTGATCGTGACCATCGCCACCACCACCTGCTCGTGCGAGAGCAGCCCTTGAGACTCCATCACAAACAGCCCGGTGGCCCCGAAGTCGCGGCGCAGAAAGCCCATCAGGAAGGCCGAACTGGCCTGGGGTGGCAGGCCCAGCCAGCCCGTCATCAGCGGCTCTCCCAGGCGGGTGAGCGTGTCCAGCAGGCCGGTCTTGTCGAGGGCGAACATCAGGGCCGCCCCGATCAAGAACAGCGGCACCACTTCTTTGATGTACCATTCCAGCCGGGCTAACGTCTTGAGCAGCACGTTGGAGGCCTGGGGCAGGCGCAGGGGCGGCAGTTCTACCAACAGCAGGTTGCGCTCGCCGGGCATCAGCCGGGAGGCCAACCAGCCCACCGCCAGCAGCACCAGCGTTACTACCCCGCCCCACAGCAGGGTGGCATAGAGCGAAATCCCGGCCAGCATGCCCATCACCACGCCCAATTGGGCTGAACACGGCACAGCCAGGGCCAGCAGCAGCGTCACCAACAGGCGCTCGCGCTTGCTTTCCAGCACACGGGTGGTCACGGTCGCCATCGTCACGCAGCCCAGGCCCAAGACCATCGGCAGGACGGCCTTGCCATTCAGCCCCAGGGACTTGAACACCCGGTTGCTGAAGGCCGCCAGACGGGGCAGATAGCCCGAATCTTCCATGATCCCAAACGCCAGGAAGAAGGTTGTCACCACCGGCAGGATCAGGGCCATGGCGTAGGTCATGCCCATCGTCCACTGGCCGTAAGGCCCTACCAGGAAATCGGCTACAAACGGCCAGGGGATAACTCGCTGCACCCAGCCGGTGACGGCCGGGTTAATCAGCTTGCCAAACAGGTTTTCTTCCAGCAGGCCCACCAGCGTCCCGGCCCCGAACACGCCCACAAACCAATACAGGGCATACAGGGCCGCAGCCAGAAAGAACCAGCCCCATACCGGGTGGGTGGTGAGGCGGCCCAGGCGGGCCGCCAGGCGCTCGCCTTGCGAGGCCTCCTGCTGGAGGACCTCCCCAGCCAGGCGCTCTACCTGGGCCAGACGGGTTTGCTGGATGAGGGCGGCCAACGGCTGCCCGGCGGCCTGCTGCGCGGCGCTGCGCTGCGCCTTCAGACCGTCGAGCGCGGCGGGCGGCAGGTGTGCTTCCAGCCAGGCGGCGGTTACGGCGTCGCCGCTCAGCCACAGCAGGCCCAGGGCGCGCGGCTGAACCGGGGTCGGGATGGCGCCCACCTGAGCCTCGAAATCGGCCAGGGCGGTTTCAATCTCGGCCGGATAGGTCAGGCGATAATCGCTGGCCGCGGCCTGGCCCAGGGCGGCGGTCAGGGCGTCGATGCCCTGGCCGCGCACGGCGGTAGTGGGCAGCACGGCAAGCTGCAGCTCTTGCGAAAGCCGGGCGCAGTCCAGCTTGAGGCCGCGCGCCTGGGCTTCATCCATCATGTTGAGGGCCAGCACCAGCGGGCGGCCCATCTCGGCCAACTGCAGGGTCAGCAGCAGGGTGCGGCGCAGGTTCTTGGCATCGCCCACCTGCAAGATGGCATCCAACGCTTCGCCCAGCAGAACGCGGGCGGTCACCTGTTCGTCTTCGGAGTAGGGTGGAAAGGCGATCACCCCCGGCGTGTCGATCACCATCACGCCCGGCAGGGCGCGGGCCGCGCCGCGGGTTACTTCTACCGTCGTGCCGGGGTAGTTCGAGACGACCACCCGCTGGCCGGTCAGGCGTTGGAACAGGGCCGACTTGCCCACGTTGGGATGGCCCACCAGGGCGATGCTGCCTCCGCTAGAAAAGCGGTTCGCTTGGGGAGTTGAATGACAGGTCATCGGCGTATTTTTCGGGTTCTTTTTGAATACAGGCGGCGCACACGCCGTAGATCATCAGCGAAGCGTTGGCGACGCGCGCCCCATTTTGGCGGCTGAATTCGGTTTTGACCTGTTCGATCAGGGGATGGTCAAACTCGATCACATTTTTGCAGACTGTACAGATAAAATGATGATGCTCGGCAGGCGAAACCGGGTCGAAGCGTTCGGTGCGCTCGGCTTCATCAAAGCGCCGCCCGCTCACCAGGCCCTCCTGTTCCAGCCAGCGCAGGGTGCGATACACCGTCGAGAGGTGCAGGCTGGGGTCGCGCCGGCTGACCACGGCAAAGATTTCTTCGGCGGTGGGGTGACAGCCCAGGCATTGTAGGGTTTCAAGGATCATGCGCCGTTGGGAGGTCATCCGCCCGCCCTGCTGGCGCAGCCGTTGGGTTACTTGATCTACCAGAATCGTCATCAGGATTTCCTTTCGCTATTGCAATGTATTCGCAATAGCGAATGATTAGCAGTATTGTACTCCCATTTCTTGCCAGAGAAAGTGACTTTTGTCATAGTCTGGGATGACAAAACACAGAATCACGCGTCTTCCGCCTTCGCCGGAAGAGCCGGAATATCGATGCGCAATTTCCTCACAGATAACCTTTCTCCCGGCAAATCCGGACAGGTTCGGTATAATCGGGGCTACAGAATGCCAAGGAGGCGCTATGACTCATCTATACGTCGATCAACTCTGCCTTGCGCGGGCCGAATTTGAGCGCGGCCTGGCAGGCGTGAACGACCCCGCCGCCCAGCAGCAGTTCGGCAGCTTGAACTGCCTGAGTTGGATTAGCGGCCTGGCGATGCTGAGCCGCGGCGACTTCAACGGCTCGGAGCTATGGAACCAACCCACCGACCAGCGCAGCCAGGCCATTCACGATCCATACCAGCCGGCCCGGCTGGATGACCTGCCGGCCGAGGCCGGCCTGCCCGACCCCGGCCGCTTCGCCGGCATGCCAGCCGACTGGCAGCCGTGGGACATCCTGGCCGGGAACACATACCACCACTACAGCGAGCGCCGGCTCGACGTGCAGACCTGGCTGCAAAAACGATAATGGATACCTACGCTGTCGCCGTCGAAGCCCTGAGCAAGACCTACCGCGTGCCGGAACGCGAGGGCGGCTTCCGGGCCGCAGTGGGCAGCTTTTTCCACCGCCGCTATCGCGACGTGAAGGCTGTCCAGAGCGTGCGCTTTCACATCCAGCCAGGCGAGATGGTGGGCTTCCTGGGCCCCAACGGGGCCGGGAAGACCACCACCCTCAAGATGCTCTCCGGCCTGCTGCACCCCAGCGGCGGGCAGGCGCACGTATTGGGCTTCACGCCCTGGGAGCGCAAAGCCGGGTTTCTGCGCGCCATCACCCTGGTGATGGGCCAACGCAGCCGCCTCTCGTGGGATATTCCGGCGGCCGATTCGTTCCTGCTCAACCAGGCTATCTTCCGCCTGGAAGACCGCGCCTACCGGGACACCCTGGCCGAACTGGACGAAATGCTGGAACTGAAGCCCATCCTGCGCAAGCCGGTGCGCAACCTGTCGCTGGGCGAGCGGATGAAGTGCGAGTTGGCCGCCGGGCTGCTGCACCGCCCCAAAGTGCTGTTCCTCGACGAGCCGACCATCGGGCTGGACATCAGCGCCCAGGCCCGCATCCGGGCCTTCCTGCGCGAATACAACCGCAAGACCGGGGCCACCATCCTGCTCACCAGCCACTACATGGCCGATGTGACCGCCCTGTGCGAACGCGTCATCATGATCCATCACGGTCAACTGATCTACGACGGCGGCCTGAGCGAGCTTGCCCGGCGCATCTCGCCGGTCAAGGTGATCGGCATCGCCCTCGAGCAGCCCACCACGGTCGATCTCAATCACTATGGCGCCATCGTCGCTAATCCGGCCGAGGACGATAAGGTCTACCTCCAGGTACAGGCCGGGGAGGTGGCTGCCATTACCGCCCGTCTGCTGGCCGACCTGCCAATCCAGGATTTGACCATCGCCGACCCGCCGATTGAGGAAGTAATCGAGTGCGCCTTTGAAGAGGCGGGCCAATCATTGCCATGAAAGCCATGCTGCGTATCTATCGCCGTCTGTGGGCCGTAAACTGGGCCGGCCAGTGGCAGTACCGGGCCAATTCGCTCATGTATCTGCTGTATTGGGTGGTCTCGCCGGTGGTTTACCTGGCGGTGTGGACTACCATTGCCCGCAGCCAGGGCAGCGTCAGCGGCCTGACCCCGGTCGATTTCGTCAACTACTACCTGGTTTTGCTGCTGGTCGATACCCTGACCAGCGAGACCACGCTCTACACCCTGGCCTATCGCATCCAGGATGGCACGCTGTCGAGCGAGCTGCTGCTGCCGATGCATCCCATTCTGACCAATACATTGATGAACAACCTGGCCTTCAAAGCCCTGACCCTGATGGCAATGCTGCCGGTGTGGTTGGGGTTGTGCCTGCTGTTCCGGCCCGATTTCAGCGCCATTACGCCCCAGGCCTTGCTGCTGGCCGTCCCGGCCATTCTGTTGGGCTTTGCAGTCAGCTTCCTGATGGGCGCTATCTTGACCTGCATCGCCTTCTGGACCACGCGGGTCTATTCCATCAACGAAATGCTCTACGCCCTCATCATCCTGTTTTCGGGCCAGTTCGTACCGCTCGATCTGCTGCCCCCGCTGATCCAAAACATCGCCCAATACCTGCCCTTCCAACTGCTGCGCTACTTCCCGGTGCAGCTCATCCTGGGCAAGCTCTCGCCGGATCAAATCGCCTGGGGCTTCTTCATGGATGTGACCTGGCTGGCGATCCACATCCTGCTGTTCCGCTGGGTGTGGAAGGCCGGGCTACGTCAGTTCTCGGCGGTGGGGTCATAAATGCGCACCATCAAGCTGCTATCCACGCTAGTCAAGATCAACCTCCAGCAAGACCTGGCCTACCGGGCCGATACGATTGTCAACATTCTGGTCAACCTGGCCTGGCTGGGTTGGGAGCTGCTCAGCCTGAGCATTATCTTTCACAACACCGCCAGCCTGGCCGGCTGGCGACCGGGCGATCTGGTGGCTTTGCTGGGCGTGTTTCGCCTGATTAATATGCTCATGGCAGCCCTGATCTGGCCCAACACCGAAAAGTTCAACGCCGGGGTGCGCGAAGGCACGCTCGACTATACCTTGCTCATGCCGGTCAACAGCCTGTTCCTGGTCAGCTTCACCCGCATCATCGTATGGCGCATCTGGGACCTGGCCCTGGCCGGCGTGTTGATCGCGGTGGGGGTCGGCATGACCGGCGGGGCGACCACCCCGCTGCACGCAGCCGGGTTCCTGCTGCTGCTCCTCTCCGGCGGGATGATTATCTACAGCCTGTGGATTGTGATGATCGCCCTGACCTTCTGGTTCGTCAAGTTTGACAACAACGTGACCATTTTGCAAGCCCTGCTCGACACCGGGCGCTTTCCGGCCACAGTCTATCCGCCCTGGCTGCGCCTGATCGTGACCTTTATCGTGCCCATCGCGGTGGCTACCACGGTACCACTCCAGGCCCTACGCGGCGACCTGACCGGCCTGCAAATTCTGGGCTTCCTGGGCGTGGGCCTGGCGAGCGTATGGGTGGCCCGCCGGGTCTGGCAGGCCGGCGTGCGCCAGTACAGTGGGGCGAGCAGTTAATCGGTCGAGGGGCCGGCGGCTGCGCCGCCGCCCCCACAAATCAATCAGGCTCTCCCGGCTTGCCGGGAAAGAGGTGCTATTTCTGGAAAAATGTGTAGCTGCGCCGCATATTTTCCCCAAAATATAGAAAAATTTCTGCCGAAGGCGGAAGAGCCACCCCGCTTTCAGCGGGAAAGCCCGGTTTTCAAGTCTGTGTCCTACAAGGAAGGGTTCCGATGAGCGCCCAATTCTTACCCCTGCTCAACTCTTATATCGAAAAATACGCCCGCCAAACGCCCAACCAGGCGGCTTTGCTGCAGCATGAAGACGGGAAAACCATCACCTACCGCCAGTTCGTCCGCCTGGTGGATTATTTCGCCCTGGCCCTGCTCGACCTGGGCGTGCGCCCCGGCGACCGGGTGGCAACTATGCTGCCGCTGGTTCCCGAACACGTGCTGTTGATGTACGCCTGCTTCAAGATTGGAGCCATTTGCGCCACGCTCGACCTGCGCCTGAAAGAGCAGGAAGTGGTGCGCGACCTGAACAAGGTCGATCCAGCCGTGTTTTTCTTCCTGGGCAGCACCCCGCTGCGCGACTTCCGCAGCGTGGGCCAGGCGGCGCAGAGCGGCTGCCCGGCGCTCCAACACCTGGTGCAGTTTACGCCCGACCCGGCCCCCGGCGAGCTGCTGTCAGGGGCCATCGCCATCACGCAATGGATGGACAAGAAGAAACTGGTCTGGCTGAAAATCAAGGACCTGTTCACCCGCCGCCTGGCGCAGGCCTACGCGAGCGTAACGCCCGATACCCCCGCCCTGATGATCTTCACGACCGGCACCACCGGCGCGCCCAAGCCGGCCATGCTAAGCCACCGTACAATCATCGTGCAGAACGAGGTATTGAAGCGCGGCGCGCAGATGAGCAGCGACATACGCATGCTGGTAAACCTGCCGCCCTCGCACGTGGGCTGTGTGACCGAATGTCTGATGACCCCGCTCTACATCGGCGGCACGGCGGTGCTGCTGCGCATTTTCGACCCCAAGGCCAGCCTGGAAGCGATCCAGAAACGGCGCATCAACACCCTGGGCATGATTCCCACCCAGTATAAGCTGATCTGGAGCCAGCCGGACTATCCCAGCTACGACCTGAGCAGCCTGCGCACGGTGGTCTACGGCGGGGCCAGCGTCGACGTGGCCTTCCTGCGCCGCCTGGCTCAGATGGCGCCCAACTTTGGCACCGGCCTGGGCATGACCGAAGGCGGCGGGTTCATTACCTACACGCCGCCCGGAACCAGCGTGGAAGACATGGCCGGGCAGGTGGGCGCGCCCTACCCCGACCTGGCCACCCTGACCGTGCGCGCCCCGATGAACCCCGATGGAACCGCCGGCCCAGAACTGCCCGACGGCCAGGTGGGCGAGATCTGCTATCACCCACCGCTGGTGTTTTCCGGCTATTACAAACAGCCAGAAGCTACCGCCCAGGCCCGTTCTAAAGATGGACTGCTGTATTCCGGCGATATGGGCTGCTACAAAGAGGTGGGCGGGCAGCGGGTGCTGTTTCTGGCCGGGCGGCGCAAGTTCATCATCAAGCAATCCGGTTACAATGTCTTCCCGGAGGAAGTCGAGGCCCACATTGGCGAATTGCCGGGGGTCGAGATGAGCGCCGTGCTGGGGCTGCCGCACGACTTCCTGGGCGAGGGCATCTTCGCTTTTGTGCGCCCGCAGGCCGGGGCGCAGATCAGCCCGGCCGACGTGCTGGCCCACTGCAAACAGATCGCTTCGTATAAGCGCCCGCAGCACGTCGAAATCTGGCCGGCCGAAAGGCCTTTTCCGCTCACCCGCACGATGAAAGTAGATAAACTGGCGCTATTGGAAGAAGCCCAGGCCATTGTGACCCGCCTGCAGGCCGAGGGCCAATGGGGCCGCGAGACACCCCTGTATTAATCGCAATGGTCTAGCACATCCACAGATAGCCCAACCCCAGCCAGGCCAGCCAGACCAGCAGCGAGACCAGGCAGCCGGCGGCAAAAGCCGCCAAAACCACCCAAGCGCGCCGCCCTGCGCCCAGTAAAATCGGAGGAACCAGGGCCGTTGCCAGCACCGCCAGCGGCCAGACCCCCAGAATCCAGCCCATAGACAGAGCGTCTTCCACGGGGTTGGAGGGGCCATAGCAACCATTGAAGACCAGCAGCCCCGTCATCACCCCCACAAAGGCCACAAACCCGCCCAGCGCCAGCAGCAGCACGCCCAGGGCAATAGCCCATCCAATCGGCCGCCTGCGCTCAGGTGGGACAGGGGCAAAAGCGGGGGTCAGATCGTTTTCAGACATAAACAGACCGATTATATCATCAAACAAGACCTCTCTTGACAGATTCGCCATCCGCCCATATAATTAGTTTATATAAACTAATTATATGGGCCATTCTGCTCCCTCCCCACTCGAACCAATCGTCGCCCGCATCAGCCGTTTGATGGCTGAAATGGAGTCGCACGCCTTCCAACAAGAAGGCTTTGCCGAGCTTTCGATGCGCCAGGTGTTCTACCTGGAAACCATTGCCCAACTGGAACAGCCCAGCTTCAGCCAGCTGGCCCAGGCCACAGGCGTTACTCGCCCCTCGGCTACCGCTATCGTCGCCCGGCTGATCGACAAGGGCCTGGTCTGCAAAGTGCAGGACAAAACTGACCGCCGCTCTTTCCACATTCACCTGACCGAAAAAGGCCGGGCCTTCAGCCAGGCTCACGCCGCCCTGCACCAACGCCTGGCCCTGGCCCTCACCGCCCACCTTACTCCCGCCGAGGCCGAGCAGCTCACCGCCCTGCTTAACAAAGCCATCCTGCAGACGGAAGCCTGAACGCGGCCCGGCCCCATTCGACCGTCTCTTCCCGGTCAAGAATCTCAGGAGTTTCTATGTCCACCCCTTCTCACGCCGCCACCTGCCCCTGGTGGCTGATCCGTACCTTTGATAATCCGCTGCGCCGTTGGGTGCATGACCCACAGCAAATCCTGTCTCCTTACGTTCGGCCCGGCGACCAGGTGTTGGATGTAGGCTGCGGGATCGGCTATTTCACCCTGGAACTGGCCCGCCTGGTGGGATCGGACGGGCGGGTGACCGCCGCCGACCTGCAAGCCCAAATGCTAGCCGGGGTGCGCCGCCGGGCCGAGCGGGCCGGCCTGCTCGGCCGGATCGAACTGCACCAGGCCACCTTCGACCAGATCGGCGCAAGCGGCCCGTTCGATTTCGCCCTGGCCTTCTGGATGGTGCATGAGGTGGCCCGGCCGGAGGCATTCTTGAGCGAGATCTACGCCGCCCTGCGGCCTGGCGGACGGCTGCTGATGGTGGAGCCGCGCCTGCATGTTCCCGGCCCGGCCTTTGAGCGTACCGCCGCCCTGGCCCAAAGCCTGGGTTTCAGCCCCCAGGCCCGGCCCAGAGTGCGCATCAGTCGGGCGATTCTGCTGGGCAAGTAAAGGCGCAGCCTGATTTGGGAGTGATGGCTTCGCAGAACAAAGCCATCACTCCCAAAAGTCTTCCAGCGGCTAAAGCGGCGCAGACGGATGCAGCTCGTCCCGCCATTCCCAGTTCGCCCGGTACAGCAGAGCAATCACCGTCAGCGGGGCCACGAAGAGGAGCATATTCCCCAGGGCGTACCAACCGCCATTCAACACGCTGATGAAGAAGAAAAAGGCTGCCGCCGCCAGGAAAACCCAGAAGCCCAACCATTCCCGCCGCCAGGCCAGGATCACCACCGCCCCCACCAGGAAAGCCGGCAGCAAATGCATCAGAAACCCGCCCACAAGCTGCCAAAAGCTGCCGGGTTCGGAGAATACATCCAGGGCGAACAGGCTCACAAATAGGGTAATCAAGATGCCGCCCACCCGGGGCAGCCAATACAGCCAGCCAGCCAGCCGCGGGTCGATCCGCCCCTGGCGGCGCTGGCGGGTGGTAAAGATCAGCAGGCACAACGAGCCGTACAGCAGGCCCAGCGGAACCGAGAGCAGCAGCGTATTGACCAGCAGCTCCCAGGGGGTGGCGCCGGTAGCCAGGTTACCATAATTCAACCATGCCACCGACAGGACGAACAGCAGCCCCAGGCCGCCGATCACCAAACCATTGAAGGTAGAAGCGGTGTTTGTGCGCATACAGTCACCTCCGTGTCTATCTTGAAGGTCTTCCGGCTTCGCTGGGAAAATTTCTGTATTGGGGAGTTGGCGGGTGGCTACGCCACCCGCCAACTCCCCAATACAGATCAAATCCCACCTGCGGCGGAAGAGCCTATATTGATTATCGCGCCAAATAGGATAAATCTCTCCTTTCGGAACGTCCAATATAATTTGCCAAATTCTTCCGCCTGCCCATTCCATGCGACAAAACCCGAATTATCGGTTAAAATTAAACCCATGTTAGCACGCGTCTTTTCCTGTGCTGTGGTTGGGCTGGAAGGGGTCATCGTCGAGGTCGAGGTGGATACCGGCGATGGGCTGCCAGCCATTACGATCGTGGGCCTGCCCGATGCGGCAGTGCAAGAGAGCCGCGAGCGGGTTGTGGCGGCGATTCGCAACGCCGGGCTATACTTCCCGCGCCGCCGGTTGATCGTCAACCTGGCCCCGGCCGCGGTGCGCAAAGAAGGCCCAGCCTACGACCTGCCCATCGCCCTGGGCGCGCTCATCACCAGCGGCCAACTGCGCCCCGACTGCCTGGACGGCAGCCTGGTAATCGGCGAGCTTTCACTGGATGGCACGGTGCGCCACGTACGCGGGGTGCTGCCGATGGCCGCCCTGGCCCGCCAGCAGGGCTTTCAGCGCATTTTCACCCCGCCCAGCGATGCAGCCGAGGCGGCCCTGGTTCCGGGGCTGGAGGTCATCCCGGTCACATCGCTGACTGCCCTGGTGTCGCACCTGGCCGGGGTTTGCCCCATCCCACCCCAGCCGCCCATCGCCCCCGAAGACCTGCCTATAACCACCCCCACCGATTTCAGCGAGATCAAAGGCCAGGAACACGTCAAGCGGGCGCTGGAAGTAGCCGCCGCCGGAGGCCACAATCTGCTCATGGTAGGGCCGCCGGGGTCGGGCAAGACTCTGCTGGCGCGGGCCTTGCCGGGCATTCTGCCGCGAATGACCATCGACGAGGCCCTGGACGTGACCCGTATCTATTCGGTGGCCGATCAGCTTCCCCCCGATGTGCCATTGATCCGCAGCCGGCCGTTCCGCGCTCCGCACCACACCATCTCGCACGCAGGGCTGGTGGGCGGCGGCAACCAGCCGCACCCTGGCGAAATCTCGCTGGCCCACCGCGGCGTGCTGTTTCTGGATGAGCTGCCCGAATTCGGCAGCCGGGTGCTGGAGGTAATGCGCCAGCCAATGGAAGATAAGCTGGTGACCATCAGCCGGGCCAACGGCACGCTCACCTTCCCGGCCGCCTTTATGCTCATTGCCGCGCTTAACCCATGCCCACAGGGTTACTCTCAATCTCACCATTTTCGCTGATCGGCTTACCGGCCTTGCCCCCGCCCTTCCCACTGCCCGGCCCTCGCCCTGGCGGGTATTGGATTGGGAACGTCCCATTCACAACCCCTTCGATCCTGAACAAGCCCTGATTGACATTCAACACGACCCGGTCTACGACCGTCTTGACCGTGCGCTGACGCACCTCGAAGGGGGCGTTCAGATCAACGCCGCTCTGCTGCGCTCGCTGGCAGGTGGCGATGATGCTCTGACGCTTCTCCAAATATTGCGCCTCGGAAAGGGTCTGCTGGCTGACCTTGGCCAGTTCCAGGATCAGCTTTTCTTTGGCCTGCTTGAGTTCCATGCGCCGCTCTCGAAACTCATCGGCGTCAAACACTTCCGCCTGATAGGCCCGATACAGCTTTTCATCCTCGCTGCTTTTGCTGCGGATCGCGTCCTCCAGATACCTTACCTGGCGGGTCAACTGTTCATTGGTATCACCCTGGTAGTGGCGATCCAGCACGCCTAGCAAAATACTGGGATCAAGCAGGATCTCACACAGCACCCCCCAAAGAGAGTCATCCAGGTAATGACAGCTTACCTGCCCTTGATTGCAGTTGATTTCCTCACTCCGGGCCTTCACCCGGGTGGCTCTGGAAGAACAGCGGTAATAACGATTAACATAGGTTTTGCCGCGTTTATGGAGCTCCCGCCTGCTCGCCGTATACGAGTATCCACAAGTGGCGCAGCGGACAACCCCGGTCAACAGATACGGCTCATGGGCGTTCCGGCGCCCCATGTGGGCATTCTTGTCCAGCATCCGGTTCGCCATATCCCATAGCTCACGCTCCACAATCGCTGGAACAGAAACCATGATCCACTCTTCCGGGGGACGAAACCTGCGCCGGATCACATAACGACCGGACGGGTTAAGGCCGGGACTGCCGCTCTCGACCCAGATCTTCTCCTCGAACACCCGGTGGCTGGCGAACTCGCCTTTGTAGACCGGGTTGTGGATCATCTTAGAAAGCAGACTCGGTTCCCAATGCGACATGCGCTTAGGGGGCGGGCAGCGCTGCTCCAATTCATTCGCTATATGACAAGTGGAGACGCCGTCGCGCCCAATGCGTTCGAAGATATAGCGTACCACCAGCGCTTCTTCCGGCTCGATGGCATAGTGAGTATCTTTTCTGGCATTGTCCGGGCGACCATTGGAATCGACCAGCTTATAGCCGTAGGCCGGGGTTTTGGCGGTCACCCGGCCCGATTTGGCCTTGAGAAGGTTACCTTCAACCATGCGCTGGATCTCCTGCTCCATACCATCCTGGGCAATAGCCCCCATGACAGCGCGCTCGATGCGGGAATTGAAGGTTTTCCAGAAAACCACGTCCAGGTGATGCTTGCGCATTTCATCCAGCAGAAAGCCCTGATGCCAATCCGAGTTGCGGGACAGACGGTCAATGTTCTCGATCACCACCGCGTTCGCCTTGCGGTTGGGCGAGCGGTACTCCTGGCGCAAGCGGGTTAGCTGCGGGCGAGAATCAAATTGAAAACCAGAGTCATCGTCGGCGTAGACGCAATCCCAGGCGATCTTATAACCGTTCTCCTTAGCCGCCAGATGAATGTTTTGAATCTGGCGAGGCAGGCCGGAGCGTCCCTCTTCGGCCTGCATGGAGGACGAAACCCGCAGATAGGCGTAGGCGGTCTTTCCGGTCGGGTCGCCAATACAGCCGTTGATGGCATATCCATCGAAGACATCCCGAAAAATATTCAAGTCTGCCATATTCTGTTTTCCTATGAGAGTAGGGGGAGGTGGATGCGCCAACCGGAATGCCCGGTATGGCGGCCTGGGAGGACGATCAGGCGTGCGGTTGCTCTACGGACAAGACGTAGTTCAACAGACCGATCACGGCGCTATCCAGCTTGAACCGCCCGCCTTCAGACAGGTCGATCTCATAGCAGAGCGGTTTGCGGGCTGGCAGGGTCTTGCGCTGCTCCAACTGCACAGGCTTGGTTTTCATCTCACACCTCCACACTAAAGTTACGGATACGATCAAAAGCTTGCGGCGTCCGAATGGCATGCCGCTTCGATCCAGCGTTCCGTCTCCCGCACGCATTCATCTGGGCGGGCCAGGAACCATTCGTCCCAATCCTTGCAGGCTTCGGGTGGGTAGCGCAGCCCGGCATCGAAAGTGTCCGCTCGCTGCGGGGCGTATTTGCGCCCCGGCGGGTCGTTGTCGCCCACCACGATCCGAGGGGCCAGGGACAGGGCCGAGCGAATCTCTTGAAACAGGGGTTGGCCCTTCTGCGTCCCGGCCTCGCCGCTGGTGAGGGCGCAGGCCAGGAAACCCGCCCGGCGCATCACGGCGGCGCACAGTTCGCCTTTGGCTATCAGCACGGGCCGGTCGGTCAGGTAGACTTCGT
>CAYQDU010000005.1:12367-60317 GCA_964416275.1 uncultured Anaerolinea sp. | reverse complement strand
GACGATCATCTTGATGGTAGTGGTTTTGCCAGCTCCGTTTGGGCCCAGGAAGCCGAAGATTTCGCCGCCGCGCACTTCAAAGCTTACGTCGTTGACGGCTGGTTTGTCGCCATACTTTTTGACCAGATGGCGGGTTTTAATCAGTGGGGAGGATGAAATAGGCGTGTCCATATGCAATTCCTTCGATCATACAACAGGACGCCTGGTGTGGCAAGACTCAACCCGGCGCGAGGCAGGGTTTTGGCGCGCCGGGCCGGGCTTTAGAATATGATAGAATCACGTTCCAATGGCAAAATCATTCTCGCGCCGCGATTTTTTGCGCCTGGCAGGGGTTTCGTTGGCGGGGCTGGCTTTCCGGCCTTTCCCGTTTGCGCCCGGCCCCGACTTTCCACGCCAGCCAGAGCAGCCGCAAGGCATGCTGGCCCGGGTAGCCACCCGCCAGGTGGATGTGCGCTCGCATCCCAACGATGAAGCGCCCATCGTGGGCAACCGTTTCCGCGATCAGGTCCTGCACGTCTACGAGGCCCTGCGCCCGCCCGACGCGCCCAAGTTCTACAACACCCTATGGTATCGGGTGTGGGGCGGTTATATCCACAGCGCCCGTTTGCAGCGGGTCGAAATTCGCCTGAACACCCCCGAACGGTATCTGCCACCCAGCGGCCAGTTGTATGAGGTGACCGTGCCGTATACCACCGCCTGGCAGTTCAATAAATGGGACGAAAGTTGGGCCCCCTGGCGCGGCTCGCGGCTGTATTACTCATCGCTGCACTGGGTCACGGGCATCGAGGCCGGGCCGGACGGCCGCCCCTGGTATCGCATCACCAACGAATTGAGCGACACCGAAATCTACCATGCCCCGGCCGAACATCTGCGCCCGGTGCAGCCGCAAGAATGGACGCCTATCTCGACCGCTGTGCCGCCAGAGAAGAAGCGTATTGAGATTATCCTCTCGCAGCAAACTCTGCGGGCCTACGAGTATGGTGAGGTGGTGTTTACCGCTCGCATCTCATCGGGGATTCCCAACAGCCGCCTGGAAGAAGGCGACCTGCCCACCGCCACGCCCCAGGGGCGCTTCAATATCTATTCGAAGATGCCTTCCAAGCACATGGGCAGCATAGCTGGTGGCGACGAGGTGGAGGAGAGCGGCGGCTTTACCCTGCCCGGCGTGCCGTGGACCAGCTTCTTCAAAATCCCTGGCGGCTACGCCCTGCATGGCACCTACTGGCACGATAACTTCGGCTTGCAGATGAGCCACGGCTGCGTCAACATGCGCAATGAAGACGCCCGCTGGATCTTCCGCTGGACGACTCCAGTGTTCGACCCGTATAAGATCGAAAGCTCGCGCGATTGGGAAAAGACCGGCAACGGCACGCAGGTGGTGGTAGAGAAGTAAGCGCGGCTTCCGAAGCGCTCTACCCGGTGCGCATCGTCCATGGCAGGGCTACAATTTTTCCATCTAAGCAGCACACGTGCGCGCCGCTGTGCAATAAAACGCATCCGAAAGCCTGAGGTGTATCGGCTGAAAAAGCCTTCAGGCCGGCGATGTCGTTGTAGCCTGGGTTTATGGTTTGTTTCGCTCAAAGCTTCCACTGGAAGTGAAAACTTTGGCTGTTTTCTGGATGCAGGCGCTTCTTCGTTTACAAAACTAGCCGGTCGATCATCAGCGCCAGGAACAGGAAGGCCAGGTACATACTGGAATAGCGGTACATCTTCCAGGCCAGCTTGTTGCCGCCGTCTTTCCACACCCGGTAGGCGGCCAGGGTCAGCCAGGCGCCTAACAGGGCCGCCCCGCCCAGGTAGATGCTGCCGCCCAGGCCGAACAGCGGCAGCAGCAGGGTCAGCCCCACCAGTTCCAGGGTATAGACGAAAATCTGCCAGCGGGTTTCCTGTTCGCCGCGTACCACCGGCAGCATCGGCACGCCGGCGCGGGCATAGTCTTTGCGCCGCACCAGGGCCAGGGCCCAGAAGTGGGGTGGGGTCCACAAGAAGACGATCGCGAACAGGAACAGCGACGGTACGTTCAGCCCCCCGGTGGCGGCCGCCCAGCCCACCAGGGGGGGAATGGCTCCCGCTCCGCCGCCGATGACGATATTTTGCACGGTGGTTTTCTTCAAGAAGAGGCTGTAGAGCAGCACGTAGTAGATGATTCCGGCCAGCGAAAGCAGGGCTGCCAGAAAATTCGTGAAGGCGGTCAGTAGGTAGAACGAGGCCAGGGCAATCCCCACCCCGAAAGCCAGCCCTTCACCGGGGGTCAACCGCCCGGCAGGGATCGGGCGCTTCTGGGTGCGCTGCATCTTCTGATCGTCTTCGCGGTCGATGTACTGGTTGATGGCCCCCGACCCGCCGGCGGCCATGAAGCCGCCCAAGAGAGTCCAAAATGTGACCGACAGCGTCGGCCAGCTTTGGGCCCCGATGACCATCCCAGCATAGGTGGTGACAAGCAGCAGTAAGACCACGATGGGCTTGGTGAGGGCCAGCAGATCTTTCCACACCCCGCTCCGCCCAACAATCGCCTGGGCCTCCAGGCGTTCTTCGGCGGCAGAGCGGTTTGCCAGCCCGGCGGCGGCGACCAAGGCCGCCAGCGCGCCCCACATGGCTACGGCGGTGGCTTGGTGCAGCCCCAACAGATAGGCCGGGAAGCCCTGCACCAGCTTTGCGCCCAACAATGCCTGGGCGAAGAACAGCACCGCCACGGCGGTGGCGGCGACGATCACCGGGGTCTGGGTACGCTGGGTGCGCCAGGCCTGGCGGGCCAGGGCGAATACCAGCAGCCCGGTCAGGGCTACAACCAGGCGGTGACCCAGAGCCAGCCACCCCGCCGGTGACACCGGCAGCAGAGCCGGCCCGCACAGCGGCCAACCCGTACAGGCGGCTGCCGCCCCGCTGGCCTTGACCCAGGCCCCGCTGACCATCAGCACAAAAGTCAGGCCAAAGGTCGCCAGGCTAAGCCGGGCGAAGGGGGCGCGGTAGCCCAGGCGCAGCGGCCCGGTCTGCGCCGCCCGGTAGAAGGCGGCCGTGGCCGAGACGACCAGCCCGGCCAGCGCCCCTAACGACAGGGCCAGGTGCAGGGCGTTGAGCCAGGGCAGTTCGACAGCCTCGCTTCGCAGCGCCAGGATGGCTCCCAGGCCGATCTGGACCCCGATCAATCCCAGGGCGATGAACGTGGGGTAGGCCAGTAGCTTTTCGGCCCGTAGATATTTCCAGGCCAGCCCGGCGGCCAGTGCGGCCGCCAGGGCCGCCAGGGCGGTCACGGCCCGGTGGGTGTAGTCAATCAAGGGGGCCTGGGCCTGGGGCGGCGTCCAGCTTCCCAGGCAGGTGGGCCAGTCGGGGCAGGCCCCACCCGCTCCCAGCGCGCTGACCACGCCCCCGCTGACGATCAACGCATATACCAGAATGGCCGCCGCCAGGGCTGCGGTCTGAAAACGTTTGCGAGAGGCTTGGCTCATAGCGATTCCTCGGATCTTGAAACAAAGTTTGTTTGTCTGGATGGGATTGGAAAGCGGCTGCGCCGCTTTCCAATCCCATCCAGACAAGGGAAACTACTGGACGGAGCGCTTTTCCTGGCGGCGGATGAAAAAGGGGTAGCCGCCGGCCAGGAGGATGGCGAAACTGAACCACTGCAAGGCGTAACTCATATGTGGGCCTTCGGTGATCTCAATTTCCGGCTTTGAACCGTAGGGTGGGCCAGCCTCGACCGGGCCGGGGGCCTGCTGGACGTAGGCCGACAGCAGCGGCTCGGATACCTGCTGGCCAATGGCTTCGATATTGACAAAGTTCCAGGTCTTGAGTGGCGCTGCGCCCGGGGCGGGAGTGGGGTCGCTGCGGCTGCCCATCTCGGCTTTGGTCATCGGACGGCGCAGCACGCCCTGTACCGTCGCCAGGCCCGGCCTGGCATACTTCGACCAGTCGCCCGACTGGTAATCTTCAGCCGGGATCCAACCCCGGTCGACCAGGATGGCCTGCTGTGTGCCAGAGATGATCAGCGGCGTGACCAGATGCACGCCCCACTGGTTGCCCCAGGCCTGGTTGCGAATGGCAACCTCCTGCGAGAAATCGTACTGGCCGGTAACTTCCACCGGGCGATATTCCATATTGTACAGGTCGGCCTGTAGAACTGCGCCTTGCAGGCGCAGACGGGGCTGATCCACCTGGGCCTGCACGCGAGCGTTGAACGCCCGGCGCTGCTCCAGCCGGCTGAGCTGCCAGATTCCCAGGCGCACGCACAGGGCCGCCCCGGCTACCACCAGAACCGTCGCCAGCAGCCAGCGGCGGGTGAACATGCTTCGCAAGAGTTTCATGACAATCATTTCAAGCCGGGCGTGGTTTGGCGGGGTAGGCCGCCAGGCTGTACAGGTAGAGCAGCACGCCCAGGGTGGGGGCGGTCAGGGCCAGGGCCAGCAGGCGGGTGCCCCAGGTGGTGGCGGTACGCACATCCAGGCCCAGGTAGCGGCTGCTTTCGAAGGTGCAGTCCATCGAAAGCTTATCCACCCGCTCCAGCTTCAGGCTGCCGGTCGCGCCGGGGGGAACCCATACCGGCCCTAGTTGGTGCGGCGCTTGATCGTTGTTCTGCACTGCCAGGGTATCGCCCACTACGAAGATCATCTCGTCCGGCAGCAGGTTCACGGTCTGCCCCTCGGCAATTCGCCGGGCGGTGCCATCTGGAATGACCAGGGTGATGGTCTTGGGCGCCCGGTCGTTTGGGTCTCTCTGCATATTATAGGTGACTTCGTTGAAAAATAGCGCAAAAATGATCGAAATCACCGTGATGATTCCAATGCGCTTCCATTCGAGCCAGTTGCGTGACGATTGGAGTGATTGCATCGCCTCACCCGTTCGGTAGGCCGGGCTGAGCTGCAGCGGGCCAGATTGGAAGAGCGCCCGCCCGCCGCCCGACTTACCGGATGATATGTTCCAGGTCTTGTACGATTTTAGCGACTTCCATCCCGAAGGGATAGTTAACCCGCCAGTTGCCATCCGGGTCAATCACGTAGATGCGCGAGGTGTGATCGACCAGGTAGCCGGCCGCGCTGCCATAATCCTGTTTTTGCTGGTAGACGCCGTAGGCTTTCCAGATTGGCTCCAGCGTGGCCCGGTCGGCGCTCAAGCCGATGATGGGCGGGCCGCCGCTCTGCGGGCCGAAGTTCGCCAGGTATTCCTTCAGGCGGGCGGGGGTATCTCGCTCTGGGTCTACGGTGATAAAGACAAACTTCACCCGCCCGGCCTTTGCTCCCAGCCCGGTGGAGATGCGCTTGTAATCGGTCAATGTAATCGGGCAAACGTCGGGGCAATGGGTGTAGCCGAAGTAGATCAGCACCGTCTGGCCGCGCTGTTCGCCCAGGCGAAAGGGCCGCCCGTCTGGGTCGATCAGGGTAAAATCGGCCGCCGGGGCGGGTGGGTCGATCACCACCCCCTGGAACTGGTAGGCGCGATTCAACCACCACCAGCCGCCTCCTACGGCCAGCAGCGCCCCCACGATCAACGCGCTCGCAAACAGCCACACCCGATTCACATTCTTCTCCCGGATTTGATCTTGCCGATTCTTCCATCAAAGGCGGAAATGGCCCTATATTTTGGGGAAAATGTGCGGCGGCACCCTCCCATTAAACCGCGGCGCAGGCATGGCGCTTTTCGAGCGCCTTCAAAAAGAGTATTGTGTGGATTTTGTCGCACGAAGTGCGACAAAATCCACGATTAATCCTCTTTCGGCGAAGCTCGCCAGTCACACCCACCCCTACCGTGTGGGACGGTAGATCATTTTGCGCGTCCCAAGCCAGGGCTAGAGCGGCGGGCGGCCGATCAGGTACAGGGCGGGGTAGAAGAACACCCATACTACGTCAATGAAGTGCCAGTAGACCGCCGCAGCCTCCACCGGCCAGTGGCGTTCGGCGTTATACAACCCCTTGCGGGCGTTGCGCCAGACCACCACCAGGAAGATCACCCCGGTCAGCACGTGAAAGGCATGGAAGCCAGTCATGGTGTAGAACAGCGAATATACGGCGCTGTAATCCGGCCCGTGCGGCGTGATCTGCCACTCGACCCCCACCACGCCGACCAGGAACAACACACCCAAAACGATGGTAATCAGGAACGAGCGGTTGAAGGTCTTGGTATCGCCGTGAGCCATTGCTGTCTCGCCCCGGTTGGCGAAGAAGCTGCTGACGAGCAGAATAGCCGTCACCGCCAGGCCCAGGAACTGGTTGACCTCCGGGCGCACGCCTGTTCCAAGCAGGTAGAAGCGGGCCGTATACAACCCGGCGAACACAAACGCATCCGAGAACATGAACAGCCACAGCCCTAGGCGGTTGGCGGCCGCCGAGCGGCGGTGGTCGGCCGGGCTGGATGCGCCTTCATTGGCGGCGGGGTGAATGGATAGGGTTTCGCTGGTCATGACTTATCCCTCATGCTCGTTAGAGGCGAATACGCGCCCGATGTGCATGTAATCGCGCAGGATAAAGAAAGCCTTAAGGGCGGCGATAAACAGCAGCGGAGCCCACCACAGCGAAGCAAAATAGCCGACAAAGAATTCGCCCACTGTGAAGGTGGTGAGCAGGATCAGCACCACAATCCCGACCCAATAGGCCTGTTTCTTCTTGTCTTCGGGCGTTTCGATAGCCTTCGGTTCAATCTTTGCGCTCATTCGTTCCTATCTCCTGGAGGGTTAATCCGCCGCCGCGGGGGCCGCAGCTACATTGCCGGCCTGGTCGGGCTTTGCTTCCGGCGGGGCAGGGGCCCGGTCGGGGTCGATGCTCACGTAAGCGCCCTCTTTACCGTAATCATATGGCTCGCCCACCACTTCGAACGGCGCAGCATAGTTATGCACCGGGATAGGCGAGGCCAACATGAACTCTGGCGAGCGCGAGCGCCAGGGGTTGCGCTCGGCAACCCGCCCACGCCGGGCGCTCCACAGCAGGTTCCAGACCCCAATCAGCACCGAGATGAAGATCGCGTAAGCCGCCACGGTGATGAGGAACTGCTGCAAGTTGATCCCCAGCGATGGATCGTAATCGGCGATCCGGCGGCGCATCCCCAACAAGCCAACCTGCATCTGGCCGAGCGACTGGACATAGAAGGCCGGCAGCATCAGGTAGAAGTGCAGCTTGCCCAGGCGTTCGTTATACATCCGCCCGGTAATTTTGGGGAACCAGTAATAGAGGGCGGCAAAGAATGGAAAGACGAAGCCTCCGAACATGGTGGCATGGAAGTGACCCACAATGAAGTAGGTGTCTTGCAGGTGCAGATCGGTGGCGATGGTGGCGTTGGGCGGCCCACTCAGCCCACCCAGCAGGAAGATCGAGATGGCCCCCAATACGAACAGCATGGGCGTCTCGAACGAGAGCTTGCCCTCCCAGATCGTGGCGATCCAGCTAAAGAACTTGACCCCGGTCGGAATGGCGACCAGCAGGGTGCTGTACATGAACGGGATGCGCAGATAGCTGGACATGCCGCTGGTAAACATATGGTGCGCCCACACGGTGAAGCCCACCAGGGCAATCCCAAACGACGACAGGGCCACCCAACGATAGCCGAACAGCAGCTTGCGGGCGAACACTGGCAGCAGCTCGCTGATGACGCCCAGGCCGGTCAGTACGAATACGTACACTGCCGGGTGCGAGTAGAACCAGAACAGGTGCTGGAACAGCACCGGGTCGCCGCCTTTGTCGGGCATAAAGAAGCCCATCCCGAACAGGCGTTCAAACAGCACCATCTGGAACGACAGGCCGATGAGCTGGGTGGCGTTGGCGGCGATCAGGGCGGTGGCGGCTGCGCTCCATACGAAGATTGGCATACGGAAGTAGGTCATACCCTTGGCTCGCAGGCGGATGGTGGTGGCGAGGATGTTAATCGAGCCAAAGATCGACGACAATCCGGCCAGGTAGACCCCCAGGAAGAACATATCCATGCCCAGGGGAGCCTTCTGGCTGAGGGGCGGATAACCTGTCCAGCCGGTGTCGAAGCCGCCCAGGAAGATGCTGCTGACCAGCACGATGATCGCCGGCACGTTGATCCAGTAAGCAAAGGCGTTCAGACGGGGGAAGACCATATCGTTGGCCCCAATCATCAGCGGAACCAGGTAGTTCGACATGGCCGCCACGCCCAACAGGATGCCCACGATCATCACGATCCCGTGCAGGCTCATCACTGTGTTGTAGGTCTGGTAGCTGACCACCTGCATTCCCGGCTCAGCCAGTTCGGTGCGGAAGATCAGGGCGAACACACCCGCCAGCCCCAGCACAATCAGCGAGGTCAATCCGTACTGGATGCCGATAGCCTTGTGGTCGTACGTAGCGCTGAAATAGCGCTTCCAGCCGCCTTCGAAGGCATCTTGCGGATGGGCGGGGGTGGATACGCCGTTCATCCATTTCAACCAGTCGCTCATCACCCCCACGCCGAGCATGAAGGCGGCGGCGGCAAACAGCGCGCCCACCACATAGGCCGGTTCGCTGAAGCCGAACTGGTTGGTATCGGGCGCCCAGGGAAAGAAGGCCGGCGCGCCGGTAAGCAGGCGGATCAGGGTGACCAGCAGCGCTCCAGCCAAAAAGCCGACTACCATAAAGATCAGGCCGCGAAACAGCCCAACCGACAGGATCGAACCTTGCTTTGAACGATTCATACGCTCCTCACCGGTCACTTAAGAGTCTGGATATAAGCGATCAGGTCGTCAATCTGCTGGTCGCTGATGGGCTTCTTGGTCACGGGGTCGATAAATTGGGCCGGCATAACCCCGGCCGGGAACCCGGCCACGATCTGGTCATTGGGATGCAGAACCGAGTTTTTGAGGTACGCGTCGTCGGCGGCGACGGTGGAGCCGTCGGCCAGTTGCACTTCATGCCCGTACAGGCCTTTCCAGGTGGGGCCGACGATCTTCGAGCCGTCGATGCTGTGGCAGGAGGCGCAGCCAAACTGCTTGGCCCACTTCTCGCCCCGCACCGCCGGGTCGGCCGATAGGCCCGATTCCTTCGCCAGCCAGGCGTCGAAATCGGCCTGGGGCAGCACGATCACATCGGCCACCATGGTGGTATGCTGTCGCCCACACAGCTCGGCGCAGCGCAGTTGATACATGCCTTCAAGCGTGGGCGTAACCCGCAGCGGGCGCACGAAATCCTGTCCGCCGGGCAGGGCGTCTTGCTTGACGCGAAATTCCGGCACCCAGAAGGAGTGGATCACGTCTTCCGAACTGAGCAGCAGCAGCGCCTGCCGATCCAGCGGCAGATACAGCTTGTCAGAGATCACGCCGCTGTCGGGGTAGACAAAGCTCCAGGCCCACTGTCGCCCAATCACCTGCACCCGCAGAGCTTTCGGTTCGGGGGCCACCACCTGGGCCAGCGTGGTGCTGCCCAGGTAAGCGAATACCATTACCGTCGCCAGGGGGGCCAGGGTCCAGGCTACTTCCAGGGCGCTGTTGCCTTCGACATGCGCCGCGTCGGTCAGGTCGTTCTTGCGCCGCCGGAAGACCGCAATGGTGTAGACCATGAACACTACGATCAGGGCGAACAAGAAGGCGATGACTTTGAATTCCAGGTCAAACAGGAAGTCAATCGGCTGGGCCTGGGCGCTGGCCTGGATGGGCAGCAGGCGAACGAAGCGCATCCCGGCGATCAGCAGCAAAGTGACCACTACTACCAGCGCGCTGGCGATAATCAGGTGAGTGGCTTTCGGTAGGCGTCTCTTCATACTGGCTCTCCTCGATGGGTCGTGGGTGGCTTGGGGGCCACGCGCCGCAGCCGGCTCGTCCGGCAGATCGGCGATGGTCCAATCTTGCAGCCAGTCGTCGATCTGGGCGGCGGCCAGGGTGCGCCGGTCGTAGACGATAGCCTCCTGGGCGCTCTGCAGCGAGAGCAGCACCACGCGCTGTTTTCGCTCGCCTTCCATGAACCGGGCCAGGAACTCATCCCGGTTGAGGCTGTCGTCGTCATAATCTACGATAATCAGATCTGGGTGCAGCCGGTCAAGGGCCTGCAGGGCCTCCTCCAGGCTGGAGACCATGCTCACCACCTCGACCCCGGCCGCTTTACGCTCTTGCAGCAAGCTGCGCAAACCTTGCCCAAACAGGGGATGCCTGGAGGCGATCAACACGCGGCGGGGTTTGGCGGGTTTTATCCGTAACATCGGTCGGCGCTCCTGGCGCAGCAGTTTTCAGGCTCAAAATTTACCAAATGTGGTCGTAATTGTCATCAACCTTATTTTATTTGGGCGGGTTATTTGGAAAGGCCGGACGGGTGATTTGCTCATCACCCGGAAGCGACGGCGCGGCGAGCGATTCGCCCCGTCTTTCTTAAAGTCAGGTGCGGCGCACGTGACCAGCCAGGGTGAGGCGCTTGACGCTCATCTTTCGCCTGATTGACAACGTGCGGTAGCTCCCCACGCAACCGTGGCGGAGGTGACTGGCGAGGATGGGACCCAACGCGCGGCGCACCATCGGCACGAATTGTAAGAAAGGATCGGGCGATTTGCGCCCGAAACCTCTCAGGCGGGGTAAGTTGCGATACAATAGAACAAAGGGTCTACGATAATGCTTGCTTTTGATGCGATTACCGCCTACCGCCGGCGCACCTTCCGCCTCGATCCGGGGCTGCGCCTTGGCACACCGGCACAGGCGGCCGAGTTTGTGCGCCAGACCGGGTTCATCTTCTTCTGGCCGATCACCGGCATTCCTTTCCCCAGCCTGTGGACTGCTGTCGCAGGCGACCGCCCGGTGGCCGACGAACACGACGATCCAGGGCACATCACCTGGGGCTGGAAGGATGCCGCCCTGGGCGGCGACGCCTGGTATTACGCTAAAGTGTTGCGTAAAAGGGCCAGCCTGATCGCTTTCGATCTGCTGCCCAATTTCTACGCCTTGAGCGAGAACTACGGCGCGCCCGAAGAAGACTACCTGACCCTATATGAACAGGGCCGCCTGACGGTGGAGGCCAAGACGCTCTACGAAACGCTGCTCGACCGGGGGCCGCTCAACACCATCGAACTGCGCAAAGCCGCCCGGATGAGCAGCCCCGGCAGCGAGGGCCGCTTCAACAAGGCTCTGGCCGATCTACAGGCCGACTTCAAAATCCTGCCGGTAGCCGTTAGCGACGCCGGGGCCTGGCATTATTCGTTTGTCTATGATGTGGTGCATCGCCGCTACCCCGATCTGCCCGACCAGGCCCATGACATCAGCGAGGCCCAGGCCCGTCAATCGCTGGCGACGACCTATTTCCGCGCTTTGGGCGGCGCGCCGCGGCGCGATCTACTTAAGCTGTTCGGCTGGCGCCCGGTCGAGGCCGGGCGGGCGGTGGAAGCCCTGACCCGCTCTGGCCTGCTGCGCCAGGGCGTGACGGTCGAAAACCAGCCCGAAGACTGGCTGGTTTTGAGCGAGCTGCTATAAAAGCGTGGGGGCTACTGTCGCCCATAAACCCCGCCTATCGCGATCTAATCTGTATCCCTTTGCCGCCAGGAATGTATAATGTAAGGAACGCTGCCCGGTCAAATCGAGCAGCGTTCCCTACGTGGCAAAAAGAACCAGAAAGGATTGATAGACATGCCGTTTTTATCCGATGCTGAAATTGTAACCCAGGCCCTGGATGCTTATTACCGGGAATCGGCTGCCGCCGAGCGCCCGGTGATCCACCTGGAAAAGCTGGGCGAGGTGGTTGAAAAACTCGATCTGGCGACCTATGCCCGCCAGGGCGGGCTGACTGGCCCCAAATTGGCCGAGTTTGTGGAACGCTACCTGGCAACCACTACCCGCCTGCACCATCCAGAGTTTCTGGCGCACCAGGTGGCTGCGCCGTATTATTCCGGCTCGCTGGGCAGCCTGATCGACGGATTTACCAATAATGGGATGGCGATCTATGAGATGGGGCCAGGGGCCACCTGCATCGAAGCCTTTGTCATCAACTGGCTGTTGGAGAAGGTGGGCTGGCAGCCGGCCCCGTTCGATATGCAGGAGCGCACCAGCCAGGCCAGCGGCGCTTTTGGGGGCGGCATCCTCACGCACGGCGGCTCGCTGGCAAACCTGACCGCCCTGGTGATGGCCCGCAACCAGGTTGCGCCCAACGTGTGGCAGACCGGCGTGCCGGGCGACCTGGCCGTGTTGGCCCCGGCCGTCTCCCACTACTCGATTGCCCGCGCCGCCGGCATCCTGGGCCTGGGCCAGCAGGCGGTCTATGCCCTGGAGGTGGACGCGAATGGGGCGGTGATCCCCGAAAAGCTGGAGGCCGCCTACCAGCAGGCTATTCGGGAGGGTAAGCGGGTGATGGCCGTCTCGGCTAACGCCTGCAGCACCCCGGTGGGCGTTTACGACCCGCTGGACGAGATTGGCGATTTCTGCCAGTCGCATGGATTGTGGCTGCATATTGACGGCGCTCACGGGGCCAGCGCCCTGGTTGCGGAGAAATACCGCTTCCGGCTCAAAGGCGTGGAAAAGGCCAATTCGCTCACCTGGGATGCTCACAAGATGCTCCAGGCGCCCACCCTGTGCGCCGCTCTGCTGGTGCGCGACCATCGCACCCTGGATACCGCCTTCCACCAGGAGGCCAGCTATCTGTTCCACGAAAAAGACCAGCCCGGGGTGGATGTCGCCAATCGCACGGTCGAATGCACCAAGGCCGGGCTGGGGCTGCGGTTTTTCTTTGTGTTAGGCGCGCTGGGCGAGCGCAAGCTGGGTGAGTTCGTCGAGCGGCAGTACGACCTGACCCAACGGGCCTACGAATATATTTCCAGCCAGGCGGGGTTTGTCTGCCCGGTGAAGCCGCAGAGCAATATCCTGTGCTTCCGGGTTGAGGGCAGCGACCGCAAGCAGCTTCAGATCCGCGATACGCTCAACGCCCGCGGTCGGTTCTACCTGTCTTCCACCATCTTCCAGGGGGTGCGTTATCTGCGCTTCTCGCTGATGAACCCCCTGACCGAATTCGAGGACATCCAGGGTATGATCGAGATAGTGCGCCAGGTGGCGCAGGAAATCGAGGCTTAGTTCCAGAGCAAGCCGCCCGGCCGGGGAGTTTACGGGGGTTTTGTCGCACTTCGGGCGACAAAACCCCCGTAATATCTCTTATTTGATCTTTCCTTCCTTAACACCGGTAGGGGCGGGTTTCACGAACTTCGAAAATGAGGCAGAGGTACTATTTTTTGGAAAATGGGCGGCGTAGCCGCCCATTTTCCAAAAAATAGAAAAATCCCCGCCTTCGGCGGAAGAGCCAAAAATGAATACCGCAACCCGACCGGTAGGGCGCGCGAATCGACGGGAGGACATTTTGCGTGGCCCACGCTCGTGCGAGCAGCTTTTTGAAGGCGCTTGAAGAGCGCCAGACCTGCCCCACGGTTTAACGGAGGACCCAGTTTAGCAGGGCGAGTTGCCCTGAAATACGTTGCAGGCGTTATAATCCACTAAGACGAACGTTTATCCAACACGGTCCAGATGGACGATCAAACGCTTAAGGCGCTATTTGGGAGGAGCGCAGCCATGAGTGTGATAGTCAACCCGGAAGACCCACAGCAGATTACGACCATTGAGCGCCATATTTTGGACGAACAGCGTCAGCACCCCGAAGCTACCGGTGTGCTGACCCAATTGTTGTATGACGTGGCCCTGGCGGGTAAAGTGATTGCCAGCCGCACCACCCGGGCCGGGCTGGCCGAGATTTTGGGACGCACGGGCAGCGTGAATGTGCAGGGTGAGGTGGTGCAAAAGCTGGACCGGTTTGCCGACCTGACCATCTTTCGCTTGAACGATCACACCGGCCGGTTGGCAATAATGGCTTCGGAGGAGAACGAAGACCCGCTGCCTATCCCAGATAAATATCCAACCGGCAAATATGTTTTATTGGTCGATCCGTTGGATGGGTCGTCCAATATCGACTACAACATCCCAATTGGCACGATCTTTGCCATCTACTGCCGGGTGAGCGAATCGGGGCCGGGCATGCTGGCCGACTGCCTGCAGAAGGGGCGCAACCTGGTGGCGGCCGGGTATATCATCTATGGATCCAGCACCATGCTGGTGTATTCGGTGGGCCAGGGCGTGCATGGATTCACCCTCGACCCGGCGGTGGGCGAGTTTTTGCTCTCGCACCCCAATATCCGCTTCCCTGAAGCTCCCACCTATTTCAGCGTCAACCTGGGCTATCGCAAATACTGGAGCGAAGGCGTGCGCCAGTACACCGATTACCTGCAAGGGCTGGATGGGCAGATCAAAGCCCTCTCGCTGCGTTATGTTGGCTCGCTGGTGGCTGATTTTCACCGTAATTTGCTGGCCGGAGGCGTATTCTATTATCCGGCCGATTTCAAAGATCAGAAAAAGCCGCAGGGCAAGCTGCGCCTGGCATATGAATGCGCTCCGCTGGCCTTTCTGGCCGAGCAGGCCGGCGGGTACGCCTCGGATGGCCGCCAACCCATCCTGGACATCCAGCCCACCACTCTGCACCAGCGCACGCCGCTGTTTATCGGCAGCCGTTCGCTGGTGGAAAAGGCCGAAGAATTCATCGCCTGTCTGGATCACAGTGATTGAGTGGTTCGGAGGATCGCAGGCCGGGTGGGGGTGATCTGGCCTCGCTGGCGGCGCCTGGCTCGAGCGCCTGGAGGAAGAAAGATTCAGGGGATTTGGTCGCATGCCATGCGACCAAATCCCCTGTAAGCGTCTTTTCGGGCGCGCCGTGCCCGCCGGGGAAATCGGTTTCTTTTAATGGTGGTATATCCTTTCAAGGAGGTTGCAGATGAAGCGTAGAGTTTTGTTCCGATTAGCGGCTGGGGTAACGGCGCTGGCTGCCTTCAGCCTGAGCTGCAAGCTGCTCGACCAGGCTTCGCAGGTCAGCCGCCTGGCGACCCAGGCTCAGGCGGCGGTTACCGAGCTGAACGTGCCGGCGCTTGGCACCGACATGCCCGGCCTGGCAACCGAGATCGACCTGGGCGGCGTTGCTACCAGCATGCAGGGGCTGGCAACCGAGATTGACATGGAGGCCGTTGCCACCAGCATGCAAGGGTTGGCGACCCAAATCGACATACCGGGCCTGCTGACCGCTATGCCGAATATTGACATTGGCGGGGTCATGACCGATGTGGTCGCCACGCCGTCTGGTTTTCCGGCCGATATTCCGCTGCTGGCAAGTGGGCTTTCGGACATGCGTGGGACGCCCACCAGCCTGGAATACTCCGCCGATACGACCGTGAAAGACGCCGCCGATTTCTACCGGCGCGAGATGCCTGCCCAGGGTTGGACTGAAACGCCCGGCGGCCAGGTGAGCGGCGCCTCTGCCAGTCTGTCTTTCCAGAAAGGCAGCCGCACGGCCCGCATCACGATAGAAGAAGATTTCATCCTGGGAGTTGTGGTCAAAATTGCGCTGCAATAGGGCGATGATTGGCCCGCGGGTGGGGCGGGGCGCGGCGCTCGGAGATGGGCCGGCTTTTTGACGCAACGCAGAGTACAATAGCGGCATGAGCTTATCAGAGCGTGGGGTGAAACTTCCCTGGTGGGGCTGGCTGGCGGCGCTGGCGGTCTTTGGGTTCGGGTTGGGGGCAGCCTGCCTGGGTGGGGCCGGGCTGGCCCTGGCCCTGCAAGACCAGCCGGCTGCGCCCCGCCCCCGCGCCTCTGACGACCGGCTGGCGCAGCCAGCCGAAACGCTGGTTGTCGTCACCCCGCAGGCTTCTTCCGCGCCGTATGCCCAGGTGGGCGATGTGCCGCTTCCGGAGGGGGTACGCCCGGAAGCGGCGGTGGGCGGGTCGAAAGAATTTTCGCTTATCACCCAGCTTTCGTTCGATCAGGTGGCGGCTTTCTACCAGTCTGCCATGCCAGAACAGGGCTGGGCGCTGGTGAAGGTGGATGACGCCCTGGCCGACCGGCTGTTGGATTTACAATATGAAAAGGGCGACCAAACGGTCGCCCTGAAGATCGTGCGTATCCCCTTTGTCGGCACATTGATTGCGGCAACCACCCTGATTGCTGAATAAAATCCGCAATCGCTGCTGGGGGGCAAGCGCCGCCGGCTGAAGCCCTCCGTACTTGAGCCTGGCTTAGCCCAGCGTCGCTACCATTACGGCCTTGATGGTGTGCATGCGGTTCTCGGCCTGGTCGAACACAATCGAGCGCCGCGATTCGAAGACTTCTTCGGTGACTTCCATACTGTCCACGCCGAACTTCTGGTAGATCTGCTCGCCGATCTTGGTATCCCGGTTGTGGAAGGCAGGCAGGCAGTGCATGAACTGCACCGCCGGGTTGCCGGTCTTTTCGACCATGCTGGCGTTCACCTGGTAGGGCAGCAGCAGCTTGATGCGCTCGGCCCAAACCGAATCCGGCTCGCCCATCGAAACCCACACGTCGGTGTGCAGATAATCAACGCCCTTCACGCCCTCGTCCACGTTCTCGGTCAGGGTCAGGCGCGCGCCAGTCTCCTTGGCGATCTGGCGGCTGGTCTCGACCAGTTCGGCCGCCGGCCAGAGCGATTTCGGGGCGCAGATGCGCACGTCCATGCCGAACTTGCACCCGGCCACCATCAGCGAGTTGCCCATGTTGTAGCGGGCGTCGCCCACGTAGCAGTAAGCGATATCTTCCAGGTTCTTTGGGCTGTGTTCGCTCATGGTCAGCACATCGGCCATGATCTGGGTAGGGTGGAATTCGTTGGTCAGCCCGTTCCACACCGGCACGCCGGCATACTTCCCCAGGGCCTCGACCGTGGCCTGGGCGAAGCCGCGGTATTCGATGCCGTCATACATGCGCCCCAACACGCGGGCGGTGTCTTTCATGGTTTCTTTGTTGCCAATTTGCGAACCTTCCGGCCCCAGGTAGGTCACGTGGGCGCCCTGGTCGTAAGCGGCCACTTCGAAGGCGCAGCGGGTGCGGGTAGAGGCTTTCTCGAAGATCAGCGCAATGTTCTTACCGGTCAGGCGGGGCTGTTCATACCCGCCGTATTTGGCGGCTTTGAGGTCGGCAGACAGCTTCAACAGGAATTTCAACTCCTCGGGGGTGAAATCCAGCTCCTTGAGGAAGTTGCGATGATGAAGATTGAACGCCATAGAATCTCCTTATTTTTGAACCATATGGATTTACGGATGCTGGTCCCATTATACCGCCAAGTATGAGTAGGCCAGGGCGGGTTGCCTGAGCATCATGTTACAATAAATTCCCCTGGCAAATGTAGGAGAGCCTCCTGGTTCCCAGGCCCGTCCTTCCCGCGATATAATTCCGCTACAGCGCCGATGACCCCCAACGGGGCGAAACATACCTATCAGCCAGGCGCTGCCAGGATAATAATATGAATGTATCCGATGCCATTCGCCTCAAGCGCGCTGTGCGCCAGTTCAAGCCCGACCCGCTGCCTGACGATGTGATCCGGGCTATCCTCAACGCCGGGCGGCGCTCACAATCCTCGAAGAACACCCAGCCCTGGCAGTTTATCGCCATCACCGATAGGGTCGTCCTCAATGCGCTCTCAGAGTGCGGTGAGTGGGCCGGCCATCTGGCCGGGGCGGCCCTGGGCGTGGCTCTGATCCACCCCGACCCGGCCCAAAAGTTCCAGACCATGTTCGACGTGGGCCAGTCGGCGGCCTATATGCAGTTGGCTGCCTGGGAGTTAGGCGTCGGGTCGTGCCTGGCCTCGATCTACGACCCAGACAAAGCCCGCCAGATTTTGGGCTTTCCGGCCGACCTGACCCTGCGGATTGCCCTCTCGTTTGGCTATCCGCTGGATGAGGAGAAACTTTCGGCCCCACCCCAACCCGGCGGGCGGCGCTCTCTGGATGAAATCGTTCATTGGGATCGCTGGTAATTCGCGCCTCTGTATGAAAGTCTATTATTCGGATCATCTATTGATGCCCCTGCCCGAGGGGCATCGTTTCCCCCTGCCTAAGTATTCCCGTCTGCATCAGCGGGTGATCGAGGCGCAGCTTCCCGGCGTGGAACTGCTGCCCTCCACCCCGGCTACCGAGGCCGAACTGCGCCTGGTGCATACCGAAGATTATGTGCGCCGGGTGTTGAACGGCGAGCTGACTCCCAAAGAAACTCGCCGGATTGGCTTTCCCTGGTCGCCAGAGATGGCGCTGCGCTCGCGGGCCTCTACTGGCGGAACCATTGAAGCCGCCCGCGCGGCCCTGGCCGATGGGCGCGCCGCCCACCTGGCCGGCGGTACGCACCACGCCTACCCCGATCACGGCGAAGGCTACTGCGTGTTCAACGATGTGGCTGTGGCGGCGCGGGTGATGCAGCAGGAGGCCCGGGCGCGGCGGATTGTGATGATCGACCTGGATGTACACCAGGGCAATGGCACGGCGGCCATCTTCGCCGATGACCCCAGCGTCTTCACCTTCTCGGTGCATGGGCAGAAAAATTTCCCCTACGATAAGGAGCGCGGCAGCCTGGACATCGCCCTGCCGGATGGGGCCGATGACGCAGCCTTCCTGAACGCTGTTTATACCGGCCTGCCGCAGGCCATCCGGCAGGCCCAGGCCGACCTGGCCTTTTACATCGCCGGGGCCGACCCTTACCTGGGCGACCGCCTGGGCCGCCTCAAGATGACCAAGCCCGGCCTGGCCGAGCGCGACCGTTTTGTGCTGCAAACTTGCCGGGACGTTAGCCTGCCGACGACGGTGGTGATGGGCGGCGGCTACGCCCGCGATGTACAGGATGTGGTGGACATCCACGCCGAGACGATCCGCATCGCCGCAACTTTTTAAGCCGCGCTGCGTATGGATACATAAGATTACCTGTTTGAACTCTGGAGGAGGCGTTTTATGAATACTCGACAACCCCTACGCCGGTCACGCCGCAACCGCATCCTGGCGGGTGTGTGCGGTGGGCTGGGAGAGTTTTTTGGCATCAGTTCGTTCTGGTTCCGCCTGGCGTTTTTGATCGCCCTGCTGCCGGGCGGCGTGCCGGGCATTCTGCTTTACCTGTTGTGCTGGATCATCATCCCCAGCGAGTAACTGTGAAAAGAACGACGTGGGCGGCCCTGGGCCGCCCACGTCGTTCTTTTCCCCTCTGGTTTGGCCGAGAAAAGAGGGTTAACCGGGGAGTTTGCCGCCCGGTAGTTCCCCATTCACCCGGGGTGGGTATGACTGGCGAGCTTCGCCGGAAGAGTGTTGTGTAGATTTTGTCGCACGAAGTGCGACAAAATCTACACAACACTCTTTTTGAAGGCGCTCGCAAAGCGCCATGCCTGCGCCACGGTTTAGGGGAGTGGTACCCGGCCCAGGCCGTGGGCGGCCTATTTGAAAATGAACAGGGTCATGCCGGTCATCAGGCAGGTGGTGCCGGTGTCTTTGTTGGTGCCAGAGATAACCGTCAGGCCCAGGTCGCCGGGCTTGTAGAGCGGGGCGTAATATTCGCTGGAAATCTTGTCGTTCACGTACACGGTGGCATGCTTGTCCCACAGGACGACCGTCATGTGCGCCTCGCCCTTGGGCAAGTCGGGCTTTCCCCAGCGTTTGAAGGCCACTTCGGGCCACTTGTCTTTATAGCCCATCATGGTATGGGTATAGCCGTCCAGGCCCAGATAGGTGAGGATGGCCTGCTTGCCCTTGCCCTGGATGCCATACAGCACGCCGCAGCCGGAGGTAGCCCAGTTGGCGTTCATGCTGGCTGACGCCCATTTCAGATCGACCGAAAAGACAAAGTTCTCGGCCTCATAGCCCAGGCTATCGGGGAAAAAGTAATTGAGCTGAGCTTCACTGCGCACGTAGTCGTCCAGCTTATAATAATCACCCTCAGTGGAGCCAACCTTACCATCGGCGTACAGCGCCTGAACCAGCCCCGTCATGCTGTCTTCATAGGCCTGGGCGGTGGCCTGCACGCCGGCGGTGGCGGTATATTTCACCCCGGCCATGACGGTGCGGGTGGCGTTCAGGGCCGGGGCCGCCTCAGTCAGGGCGGCGTTGGTGGCCTTGATGACCTCATGCGTGGCGGCCAGTTGGGCCACAGCCGTGTTTTCGACATCTTTAGTCTGTTGGGCGCTTTGAGTAGCTGCCTGGTTGACTGTGGGGCTGGGGACCGGGGTGGCGGTGTCGGTGGAAATGGCAGGCGTTTCGACCACAGCTGCCGGTCGGGCGCAGCCCAACAATCCACCTATCAGGAGCATGACCAGCATCAATCGGCAAACCCATTTTGAACGTCTCATCAAATCCTCCAGGTTGTCGTGCAGCAGTTTTTCCCAGGTCGCGTCCGCAGGGAACGCGCCGCCTACTCCCTGGAAAATAATTGAAATTGAAATTCATGGGAAATCACCGGCCGCCTGAGTGCGAGGGTGTATACAGCAATTTTCCAGGTTAATCTTATCCTAATAAAAGCGAATACTTCTGTCAATAGCGGCAGCCTGTCATATGACAGGCTTATGACAGGCTGCCGACTTCCCGATCTGCGGGATTTATGGCTATAATGCGGAGGCTGATGGACCTATTCTGGACATTCAGAAGGATACCCTATGCGCCGTCTCTTCCTTGCCCTGCTCATTGGATTGAATTTACTGCTTTCGGCCTGCGCCAGCCCGGCCGCCTCCCAAGCCCCGGCCGCAGCCAGCCCGCTTCCGCCCAGCGCGACCCCTCTGCCCACGCTGGCCCCGGCCAGCCCGACGCCCACCCTCATCGCCACCGCCGCCCCCACAGCCAGCCCTACCCCGGCCGAGAGCGCCACGCCCAGCCGCACGCCTCCGCCGCCAGCCGAGGCTGTTCTGGCCGAGATCATCGCCGGGCCGGATTGGGCGGGGTTGGGCCTGCCGCCCGAACGAACCGCCGCCTGGCGGGCCTACGCAGCCGGAAAGGGTAAGCTTGACCGGGACGAAGTACGCCGCTTGAACGATTTTGTGTCTCAATGGCGCGAGCTTCAGGCCCTGGCCGACGGGCCTCACCTGCCCAAAGCGTTCGCTGTGGCTTACCGTACCCTGGAGAGCGAAGACGATCAGGGCAACCTGCGTACTCAACTCTACCCGGTGACTGCCGATGGAACGCCGCTCCTGGTGGCCCGCACCGCCTCGGGCAAAGCCGTTGGGCTGGCGCTGCCTCCGCCGCTGGATGGCTTCGATCTGCGCATCAGCCCAGATGGCCGCTCGGTGCAGTACGTGGATGCGCATCCCGGCAGCGCGGCTGGCGTCACGCGCCTGTCCGTCGATGCCATCGCCCTGGATGAGACCGACGACGAAACGCTGTTGAAAGCTTTGAGCTTCAACTATGCCAAGAACTCCACTTACATGAAGGAGCATATTTTCCCGCGCTTCTTTTTCCCTGCGCCGCAGGTGGGGACTGCTTTTTACTGCCTGGAGAAGACCCTGTCGTACCAGCAGATCGTCCACATGAACGAGGCGTTTGAGCTGTTCGACCGGGTTGAGCTGCAGCCGCTCAAGCTGGCCCTGTTCCCCAGCGGTACATCGATTGTGGTGATCGAAAACCTGCAGACGGCCCTGGGCGTCACCTTTACTGGCAGCAAGGTGATGGCGATCAGCCGCAAAAATCTGTTGGGCAACCGCTACGAGGTGGCCGAAGTGCTGGCCCACGAGGGCGCCCATGTGTTGCAGGGCGACCTGCCCAAGAGCGGCGATAAGTGCGCCGCCCTGCTGCGCATGGAGGTGGCCGACAAGACGATCCCCGATGGTTTTGCGAAGCTCAGCGCCCAGCAGATATTGGATCTGGTGCGCCAGCGCAAGATCGGCTCCTATCACGTCTCGCTGTGGACGCTCAACCAGCTTGGGGGCGGCGGGGCCATGACCGCCTGGCTGACCCGCGTGATCCACACCGGCACAGCCGACGGCCAGCCGATTGTGACGTGTAAGAAGTGACCCCGGACGATAGATCCCGGATAACTTTTCAGGGGAAATGCGTGGTATAGCCACGGGTAGCGCTTTCCACGCAATCGGGGTAGGGATGACCGGCGAGCTTCGCTGTTTTGGGCGCGCTGGGGTGCACGGCGGCAAGGTTAAACCGTCCGTTGACAATCCTTCCAGATCGCGGTATGCTAGTAAACGGTATCTTACCTGGTTTGTATCCATAGCGGGTAGCTCCCCACGCAACCATGGTGGAGGCGACTGGCAAGCGAAGCTCGCCTGAAAAGATGATTATTCGTGGATTTTGTCGCGCTTCGTGCGACAAAATCCACGGAACATCTCTTTTTGAAGTCGCCCGCAGAGCGCCATGCCTGTGCCACGGTTTAATGGGGTGGTACCCTATAGCGCCCAATAACCTTTTATCCATAATTGAATCGCCGTTATTTTCCTGCAAAACTTTTAGCAGGTAATAAGACAGCCAGGAGCGGTGTATATGGCTCCCTGATGCGATGCGTGTGCGACCAACCTCTTCAGCCTTGAAAGACAGGCTTATTTGGTTTGCCCGCCAGGCAGCGCCGGGCGCAAGTCGGCGGATGTTTGCCAGGCAACGACCGCCGATCCAGGAAAGGAGGTAACCAGGGGTAATGATGATTCTGTGTTTGCCAAGTCATTGGATGCTAAAAACATAAGGAGATACCTCTGATGACCGTACAAATTGACAACGAAAAATTGCTGGCGATATATCAGAACATGGTGACTATTCGCCTGTTCGAGACGAAAGTCAGCGAATTGTTTGCCGCTGGGAAGCTGCCCGGCTTCATTCACCTGTATATTGGCGAGGAAGCAGTGGCCACCGGCGTGTGCGCCCACCTCAAGAGCCAGGACTATATCACCAGCACACACCGCGGCCACGGTCATCTGATCGCCAAAGGCGGCGATCTGGATAAGATGATGGCCGAGCTATATGGCAAGCAGTCGGGCTACTGCAAGGGCAAGGGCGGCTCGATGCACATCGCCGATGTGGACCTGGGCATCCTGGGCGCCAACGGTATTGTAGGAGGCGGCCCGCCCATCGCCACGGGCGCCGCCTTCGGCATCAAAGCGCAGGGCAGCGATGGCGTGGTGGCCTGCTTCTTTGGCGACGCGGCGTCCAATCAAGGCACCTTCCACGAGGGGCTGAACCTGGCCTCGGTCTGGAAGCTGCCGGTGATCTTCGTGTGCGAAAACAACCTGTATGGCATTTCGGTCAGCCAATCGCGCCACCAGAACATCTCCGACGTGGCGGACCGCGCCAATGCCTATGATATTCCCGGCGTGGTCGTGGACGGCAATGATGTGATGGCGGTCTATGAGGCCGCCGGCGAGGCCATCGCCCGCGCCCGCGCCGGGAAAGGCCCCAGCCTGATCGAGTGCAAGACCTATCGCTGGCGCGGCCATTTTGAAGGCGATCCCACCCCCTACCGGCCCAAGGAAGAGCTTGAATCGTGGATGAAGAAAGACCCCATCCCGCGCTTCGAGGCCTCTTTGAAGGAAATGGGCCTCCTGACAGACGCCAGCATTGCCGCCCTGAAGCAAAAAATCAGCGCCAAGGTGGATGCGGCGGTGAAGTTCTCGGAAGAAAGCGCCTGGCCGGCTCTGTCGGAAATCCTGGACGACGTGTATTCCGGCGGCCCGGTAGCCGTGTAGAGGAGACAGCCATGAGAACCCTGACTTTTGCCAATGCACTGAACGAAGCCCTGCGCCAGGAAATGCGGGTCAACCCGAAGATCTATATCGCCGGCGAAGATGTGGGCCTGTATGGCGGCATCTATGGCGTGACCACCGGCCTGTTTGCCGAGTTTGGCGAGGCGCGCGTCAAAGACACGCCAATCAGTGAAAGCGCCATCATCGGTATGGCGGTGGGGTCGGCGGCGGTGGGCATGGTGCCGGTGGTCGAGTTGATGTTTGTGGATTTCATCGGCGTCTGTATGGATCAACTACTCAACCAGGCCGCCAAGATGAAATATATGTTTGGCGGCAAAGCCCAACTGCCGATGGTGCTGCGCACGACGGAGGGCGCCGGGCATGGCGCCGCCGCTCAGCACTCGCAGTGCCTGGAAGCCTGGTTCATGCACATCCCCGGCCTGAAGGTGGTGGCGCCCAGCACCCCGTATGACGCTAAGGGCCTGCTCACCACCGCCATGCGAGACGGCAACCCGGTGGTCTTTTTGGAGCATAAGTTCCTGTATGGCACCATCGAGGGCGAAGTGCCGGAGGAGCAGTACACCATCCCGTTTGGCGTGGCCGACGTCAAGCGCCAGGGAACGGATGTGACCGTGGTGGCGACCATGCACATGGTTCACAAAGCCCTGGCGGCGGCGGCCGAGCTGGAGAAGGAAGGCATCAGCATCGAGGTGATCGACCCGCGTACCCTGACCCCCTTCGATGACGTCACCATCATCGAGTCGGTCAAGAAGACGCACCGCCTGGTGGTGGTCACCGAGGAGGTAGCGCACGCTGGCAGCAGCGCCGAGATCGCCGCACGGGTGGCCGATAAGGCTTTCGATTACCTGGACGCCGGCATCAAGCGCGTCACCGCTCCCTTCACCCCGGTGCCTTTTAGCCCGGTCTTGGAACAGTATTTCATCCCCAACGAAACCAAGATCATGGGCGCGGTTTACGAAGTGCTGGGGAAGCCCATCCCGGCCTAGAGTACCGTTTCCCGCAGATGGAGGAGGCAACCCCTCCATCTGCGGGGATGCCGGGTGTAAATTTCAAGATAGATGCTGCTATAGAGCAGGCTTGGAGGCAAGATGGCGTTAAAGGCTGCTTTCATCTTTCTGGCGCCGCAGGTGAATCCCAAAGAGCATCGCCAGACGGTCGTCACCCCGGCGGTTGAATTGACGGCTGTGGTGGTCAACAACTACGCCGAAGCGGTGCGGGTTTGCCAGGAGCTGGCCGCCGAAGGCATTGCGGCGTTTGAATTGTGCGGCGGTTTTGGCAATATCGGCGCTGGTATGATCGCTGAAGCGCTGCGGGGCAAAGCCGCGGTGGGGGTCGTCCCCTTCGATGGTCATCCCGGCCTGGAAGGCAAGAGCGGCGACGATCTGTTCAACCAGAAATAAGAGGCGCTGTGATTGCTGTTGGTATTATCCCAAACCCCGCTTCAGGTAAAGACATTCGCCGCCTGATTGCTCATGGCTCGGTGTTCGACAATCAGGAAAAAGTGCATATCGTCCGCCGGGTGATCCTGGGGCTGCAGGCTGCTGGCGTGGAAAAGGTCGTCATCATGCCAGATTACTTCGGCATTGGTCGGCGCGCCCTGGATGGGGTGGCGCTGACGATGCCGGTTGAAATCCTGGAGATGCGCATCGAAGCCAACCAGGACGATTCTACCCGCGCGGCGCAGATGATGCGCGAGTTGGGGGTCGGCTCGGTGGTCACCCTGGGCGGCGACGGCACCAACCGGGCCGTCGCCAAAGAGATTGGCGCCGTGCCGATGATGGCGATTTCGACCGGCACCAACAACGTGTTCCCGCAGATGATCGAAGGCACCCTGGCTGGCATGGCGGCCGGCATTGTGGCCGGGCAAAAGCTGCCCCTGGAAGAGACCGCCACGCGCCAGCTGCGCCTGGAAATCCTGCGCGCCGGCCAGATGATCGACCTGGCCCTGGTGGATGTGGTGGTCAGCGACGACATTTTCATCGGCTCGCGCGCCATCTGGGATATGAGCAAGGTGCGCGAACTGGTGCTGACGCGGGCCTCGCCGGGCAATATCGGGCTATCTTCGGTGGGCGGCAGCCTGTTCTGCCCGCGCCTAGACCGCCAGCACGGCGTCTATATTCGCATCGGCGATGGCGAGAGCCTGGTGGAAGTGACCGCCCCGATTGCCCCCGGCCTGGTCGAGACGCTGCACGTCACCACCTTCCGTTTGCTCGAGGTGGGCGCGTCCGTGCCGGTGCAGGTCAAGCCGTCCATCCTGGCCCTGGATGGCGAACGGGAAGTGAAGGTGGGCGCGCACGACGATATCCAGGTGGCGCTCAGCGATCGCGGCCCGTATCTGATCGACACCCGCCGCACGATGGACGCCGCCGCCCGTCACGGTCTGCTGACGCAGATCAAAGCGCCGGCCATTCCCCCCCAGCGCTGCCTGCTGTGCAGCCTGGGCGTGTGCCAGGATCCTCCCTTGCAGTGTTTGACCGAGGAGGGGTTGCCTTGATGGAGATACCCAAGAATTACAGGCGGTTTGTTATTGAGTTTGGCATGGGCCTGGATCAGCACGGCCAGGACCCAACCCGGGCGGCCTGCAAAGCCGTGAAGGCCGCGATTGCCAATAGCTGCCTGGCCGGTGTGATCGATATTGCCCGCTTGTCCGACGTTAACGATATGCTGGTCGAGATGCACATCGCCTGCCCCCACCCAGAGCGGGTGGACCGCGAACAGGTGCTGGCAGCCCTGCCTTTCGGTCAGAAGCGGCTGGCGATCACCCAGGGCGGCATGATTGCTCACGGGCTGTTCCAGCCCGAACTGGGCGATACGACCGACGAGGCCTTCATTGCCAACGCGGCGATCATCGTGTGGGTCAATGTCGATCACATGCTGCAAACCTGGCAGGCCGAAGCGGCCCAAGTTACATAGGGAGCCAAACCGATGGCAAAACAATTAATTATGCCCAAGTTGGGTATGGCAATGAAAGAAGGCCAGGTTGGCAAGTGGGTCAAGGCCGATGGCGAGACGACCGCGTATGACGAAACTGTTGCCATCGTGGTCACCAAAAAAATCACCTATGAGATCAAAGCCCCGGTTGCTGGGATTGTGCGGCATGTGGTGCGGGCCCAGGAGACAGTGCCGATTGGGGTGCTGATCGGCTGGATTCTGGCGCCCGGCGAGGCCATGCCGTCGGTGGAGGCCGGGGCCGTTCCCGAAGCCGTGGCGGCCCTGGCGGCGGCCACCGGCGGCGCGCCAGAAGCGAAAAAATCTGCGCCGGCGTCCGCGCCGCCCGCAGCGCCGCCCGCCCCGCAGACAGCCGCGGTTCAGGCGGATGGTTTCGTGGTGGCCTCGCCGGCCGCCCGCCGGTTGGCGCGCGAGGCCGGGATCGACCTGGCGCGGGTGCCGGTCAAAAACCCCGGCGACCGGGTGGGCGAAGCGGAGGTCAAGGCGTACCTGGAAACGCTCCAGAATGTGCTGATTACCCCCGCAGCGCGGGCCCTGGCGGCCGAGCATGCCCTGGACATCACCGCCATCCGGGGCAGTGGGCCGGGCGGGCGCATTGTCGAAGACGATATTCACAGCCTGCTCAACCCGCCTCCCGCGCCGGCTGCAGCGCCAGCCGCACCTGCGCCTGCTGGTAGAGCGAGCCTGCCGTTCAGCGGCCTGCGCCAGATGATCGCCGAAAACATGCTGTCCAGCCTGCACAGCATGGCCCAGGTGACGCTGACCAGTGAGGTCGATGTAACTGAACTGGTAGACCTGCGCGAGCGTTTGAAGAAAGACTTCGACCTGACCTACACCGACCTGATCGTCAAGGCCGTCACCGTGGCCCTGCGCAAACACCCCCGTTTGAACGCCACCCTGGATGGCGAAGTGATCCAACTGCTGGATGATATCCATATTGGGGTAGGGGTGGCGCTGGATGAGGGCCTGATTGTGCCGGTGATTCGCCATGCCGACCGGCTCAACGTGCAGGAGATCGGTGGCGCTCTGCGCAGCTTGGCCGCCAAAGCCCGCAGCAACAGCCTGGAGATCGACGAAATTTCGGGCGGCACGTTCACCATCACCAACCTGGGCGCGTATGGCATCGACGCTTTCACGCCGATCATCAACCCCCCCGAGTTAGCCATCCTGGGCGTGGGGCGCATCATTGAAAAAGTGGTGGTCTACCGGGGCGACATCGCCCGGCGCTGGATGATGGCGCTCAGCCTGACGTTCGATCACCGCCTGGTAGACGGCGCGCCGGCGGCGGCCTTTGTACAGACCCTGGCCGATATCCTCGCCCATCCTTATCTGCTCAAGGAGTGATCCGCCGGGGGCCGGGCGTTCACGGGCGGCGTTGCCGCTGCGTGAACGCTTAGCGCGGCGGCTGCAACGGAGAATTTGCCATGACTCATATCCTCGTGATTGGCGGCGGGCCGGGTGGAACCGCAGCCGCCACCCGCGCCGCCCAGTTGGGCGCGCAGGTCACCCTGGTCGAAAAAGACTATTTAGGCGGGAGCTGCGTCAACTACAACTGCATCCCGTTCACCGGCCTGCTGGCGAGCGTCGAGCTGCTGGATCGCATCCGCCGGGCGGGCAACCTGGGCATCCAGGTCGGCCCGGCCACCCTGGATCTGGCCCAGGCCCGCGCCAGGGTGGACAGCGCGGTTGAAGAGCTGCGCGCCGGCATTGGGGCGCTGATGGATAGCTTTGGCGTAAAAGTGACGCCGGGCCAGGCTCGCCTGGCCGGCCCACGCAGCGCGCTGGTCGACGGCCAGCGCCTGGAGGCAGACGCCATCATCCTGGCTACCGGGGCCTGCCCCAGCGCCCCGCCCATTCCGCTGCCCAACCTGCTCACCAGCCGCCAGGCCCTGGCGTTAGATGCGGCCCCCGCCAGCCTGCTGATCGTGGGCGGCGGCGGCGTTGAAATCCAGTTTGCCCAGTATTTTGCCCTGCTGGGCAGCCGGGTGACATTGGCTGTTCCAGAGCCCAGCCTGCTGCCCGATGAAGATTACGAGATCGGCCAGCGGATGCAAAGCCTGCTGAGCGAGCAGGGCGTGCAGGTGTTGACCGGCGCCAATCTGCGCTCGGCTGTGGAGGAAGGCGGCCTGGCCTGTGTGGTCGTCGACCAGCGCAAGGGCGAGACGACCGTGCGGGTGGAGCGCACTCTATGGGCCGGGCAGGTTCCAGCGCTGGACGGCCTGGGGCTGGAAGCCGCCGGCGTTAAGGTGGCTGGCGGGGCGGTGCAGATCAACGAGTACTGCCAGACCAGCGCCGGCGCCGTGTATGCGGTGGGCGACCTGGTGGGGCAGCCGATGTATTCCTATGTGGCTACCCACCAGGGCCTGCTGGCAGCCGAAAACGCCCTGGGGCGCAAGCGCCGCCAGAACCTGCGCAGCATGCCGCGCTGCATCTACACCATCCCGGAAGTGGCCTGCGTGGGTCTTTCGGAAACCGAAGCCGAGGATCAGGGTCATGAGGTCGAGATCGCCAACATTTCCCTGGCCTCGAACGTGCGGGCGGTTGGCCTGGACGAAGCCGTGGGCGGTGTGAAGGTGGTCTTCGACAAGAAGTTTGGCAAGCTGCTGGGCGTCCACATCGTCGGCCACCGGGCCACCGAGCTGATTGGCGAGGCCGCCCTGGCGATCCAGATGGAGGCGCTGGCGGAAGATTTTGCCTGGGCGCTGCGCGGTCACCCGACTCTGGGGGAGAGCATGGTCGAAGCCGGGCGGGCTTTTGCCGGGCAGGCTCTGTACATTCCCAAATGGTAGTCCCACCCGGCACGGATGGCCCGCCAGGCGGCCTGACGGTGATCGACGCGGGCCTGCTGGATTACGCCCCGGCGCTGGCGCTGCAGCAGCGTTTGCGCCGGGCGCGCCAGCAGGATCAGGTGGGCGATCAACTGATTTTGCTGGAACACGCGCCGGTCGTCACCCTGGGGCAGAGCGGTGGGCTGGAAGACCTGCGGGTGGAGGCGGCCGCCCTGCCCGCGCACGGTGTGGCCCTGTTCGAGACCAGCCGCGGCGGGCGGGCCACTTTTCACGGCCCTGGTCAGCTGGTGGCTTACCCGATCATCCGGCTGCCCGACTGCGACCTGCACGCCTACCTGTGGAAGCTGGAAGAAATCGCCCTGCGCCTGCTGGCCCAGTGGGGCATCCCGGCCCAGCGCGAGGAGCGCTACCCGGGCGTGTGGGTGGGCGAAGACAAGATCGCGGCGGTGGGCGTGGCGGTGTCTGGCGAAGTGACGATGCACGGGCTGGCGCTGAACGTGGCCCCCGACCTGGCGTTCTTTGACCTGATCACGCCCTGCGGGATTCGCGGGCGTGGGGTCACCTCAATGCAGCGCCACTTGGGCAGCCCGCCGTCCATGCCGGCGGTGAAAGCGGCCTTCATCCGACATTTTTGTGATGTATTCAACGTACAGGTGATCTGTGGAAGCCTTTCTGAATGAAGTTGGCGGCTGGGCGGCCTCGCAGTTGGATGCCTGCACCCGCTGCGGCATTTGCGCTGCAGCCTGTCCCTTTTACGCCACGACCCATGATCCCCAAACCACTCCCATCTGGAAGCTGGACTTGCTGCGGCGCGCCTACGAGCAGCGCTCGACAGTCCTGGGCCGGTGGAAGGTGCGCCTGGGCCTGGAAAAGCCGCTGGGCCCGGCCGACCTGGAACACTGGCGCGATCTCAATTTCAGCGCCTGCGCCACTTGCAACCGCTGCTCGCTGGTCTGCCCGATGGGCATTGCCATCGGTCCGCTGCTGCACGAACTGCGCGACCGCCTGGCCGCAGCGCAGGCCGTGCCGGAAAACCTGATCCGGATGCGCACCACAGTCTTGAAAGACGATAATGTGTTCGGCTTCCCGTCTGATGAGCGCGCCGGGTGGGTCGAGTACATGGACGACCCGCCGGATGACCTCTACCAGCGCCCGCAGGCTGAGGTGATCTATTTCGTGGGCTGCGTCAGTTCCTTTTCCCCGCGCCCCCAGCGCATCGCCGAAGCCTTCGTGCATATCCTGGACGCGGCGGGGGTCAATTTTACTATCCTGGGTGGGGCCGAAGCCTGCTGTGGTTTTCCGCTGCGGGCGGCGGGGATGAAAGCCGACGCCGAGAGCCTGATGCGCAAAAACATTGCTGCGGTGTGGGCCAGCGGGGCCAGCACGGTGGTGTTCACTTGCCCGGCCTGCCGCCTGATGTGGCTGGAGGAATACCGCCAGCGCATGCCCGGCGTGCGCCTGCTGCATTCCACCGAGCTGATCGGCGAGCTGATCGAGCAGGGCCGCTTGAAGCTCAAAGCGTTCCAGACCAGCGTGACCTATCACGACCCCTGCGACCTGGCCCGCACCGGCGGCGTCTTTGAAGCGCCGCGCGCAGTGCTGCGGGCTATCCCTGGCCTGGAACTGCGCGAAGCGGCCGAGCAGCGCCGCAGCGGGCTATGCTGCGGCGGGGGCGGCGATGTGGAAATGGTCAACCCGCAGGGTGTGAAGCAGATTGCCCAGGTCACAGCCGGCAAGCTCAGCCAGCCCGGCGCAGCCCTGCTGGCTACCGCCTGCCCGCAGTGCACGCGGGTGCTGGAAGAAGGCATGAAAAAAGCCCAACCAGATATGAAGGTTCTGGATATATGTGAGATTGTGGCCCGTTCGCTGGCGGAAGCCTGAGCGGCTGGGAGACAGCGGGCAACCAAAAGGAGCAAATCAATGGCTGTACTGGATCATTTTACCTTACCCGATGACCTGTATTATCAGAAGGAAGATCACCTCTGGGCGCGCCTGGAAGGCGACCTGGTGCGCGTTGGCCTGGACGATGTGGCCCAGGCTTCGGCCCAAACGATCACGGCCCTGCGCATCAAGCCGCCCGGTCGGCCAATCGCCGTCCTGCGCCCCTTCGGTACGATGGAAGCCGGCAAATATGTTGGCCCGCTGCGCCTGCCGGTGGGCGGCACGGTGGTGGAAATCAACGATGAGATTATGGATAACCCCGGCCTGCTGAACAACGACCCGTATGGCAAGGGCTGGATCGTGCTGGTGAAGCCGGATAACCCGCAGGCCGACCTGGCGACCCTGGCTCATGGGGCCGGGGTGCAGCCCTGGCTGGAAAGCAGCGTGGCCGACTGGAGGGCGCGTGGTCTGCTGAAGAAATAAGGCCTCGGGTGTGGAGGTCTGTTCGAGCTTCCCCAATCTTTTCTGGTTGGATAGGAATTAAAAAATGAAATTTCGTCCTATGGTTTGGATAGCGCTGGGGCTGGCGCTGGTCCTGGCCCTGGTATGGGCCGGGTGGCAGCCCACCCAGGCTCAGTCGGCTGAAAGCTCGTGTATCAACTGTCACGAGACGCAGGCCAAAAACCCGGTGCGCGCCGTGGGCGCCTGGCATGTTGACCACAGCAATCTAAGCTGCGAGATCTGTCATGCCGGGGCCCCCTCGGCCGAAACCCAGGAGGCCGCCCACGCTGGACAGATCGTGAACCCCCTGGAGGCCGGGGCAGCCTGTACGATGTGCCACCCCGACGACGCCCCGGAGTACATGGCCGCCTACCAGGCCCAGGTTACCCCGGCTACCCCAGAGCCGGTCAGTTCGGCGGCTCCCACGCTGCCGGCCGCCTCGGCTACGCTGCCGGGGAACTGCCGGGTGGTGGCTACCGAATGCGTTGCGCCGTTCGACACGCCGGTCGCTGCACCTACCGCGTCGCCTACCCGCGCCCCCACCGCCGCCTCCACCAGCGCCCCCACCGAGCCGCCCGCGCCCGCCCCGGCTGCGCCGGGCGGCGGGTCTGCGGGGGGCGCTGGCGGTCTGAGTTGGATGCGCGTCTTACAGTTCAGCCGCGGGCCGCTGTTCCAGGCTGCTTTCTGGTTTTGTCTGTTGGGCCTTTTTCTGCGCCTGGTGCAGGCCCTGCGGCCGGGTTGGAAGCACCGCCTGGCGGCCGATAAGACTGGTCGCGCGGCCGGGGCGGGCCGCTCTTTCCTGAGCGGGCTGTTGGTGCTGCCCTTTATCCCCGGTCTGAAGGGCGCTTTCCGCAGCAAGCCGGTGATCTACCTGGCCGGTGGGCTGTTCCACCTGGGGCTGTTGGGGGTGGTCTTGTTCAGCAAGACGCATATGTCGGCCTTCAAGAGCCAGTTGGGGTTTGGCTGGCCGGTGCTGCCCACGCTGGTCGTCGATTGGCTGGCGGCGGTGGGTATCCTGGCGCTGCTGGCGCTGTTGATCAACCGCCTGGTCGATCCGGTGCTGCGCCTGATCAGCGGCCCGGCCGAGTGGCTCAACTGGCTGATGGTCTTCCTGCCGATGGTAAGCGGTTTTATCCTGGCCCGTAAACTGGGGCTGCCTTACGAAGTTTCGTTCAGCATCCACATGCTGCTGGTCGATGCGCTGCTGGTGTGGATACCGCTCAGCCGCATCTCGCACTTCGTCTTTTACTTTTTCTCCCGCGCCATTCACGGCGTGGAGTTCAACACCCGGCGGACGGCGACCCCCTGACCGCGCGCCGGGCTTACAGGAGCCTGGACTCACTATGGAATACTTCTTCCTCGACCGCGTTCCCTGGCAAGACAGCCAGGCGCTCTATCACGCCGCCGCCTACCTGGGCCGAGAGATGCTGATGATCCTGCGTCCGGCTACCCCGTATGTCAGCCTGGGCTGCCACCAGGATGCCCGCCAGGAAATCGACCTGGAGTACGCCGCCCGCCAGGGTATTCCCCTGCTGCGCCGGGAAGTTGGTGGGGGGGCCGTCTATCTGGATGGGAACCAGCTTTTTTACCAGTTGATTTTGCGCAAGGATCGCCCAGGTCTGCCGGCCGGGCGCGGCGATTTCTATCGCCAGCTGCTCCAGCCGGTGGTAGAGACGTACCGCCGCTTTGGCGTGGCGGCCGAGTTCCGCCCGGTGAACGACATCGTCGCCAACGGGCGCAAGGTTTCGGGCAATGGCGCGGCCCAGATCAACGATATGCTGATCCTGGTAGGGAATTTCATCCTGGATTTTGATTACGCAACCATGTCCAGGGTGCTGCGCGTTCCTGATGAGAAATTTCGCGATAAGGTCTACAAAAGCCTGAGCGAGAATCTGAGCACATTCCAGCGCGAAACCGGGGCTGTTCCCCCCACGGCTGCCCTGGCGGCCGATCTGCGCCAGCGGTGGGAGGCCCTGCTTGGCCCGCTGGAGCCGAGAGACGCCATCGACGCCGCCCTGCGCCGCAAGGCGGATGAACGCTTCGCCGAGATGTATACCGACGCCTGGCTGTACGAAAATGACGCTCGCCAGGCGCGCGCCCCCCAGGTGAAGATCCGCGAGGGGGTGGCGGTGCTGCAAAGGGTGGTCAAGCTGCCCGGCGGATTGGTGCGCCTGACCGCCGTGGCGCAGGACGGCCGCCTGTCTGAGGTGCATCTTTCGGGCGATTTTTTCATCTACCCCCAGAATTCGCTGGCGGATCTGGAGCAGGCCCTGGATGGTGCGCCGCTGGAAGCGGGCGCGATCGAGGCGTTGATCCAGGATTTTTACACCCGCCACGCCATCGAGACCCCCGGAATTACCCCGCTGGCCCTGGCCGGCGTGTTCCTGCCGCCCGCCGGCGGTTAGGCAGCCCAGGCGGCGCGGGCGGTGATGCGACTCCTGGCGCGGGGATTGGCCTTGCGACCGGTCGCTGCGCGGGGAGGCGATCATTGCCGGGGATAACCCACACGTCGAGATTACCAACTGAATAAGGCAAATACCCCCAGGCCGGGCAAATCGAGAGCTATAAACCACAAGGGCCGGGTTTCTATAGGAAACCCGGCCCTCGCTCTTGAACCTTACAAAGGTTGGATACAGGCCGCCTGAAAACACGGCCTTTGGTAACTGTCGGGGCGCCCGGATTTGAACCGGGGGCCTCTGCGACCCGAACGCAGCGCTCTAGCCGGACTGAGCCACGCCCCGATTGCCTTTTTTGCAGGCGGGCGTGATTATAACCCAGGCCCCCCGGTTTGGCAAGGTGCAATTCGAGGCTTTCTTGAAATCGCCCCAAGGGGCGCGGCCCCAGAATTGGGTGTGGGTTCTTCCAGCTTCGCCGGGAAAGACGCTATCTTGGGGTAAGAGGGTTAATCGTAGATTCTGCCGCACGAAGTGCGGCAGAATCTATGCAATATCTCTTTCATACAGAAAAATTCTCGCCTTCCGCGGAAGAGCCTGGGTGGGACGGGCCTGCAAAGCCTTAATTTTTCGGTATAATCGAGATCGCGCTTTTCGGCCTCTCGACCCCTATGCAGATCGAATCGCCCTGATCCGCTATCTCAAACCGGAGGAGTGTTTTCTATGAGTGAGAACAAAGTTCGTGTCGCCATCATCGGCGTGGGCAATTGCGCCTCTTCGCTGGTGCAGGGCGTGAATTTCTATAAAAACGCCAAAGACGACGACCAGGTGCCGGGCCTGATGCACGTGAACCTGGGCGGGTATCACGTCAGCGACATCGAGTTCACCGCTGCCTTCGACGTGGTGGATACCAAAGTCGGCAAAGACCTGAGCGAAGCTGTCTACGCCTACCCCAACAACACCTACAAGTTTTGCGACGTGCCGTTCCAGAATGTGACCGTCTCGCGCGGCATGACCCACGACGGCCTGGGCAAGTACCTGTCGCAAATCTTGAAGAAAGCCCCCGGCCCCACTGCCGACATCGTGGGTATTTTGAAAAGCACCAAGACCGATGTGGTGGTGAGCTATCTGCCGGTGGGTTCCGAGATGGCGACCAAGTGGTATGTGGAGCAAATTCTGGAGGCCGGCTGCGCCTTTGTCAACGCCATCCCGGTATTTATCGCCAGTTCCGAATACTGGGGCAGCCGCTTCCGCGAGCGCGGCCTGCCGGTCATCGGCGACGACATCAAGAGCCAGGTGGGCGCCACCATCACCCACCGGGTGCTGACCAGCCTGTTCGTCGACCGCGGTGTGCGCCTCGACCGCACCTACCAGCTTAACTTCGGCGGCAACACCGATTTCCTCAATATGCTCGAACGTGAACGCCTGGAATCGAAGAAAATCTCCAAGACCGGGGCTGTCACCAGCATGCTGCCTTACCCGGTGCCGCCGGATGACATCCATGTTGGCCCCAGCGATTACGTGCCGTGGCTGACCGACCGCAAGTGGTGCTACATCCGCATGGAAGGCACCACGTTTGGCGAAGTACCGCTCAACCTGGAGTGCAAGCTGGAAGTGTGGGATTCGCCCAACTCGGCCGGGGTGATGATCGACGCCATCCGCTGCGCCAAGATCGCCCTGGATCGCAAGCTGTCCGGCCCGATCATTGGCCCGGCCTCCTACTTTATGAAGACCCCGCCCAAGCAGTTCAAGGACGAGATCTGCCGCCAGATGGTGGAAGCCTACATCAAGGGCGAATAACCCCGCCGGCGCGGTTTTTCGGCGGCTCTCCACTCAACTGCGGTCAGCGCGGTCAGGCTCTTCCGTCAAAGCCGGGAATTTTTCTATATTTTGGGGAGAATGTGGGGCGTAGCCCTACATTCTCCCCAAAATATAACTTCCTTCCCGGCAAAACCAGCAAAGCCGGATGAGCCGCGGTCACCCTGCGGAAGAAGCTTCGGAAAATATGATATAATCATATCTCCGTATAGCCAATCTGTGGAAACTGTCGAACTGCGTGGCCTTCCGGCTGGAGGCCACGCAGTTCGGAGTAAGCGAATCCTTGAAGGTACGAAAGCAGGAGAAAAGCCTATGTCTGGACATTCCCATTGGGCGACTATTCGGCGGAAAAAAGGCGCCGCCGACGCCAAACGAGGCCAGGTCTTTACCCGCCTGGCGCGTGAAATTGTGATCGCGGCTCGCGAAGGCGGCGGCGACCCCGACTCGAATGTGCGCCTGGCGCTGGCTATCGACCGCGCCCGGGCCCAAAACATGCCCAAAGACAACATCGAGCGCGCCATTAAACGCGGCACGGGCGATTCCAAAGACGGCAACGCCCTCGAAGAAGTTGTGTACGAAGGCTACGCCCCGCACGGCGTGGCCGTCCTCATCTCGGTTGTGACCGATAACCGCAACCGCACCGTGGCCGAGCTGCGCCATATTCTCAGCCGGTCGGGCGGCAACATGGCCGAAGCCGGCTCGGTTTCCTGGCAGTTCAAGCGGGTATCCTACTTCGCTTTCGACCTGGGGAATAACAACCAGGATGAAATTTTTGAGCTGGCCGTGGAAGCTGGGGCCGACGACGTAACCTTCGATGAAAGCTGGGTCGAGATCGTTGGCCCGGTAGAGGCCTTTAAAGAGATCAGCACTGCCCTGCGGCTCAAGCACATCGTGCCGGAAGAAGCCGAGCTGCGTTTCATCCCTAACATGGAAACCGAGTTGGGCGACGAGCAAACTATCCAGGCCTACAAAGTGATCGAAAACCTGGAAGAGTTGGACGACGTGCAGAGCGTATACTCTACGCTAGCGATTTCGGAAAGCGCGATGGCTCAACTCGAATCGGATTAGCCCGATGATCGTCATGGGCGTCGATCCGGGGACAGCCACCACCGGCTATGGCCTGGTGCAGGAAAACGCCGATGGCAGCCTGTCGGTCTTGGCGTATGGGGTGATCCAGACTCCAGCCGAAGCGCCGATGCCCCAGCGTTTGCTGGATTTGCACCGGCAGCTGCAAGCCATTATCCTTCTCCACCGTCCCCACAGCGGGGCGGTGGAGAAGTTGTTTTTTCAGCGCAATGTGACCACAGCCATCAGCGTGGGGCAGGGGCGGGGGGTGGTGCTGCTGGCCCTGGCCGAAGCCGGGGTGTTGGTAGCCGAATACACCCCTATGGAAATCAAGCAGGCCGTCACCGGGTACGGCGGGGCGCAGAAACTCCAGGTGCAGCAGATGGTCAAGGCGCTGTTGGGGCTGGAGGCCATCCCCCGGCCCGATGACGCCGCCGACGCCCTGGCGGTGGCTATCTGCCACGCCCACAGCGCCCGCATTCGATCTTTATAAAGATTCCCGGCTCTTCCGTCTTCCATGGGAAAGAAGTTATCTTCTGGGGTGGTTGCGTGGCATAGCCACGCAACCACCCCAGAAGATAGAAGCATTCTCGCTTTTTGCGGAAGAGCCGAAATTTTCTAGCGAGGCAAGCCCATGATTGCGATTCTCAATGGCCGGGTGCTGGAAGCCCTGCCCGATAGCCTGGTGATCGGCTTGGGTGCGGCCGGCCAGCTTGGCTTGCAGGTGTTCGCCCCGACCCAAACCCGCCAGCGCCTGCGCCCCGGCGACGAAATTCTGCTGCACACCTACCTGGTCGTGCGCCAGGACGCCCTGACCCTGTACGGCTGCGAGAGCCGTGATGAGCGCGACCTGTACGTGCTGCTGTTGAGCGTGGACGGCATCGGCCCGAAATCGGCCCTGGCGGTGCTTTCGGCCCTTTCGCCGGATGCCATCCGCCGGGCGGTGTTCCACGAACAGCCGGAAGTCTTCACCCGCGTGCCGGGGGTGGGTAAAAAGACCGCCCAGAAGATACTGCTGCACCTGCAAGACAAGATCCAGGCCGTTGCGGGGGTCGAGATGGCCGCCGCCTACAGCGATACCGACGCCGAAGTGATCGCCGCCCTGACTGCCCTGGGTTACAGCGTGGTCGAGGCCCAGGCCGCCCTGCAATCCATCCCGCGCGACACCCCGGCCGACATCGAAACCCGCCTGCGCGCTGCCTTGCAGTACTTTACTTGAGATGGATGATTATAGAAAAGCTCCCACCTTCGGCGGAAGAGCCTTCTTCTATTGGGGGATGCAGGTGGCGCAGCCACCTGCATCCCCCAATAGAAAGAAACCTCGCTTGCCGCGGAAGAACCCTGGAGGTAAACATGTTCGCTGATAAGACAATTGCTTTCATTGGGCCTGGGGCAATGGCTGAGGCTATGATCGGCGGGCTGATCCGCCGGCAGGTGGCTCCACCGGGGGCGCTGCTGGCGGCCGGGCCGCGCCAGGAGCGCCTGGATCAGCTCTGCACCCACTATGGCATTCGGGCCGGCCTGGACAACGCCGAGGCCGCCCGCCGGGCCGACGTGGTGGTGCTGTCGGTCAAGCCGCAGCGCCTCGACCGGGTGCTGGCCGGGCTGAAGGGCGCGCTGCGCCCCGGCGCGCTGGTGCTGTCGATTGTGGCCGGGGCCTCGATTGAGAAAATCTCGCGCGGGCTGGCTCACAAGGTCATCGTGCGCTCGATGCCCAATACCCCGGCCCAGATCGGTGAGGGCATCACCGTGTGGGCCGCCTCGCCGGAGGTTACCGAAGAGCAGTTGGAAATGACGCGTGCCATCCTGGGGGCGTTGGGCGAGCAGGTATTCGTCGAGGAAGAGAGCTACCTGGATATGGCGACCGCGCTTTCTGGCACCGGCCCGGCCTACGTGTTCCTGTTCATGGAAGCCATGGTCGACGCCGGGGTGCATCTGGGTTTCCCGCGCCGGATCGCCGAGCAGTTGGTGGCCCAGACCGTGCGCGGCTCGGTGGATTACTACACCCGCCGGGACGACCCGGTGCACCTGGCTCGCCTACGCAACGAAGTTACCTCGCCCGGCGGCACCTCGGCCGAGGCGCTGTATTACCTGGAAAAAGCCGGCTTCCGTACTGCCATCTCGCGGGCCATCTGGGCGGCTTATGTGCGCTCGAAAGATCTGGGCAAAGGCGGCAAAACCCGCCCCCCTGAAGGGACACATGAAGGGCAGGACCCGGCCTGACCGGAGCCGGTTCTATCATTAAAATTGCTTCATTTGTGAATAACTAGACAAGATACCCGCTTTCAGGTATCATTTGGGCGATATTCCAGGGGAAGTGTTCAGGAGTCTCAGTGCCTCGGAGGAGCAATGTCCGATCTGATCTACCAAATTACCAGCGACCTCAAAAGTCAGATTGATGCCTTTCAACCAGAGCTGGAGATCCGTGATGTCGGGTCGGTGATCGAAGCCGGCGATGGGATCGCTCGCGTGCGCGGTCTGGCCGACGTACGCGCTCAGGAATTGGTACAGTTCGCCAACGGGGTGAAGGGCATCGCCTTCAACCTGGAGCAGAATAACGTTGGCGTTATCATTATGGGTGAGTATTCGGAGATCGAAGAGGGCATGGAAGTGCGCTCGACGGGCCGCATCGCCTCCATCCCGGTAGGCGATGTGATGATCGGTCGGGTGGTCAACGCCCTGGGCGAGCCGATTGACGGCAAAGGCCCGATCAAGACCGACAAATACCGCCCCATTGAACGCATCGCCCCCGGCATCATCGCTCGTAAAGACGTGGATACCCCCGTCCAGACCGGGTTGAAGGCCATCGACTCGATGATCCCGATTGGGCGCGGCCAGCGCGAACTGATTATTGGCGACCGGCAGACCGGCAAGACCGCCCTGGCTCTGGATACGATCATCAACCAGAAGGGCAAAGACCTGTTCTGCATTTACATCGCCATTGGGCAGAAGAAAGCCGCTATTGCCCGCACCGTTGCCACCCTGGAACGCTTTGGAGCAATGGAATACACCACCGTAGTGGTGGCCGCAGCCGACGAATCGGCTGCCCTGCAGTACATCGCCCCCTATTCCGGCTGCGCGATCGGCGAGGAATTTATGGAAACCGGCCGGGACGCGCTGGTGATCTACGACGACCTCTCGAAGCACGCCTGGGCCTACCGGCAGGTCTCGCTGCTGCTGCGCCGCCCGCCCGGCCGTGAAGCCTACCCCGGCGACATTTTCTACCTGCACTCGCGCTTGCTGGAGCGCGCCGCGCGCTTGGCCGACGAATTTGTGCTGGCTCCTAAAGACTACGCTGGCAGCCGGGCCGACCGGGCCGACGGTCTGGACGGCCAGGTGTTCGGCGGCCCGCTGGGCATCCACAACGCCGAGCAGGCCCTCAAGGCCCTGCCCAACGCCGCCGATTACAAGATCGTCCAGGTGCGCGAGACGGGCGGCTCCCTCACCGCCCTGCCAATCATCGAGACCCTGCTGGGCGACGTTTCGGCCTACGTGCCGACCAACGTCATTTCGATCACCGACGGACAGATCTACCTGGAAAACAACCTGTTCTACGCTGGCATTCGCCCGGCGGTCAACGTGGGTATCTCGGTCTCCCGCGTGGGCGGCGACGCCCAAACGAAGGCCATGAAACAGGTGGCTGGCCGCCTGCGCCTGGATATGGCGAACTTCCGTGAACTGGCCGCCTTTGCCCAGTTCGGCTCCGACCTGGATAAATCTACCCAGGCCCAGCTTAACCGCGGCCAGCACCTACAGGAAATCCTCAAGCAGCCGCAGTACGAGCCGGTCTCGCTGGAGAACCAGGTGATGGTGATCTATGCTGGCACCAACGGCTACGCCGATAACGTCCCGTTGGATCGCATGCGGGCCTGGGAGCAGGCCCTGGTGCGCTTCATGGAAACCTCGCACCCCGAAGTGGGCCGTGAGATTGCCGAGAAGAAGCGCATCGGCGACGAGAACCTGGCCGCCCTGCGGGCCGCCCTGGACGAATTCACGGCCACCTGGGCCTGATAAGCGGGCGCGGCCGGGGCAGGCGCTGCCATTGCTCCCGGCCGGCCTGAAGGACAGACCATGCCGAACGCAAGAGAAGTCCAGCTTCGTATCCGCAGCATTAAGAACATTGCCCAGGTGACGCGGGCCTTGCAGGCAGTGAGCGCCAGCAAGGTGCGCAAATCGCAGCAGGCGTTGATGAACACCCGCCCGTATGCGATCAAAGCCTGGCAGGTGCTGCGGCATATCGCTGCCCAGCCGGGCCGCGAGAATCTGCACCCGCTGCTGCTGCGCCGCGAAAACGTGAACGCCATTCTGGTGATCTTAATCACCGGTGATCGTGGCCTGGCCGGGGCCTATAACAGCAACGTGGCGCGCTTTGCTATGCAGCGCTTTGGGCGCTCTGAAGTGCCGGTGCATTACATCACGGTGGGACGGCGCGGCCGCGATCTGATGCTGCGCCGCCGCCAGAGCGTGGTGGGTGAGTTCAGCAACTTGCCAGCTGCTCCCAGCTTTGCCGACGTTTCGGCCATTGGCCGCCTGGCGGTAGAGGAATTCTTGGACGACAAGGCCGACGAGGTGTACATTATCTACACCCGTTTCATCAATATGGCCCGCCAGGTTCCCACCATCAAGAAGCTCCTGCCGCTCGAAGTGAGCGATGAGAGTGAAGACCGGGTGAGCCGTTTTGAGACCGCCCAAATGGGCCTGGGCGCTTCGTATATCTACGAGCCAAGCCAGGAGCGGATTTTGAACGAGATTGTGCCGCGCTTCACCGCTCTGCAGGTCTATCAGGCAATCATGGAATCGCTGGCGAGCGAGCATGCCGCCCGCATGGTGGCCATGAAAAACGCCACCGACAGCGCCGCAACCCTGGCGGACGATCTGCAATTACAGTACAACAAAGCCCGCCAGCAGACGATTACCAACGAAATTCTGGACATTGCCGGCGGCGCAGAAGCGTTGAGCCAGGCCAGTTGAGCAGCCAACAGGAGTGACGGAGGCAAGGATGGCAAGAGTAAAAGGACGTGTGGTACAGATCCTGGGTGGTGTGGTAGACGTTGAATTCCCGGCCGAAAACTTGCCGGAGATTTTTGAGGCCATCGAAGTACCCCGCGATGGGCAGGATACCCTGGTGCTGGAAGTAGAAAAGCACCTAGGCAATAACTGGGTGCGCACCGTGGCGATGGACGCCACCGACGGTTTGCAGCGCGGCGTCCCGGCCTATGCGACCGGCGCTCCAATCCAGGTGCCTGTGGGGCCAGAGACGCTGGGCCGGGTGTTCAACGTGTTGGGCCAGCCGGTGGACCGCAAAGGCCCGGTTGACGTGCATATGCGTTACCCCATCCACCGCCCGGCTCCACCGTTTTCCGAACAGGCCACGCGGGTAGAAACGTTTGAGACCGGCATTAAGGTCATCGACCTGATCGCCCCCTTCACCAAAGGCGGCAAGACCGGGGTCTTCGGCGGCGCAGGCGTAGGCAAGACGGTGGTCATCATGGAACTGATCCGCTCGATTGCGCTGGAACACCAGGGCAACTCGGTCTTCGCCGGGGTGGGCGAGCGCACTCGCGAAGGCACGCAGCTCTACCGCGAAATGAACGAATCGGGCGTAATCAAAGACACGGTGATGGTCTACGGACAGATGAATGAGCCTTCGGGCGTGCGTCTGCGCGTGGCGCTTTCGGCCCTGTCGATGGCCGAATACTTCCGCGATCAGGGCAAAGATGTGCTGCTGTTCATCGACAACATCTTCCGCTTCTCGATGTCGGGTTCAGAAGTGTCGGCCCTGTTAGGACGTATGCCCTCGGCGGTGGGCTACCAGCCTACTCTGGCGACCGAGATGGGCGAACTGCAAGAGCGCATTACCTCCACCCGCACCGGCTCGATCACCTCGATGCAGGCCGTGTACGTGCCGGCCGACGATTATTCTGACCCGGCCCCGGTGGCCACCTTCACCCATCTGGACGCCACCATCGCCCTCGAGCGCTCCATCGCAGCCAAGGGCATCTACCCGGCAGTCGATCCGCTTACCTCGACGTCCCGCATTCTCGATCCGCAGATTGTGGGCGAGGAGCATTACAACACGGCTCGCGAAGTGCAGCGGGTGCTGCAGCGCTACAAAGACCTGCAAGACATCATCGCCATCTTGGGCGTGGATGAGCTGAGCGAAGACGATAAGCTGGTGGTAGGCCGGGCGCGCAAGATCGAGCGCTTCTTCTCACAGCCGTTCTTTGTGGCCCAGCAGTTCACCGGCCGCGAGGGCCGCTATGTGCCGCTCAAAGAGACCGTGCGCGGCTTCCGTGAAATCCTGGACGGCAAGCACGATGATGTTCCGGAACAGGCTTTCATGCTGGTCGGCTCTATCGACGAAGTGCGCGAGCAGGCAGAGAAGATGAAGTAAGAGTCTTCCGCCGATGGCGGGAATAGAACTATTATTAGGGAAGTTGCGGGGCCGCCCCCGCAACTTCCCCAAAGATCAGAACTCTCCGGCCCAGCCGGGAGAGCCTGAAGTAAGGCGAGGAACCCCGAATGCCAATCCGGTGTGAGATCGTTTCTCAAGATCGCATGGTATACGAAGGCGACGCGGATATGGTCATCGTGCCTGGCTCGGACGGGCAGATGGGCATTTTGCCGCACCACGCGCCGCTGCTGTCTACATTGAAGTATGGAATTCTGACTGTCCGCAACCAGGGGCAGGAAGAGCATTTTACGATTGCAGGTGGGGTGGTAGAAATCCAGCCGGAGATCATCACCGTGCTGGCCGACGCGGCCGAAAATGTGCATGAGATTGACGTAGCCCGCGCCGAGGCTGCCCGGCGGCGGGCCGAAGAATTTTTGGAAAAGGGCATTCCGCCCGAAACCGACGCCTACCTGGCGATGGAAGCGGCCTTGAAACGCTCGAACCTGCGCCTGGAAGCCGCTCGGCGCTTCGGACAAGGCACGGTGCGCCCCATCCATATCGATCACGGAGATCACTGATATTTTATGGCCCTATTTTCCAGGGAACTGGGCGTAGACCTGGGAACCCTGTTTGTGCGCGTGGCCGAGGGGGGCCAGCTCGTACTCCAGGAACCTACCGTCGCAGCCATCGTCATCGAAGAACAAAAAATGGTCGCCTGGGGGCAAGAGGCTTCCGACATGCTCGGCAAAGTGCCAGAGTCGTTGGAAGTCACGCGCCCATTGGTGAACGGCGTAATCGTCGATTATGAAGTTACGATGGGCATTCTGACCTACATGCTGAAGAAGCTGGTAGGGTCGTTTCGCCCGTTCAGCCGGCCGCGGGTAATGATTACCGTCCCGTGGGGTGTTACCAGTGTGGAGCGCCGGGCGGTGCATGAAGCCACCCTCCAGGCTGGGGCGGCCGAGGGCTATCTGGTATGGCAGCCCCTGGCCGCCGCCCTGGGGGTGGACCTGCCGATTGGCACACCTTCGGGCAATATGCTCATCAGCCTGGGCGGGGGGGCCACCCAGGCGGCGGTGATGGCAATGTATGGCGTGGTGGCGGCCGAAACCCTGCGCAAAGGCGGCGTGGCGCTGGATGAAGCTATCGTGGGCTACGTGCGCAAAAAATACGGCCTGATTATCGGCCAGCTCACCGCCGAACAGGTCAAAATCCGCATTGGGGCGGCCGTGCCGCAAGACGAAGAACAGACCGTCGAGGTGCAGGGGCAGGATCAGGTATCCGGCCTGCCCCGTCCGGCTACTCTCACCACCGGCGAGGTGGTGGAAGCGCTGCGCGAGCCGCTGGGCGAGATCATCGAGACCGCCCGCCGGGTGCTGGAAAAGACCCCGCCCGAGCTGGTGTCCGACATCATCGACCGGGGCGTAGCCTTGACCGGCGGCGGGGCGCTGCTGCGCGGCATTGACAAGTTGATGACCAAAGAACTGGGTGTGCCGGCCTACCTGGTAGATAACCCCACCACCTGCACCGCTGAGGGCGCCGCCCGCGCTCTGGCGATGCTGCCGCTTATCAAACGAAATTTACCCCCCGTATAAATTTTACGCTTTTCCCGGCTTCGCCGGAAAATTTTTTATGGATGAGGTCTGCGGGCGGCGTAGCCGCCCGCAGACCTCATCCATAGATCAAATCTCGCCTTCGGCGGCAAAGGTATATTTCACGAGGGAGTCCCTCGTACAAGCCTTCTTACTCGTCGATGTAGTAGGTCATCCGCTGCAGGTGGATCGACGGATCGATATACTGCACCCGCACGTTGGGCGGAACGTTCAGGCTGAGGGGGGCGTAATTCAAGATGGCTTTGATCCCGGCCTGCACCAGTTCGTCGGCTACCTTTTGCGCGTCGTCAGACGGCACCGCAATCATGGCGATCTTGATCCCGCTCTGGCGCAGCGCCTCCGGCAGGCTGGTGTAATCCTGGACGATAAACTCACCTACCTGGCTGCCAATCTTGGCCGGGTCGGTGTCGAAGATCATCTTGACCTTGAAACCGCGGTTGGCAAAGCCTTTGTAACGGGCGATGGCGCTGCCCACGGCGCCCGCCCCGACAATGACCACATCCCATTCGTGATCGACGTGCAGGATTTTCTGGATCTGCTCGATCAGGTAGGGGATGTGATAGCCTGTGCCTTGCTTGCCAAATTCGCCAAACTGCGACAGGTCTTTGCGGATCTGGGCGGCCGAAATGCCTAACCGTTCACCCAACTCCTGCGACGATGTGACCATGCGGCCTTCGCGCGCCATGCGCTGCAGCGAGCGCAGATACTGCGGCAGCCGCCCAACGACAATCTCGGGGATCGGTTTGCTTGCCATACGGTTAATTTCCTCCTCAATCGGATACGAATTTACCACATTTTTTGCTATTGTGCAATTCCCCACAATAAAGTCACAAACATCAACGCCTGGAAAGAGGATTGATCGTGGATTTTGTCGCCCGAAGTGCGACAAAATCCACGGAACAGCTCTTTTTGAAGGCGCTCGAAGAGCGTCCTGGGCTGCCCCACGGTTAAAATGGAGTGGTACCCAACCGAGAGGTCGGGCTGCGAAATACAGCCGTTGGGCGGCTCTGCACGCCAGCCGCCCCGCTGAATCTACGTTAACCGTTTATAATCAGGCTATGTTCATCGATCAGGCAGAAATCTTTGTCCAAAGCGGGAAGGGCGGCGATGGAGCCGTGCACTTCCGGCGCGAGAAATACGTCCCGCGCGGCGGGCCGGATGGCGGCGATGGCGGGCGGGGCGGCGACGTCGTCCTGGAAGTAGCGCCGACGCTGAATACGCTCAATCATTTTAACTATAAACGCAAATTCAACGCCGGCGATGGGGCCAACGGCGCCAAACAGAACATGACCGGGCGCTCGGCCGACGACCTGGCGATCCAGGTGCCGCCCGGCACCATTGTATACGACCACGATACCGGCGAGTTGCTGGGCGATCTGGTGGAGCCGGGCCAGCGCCTGGTCGTCGCTGTGGGCGGGCGCGGCGGGCGCGGCAATACCCATTTCGCCAACTCCATTCACCAGGTGCCGCGGGTGGCCGAGCGCGGCGAGCCGGGCCAGGCTCGCAACCTGCGCCTGGAACTGAAGCTGATCGCCGATGTGGGCATCGTTGGCGTGCCGAACGCTGGTAAATCGACCCTGCTGGCGGCTGTGACCAACGCAAAGCCCAAAATCGCTCCCTATCCCTTCACCACCCTGGAGCCGAACCTGGGTGTGGCCGTGCTGGACGACGAGACCGCCCTGGTGTTGGCCGACATCCCCGGCCTGATCGAGGGCGCTCACCAGGGGGTGGGGCTGGGTTTCGAGTTCCTGCGCCATGTCCAGCGCACGCGGGTCTTGATCCATCTGCTCGATGGAATGGCCGAAGACCCCCTGGGTGATTTCGATCAGATCAACAGCGAGCTGGCCCTGTTTGACCCCGACCTGGCCCGCAAGCCGCAGGTTGTGGCGGTGAGCAAGATGGACCTGGATGAAGTGCAGGAGCGCTGGCCCAAGCTGAAAGCCCAGCTCAAGAAGCGCCTGGGCAAACCCGGCAAGGGGCTGAACATCGACCCGGAGCCGTTTGCCATTTCGGCCGCCGCCCACAGCGAGGTGCGCCCCCTGCTCTACCGGGCGGCGCAGCTGCTCCAGGAAGCGCCCCCGCCCTCTGCTGCTCAGGAGACGCCGGTTTACCGGGCGGAGACCGACCCCAAAGCCTTTACCATCAGCCAGGACGAAGACGGCTTCCACGTGCATGGGGCCGCCATCGAGCGGGCCGCCGCCATGACCTATTGGGAGCATTACGACGCCGTACGCCGCTTCCAAAGGCTGCTCGAAACCCTGGGCATCGACGCCGCCTTGCGCAAGGCCGGGGTGCAGGAAGGCGACACGGTCTTTATTGGCGATTACGAGCTGGAGTGGAGCGATTGATGCGCCTGGGGGTCTATGGCGGCACGTTCGACCCGCCTCACCTGGGCCACCTGGTATTGGCAGCCGAGGCCCTCGACCAGTTGGAGCTGGATCGGGTCTTATGGGTGCTGACCCCCAACCCGCCTCACAAGGCCGGGCGTCCGATTTCGCCCCTGGAAACTCGCCTGGCCCTGCTGCGCGCCGCTCTGAATGATAACCCCGATTTCGATGTTTCGCGCCTCGACATCGACCGGCCGCCGCCGCATTACGCTGTAGACACGCTGCGCCTGCTGCACGCTCAATCCCCTGGGGCGCGCCTGGTGTATCTGATGGGGGCCGATTCGCTGGTCGATCTGCCCACCTGGCATGACCCACGCGCCTTTGTGCAGGCTGCCGATGAAATCGGCGTAATGTGCCGCCTGGGCGAGACAGTCGATCTGGAGGCCCTGGAGGCTCAACTGCCGGGGGTGAAAGCGCGGGTGCGCTTTGTTGACGCGCCGCAGTTGGAGATTGCCTCGTCGGATATTCGCCGGCGCATCGCTGCAGGGCGGGCCTACCGCTATTTCCTGCCCGAAACGGTGTGGCAGCAGATCGCCGCCCAGGGGCTTTACCGGTAGCCGGAAAATTATGGATACCACCCCACGAAACTGTGGGGTAAGTATGGCGCTCTCCGAGCGCCCTCAGAAAGAGATGTTCAGGAGATTTTGTTGCACTCCGTGCGACAAATCACCTGAACATCTCTTTTCAGGCGAGCGAAGCTCGCCCAGCGAAGCTCGCCCAGCGAAGCTCGCCCAGCGAAGCTCGCC